>JANMAE010000118.1:0-12386 GCA_031359445.1 Hyphomicrobiales bacterium | reverse complement strand
GCGCAGCAGTATGGCTTCGAGAAGCGTGGTCTTGCCGCTGAGATATGGGCCCACGAGTGCTACACACCGCGAGCCCGTTGATCTTCTGCCTGAGTTGGGTTCCATGTTTCAGTGCTCCCATAATGGTCAAGGAAGCACCCGAGTAACGGGGTTGAACCCCCGTCATGGGTGTTCCGACAACCCCATGCTTGCGCTAAATCAACCGCTTGGCAAGTGGCAAGTTATGATGTTTACGATATCCTGATGAACGACACCCCCTCATTCAGCCAGCGCATCTACGAAATGCTGACTACAGCTTTGCTTCTCGGACATGCGCGTAAAGGTATCGCAAGCACTTTGCGCAAAGCCGTATTCCAGCGTTTTTGCCTGCTACACAATCATGGTGCAAGCGGCAAACAGCAACAATTTGTCCGCGAATTTTCAGCATGAGCGATTTCCATAAAAAAATTTATGACATGCTGATGGAAAGTCAATACTGGCCGCCTGAAAGAATGCAGGACTATCAGCGGAGCCAGCTCGCACAACTCCTGCGTCACGCCAGAGCGAATGTTCCCTTTTATAAAACCCGCCTTGATCCTGTTTTCAGATCAAATGGCGATATTAACTGGGATCGCTGGAATGAAATACCGATTCTGAAACGCCACCATCTTGCAGAACAGCGTTCCAGCATGCTTGCCACGCATGTTCCCCCGGGCCATGGCGACATTGAAAATGTGTATAGTTCAGGAACATCAGGAAATCCCATCATCGTTGCCCACAATCACTTGGCCATGTGGGTGTCCGAGCTCGCACTCCATCGTGCATATCAATGGCATGGTATGGACTGGTCAAAGAATTTTCTAACCCTATCCCCTCAAACAAGCGAAACTGATTGGCCAAACGGACTCATCAAAGGGCATTGGGGTCCAAGCTGGTTGCCAGCTGCGGAAAAGGGAAACAAATTTCTTTTGAGCAGGTCTACGCCGGCAGAAAAAATAATTGAGTTTATCCGTCGAAACCAGGTTCAATATGTTTCGGCGCGACCAACAAGTCTACATGCGCTTGGGTTGGAGTCAGATCGCCTTGGAATAGAGCTCTCTTTGGATGCGGTCGTCACTTTTGGTGAGGGGGTGACCGAACTGCAATGGAGCGATTTACAGCGGATTTTTGGCGCACGCATCATTTCCTTCTACAGTTCAGGTGAATGCTACAAAATGGCAATTAGCTGCGAAACAGGTAACCACTTTCACACTAATTCAGAATTCACTTATCTTGAAATTCTAAACGATGAAAACAAGCCCGCTAGAGTAGGGCAGTCCGGTCGCGTGGTGGTTACGTCTCTCTATAATACCGCTCAACCACTTATCCGATATGAACAGGGTGACATTGCACTAAGCGGTCAAGCCTGTAATTGTGGCAAGACCCTGCCTGTGATTCAGAAAATTTCTGGTCGAATGAATGATTTGTTCCTGCTTCCTGATGGAAGAAGAATATCGCCTTTCTTACCGACTAGGGAATTTTGTGCGGGATTTGGTGCCAATGTTTGGCAAATTGTTCAAACAGCTCCACTTACAGTGGAAGTTCGCTATGTGCTTCCCTTAAAGAGCGCCGAGGTGAACAGGCAATTCGCAGCAGCAATGATCTGCAAAAACATTCATCCTGATATGGAAATTAAGTTCAAGGAATTGAATGAAGTTCCTTTAACTACTGCAGGAAAGTTCCTTCAATATAAATGCGACCTCGAACCGTTTGAATAAAAAAGGGAGCACGAAGTTCCCCTTGTCGAATTAGCAAGCCTACCTTGCTATCCACATGATTCCGTACAAGGAGGAGGAGGCGGCGGTGGCGGAGGAGCGCTATTAAACACCCCATTGATCGCACCCGCACCTGCGTCACCAAAAATATCGAGGCTGCGGTTGCGTGGATCGTCTTCGCGGTGACGGCGGATCAGGCTCTTGCTGCTGTCGCCGCCGAAGTAGAGATTGAAGCCGGCGCTTACTTCCGTATAGCCATGCTCACCCACGCTGCCATTCACTGTGAATGAAGCCGGCAGGCCTATATCGCCCAGGAACCATTCCAGTCCGGCATTGGCTGATTCGAATCCCGCGATGGAGCGCCCGCCCACGCTCAAACGCAGGTTATCCGTGGCATAAAGCGCCACATCGGCAATCGCGAACACCTTGTCCTTGGAGGTGGAGCCGAAATCCACGTTCATGTAGCCCGCCGAGGCTTCCAGTGACACGCTGTTGAGATAGAGCTCAACTTCGGGTCCTGTGTAGAACACATCGGTGGAGCCTACGTTGCCGTAACCGCCGATAACACCCAGGAGATAGGAGTTGGGATCACGTGTAAAGGCATGGAGCGTGCCGCTGACAGCCGTGTCGGAATAAGCATCCACCACAGCCAAGTCGGCTTGGAGGCCGAACATGTCGCCCACCGGCACGCTCAGCGATGCTCCGCCCCGAAACACCGTATCACTGCTGATATTGTTAAAGTCGATCCAGCCCACGCTGCCCTGCAGCTTGCCATTAAGGCCGGAAACCGCTGGAAGGCTTGTAGGCATATCCACATCGGCGGCAAAAGCCATGCCCCCGAATATTCCTGAAATGAAAGTTCCGGAGAGGAGTAGTGTCGCGGTTTTCATCCAAGTCGTCATTTTTTGTGTGCCCGTCCCGAGTTGTGTGGATCGGTTAACCTTTAGCTGACAAATCACTGACCGCCAAACCAAAAACACAAAGAAGCTTTATTTTCTCCACGTTGCGGCAAATTTGCCACATTCCCAATTACCGCAGCTCAACGTGAAATCGCAAAAAAGGGAGGCCTCATCGACCTCCCTTGCTTGACGTCGTAAAAGATTAGCGGCCAGCATAACTCAAGTGAAGACTGGAAATTCCAGCCGCTATGTTAAGTCCAGTCTGCGCCTGCACGCTGATGGGCTGCAGATTGATCCCCTTCTGGAAACCACCCACCAGAACATTGGCGCCCAAACCCACAATGACCGTCGCTTCAGCGCTGGCACCTGTATAGGAACCGCGCAGCGCACCCTTTTTAACGGAGCCAGGCGCGAATACAGCCCATGCCACCACGCTTTGATTCGTGGCGCCAATATCGATGCCGAGCTTGCCAATGCGGCCGCTATAGTGTTCAGCGCGTCTGCCGCCCGCGGGTTGATACACGCAGTCAATGCCCTTTGAAGAACCGATAATGAAGCCGACGCCGCCTTCGATGCCGCAGGAGAGAACGCCGATTTTAACACCGGATTTTGCTTCCGCCCCGGAGGTAAAAGCCGCAATAGCAACGGCCGCAACCAAAATAATCTTACGCATGTTGAATAATCCTTGAGAAATGTTACCCCAGGGCGGTATTCACGCGCGGAATGTGACAGGAGTTGGGCGGAGTATCATTCGGCCGGGCGGGTTGCGTGAAACAGCTTTTGCCGCCAATTTCGCTTATCGATTCGGGGCACTTCATGGAAATTTCCTTCACCTACCTTCTGGCAGTCGCCCAGATCATCTGGGTTAACCTGTTATTGTCGGGCGACAATGCGGTGGTCATAGCAATGGCCTGCCGGTCCTTGCCAGACAATCGCCGTAACCTTGGCATCATGCTCGGATCCGGAGCGGCCGTAATACTTCGGATCCTTTTTTCATTTATTATCGTCTGGCTTCTCGGAATACCCTTCCTCAAGGCGATTGGCGGATTGCTGTTGATCTGGATTGCCGTCAAACTGGTGGTGGGAGAAGATAACTCCAACACGACAGTCACTGCCTCACAAAAATTGTGGAATGCCGTAACCACCATTGCCATGGCCGACGCCGTGATGAGCCTCGATAATGTCGTGGCCATTGCTGCCATCGCGCGCGAAGATTACAGCCTGTTCATTTTTGGCATCGTTTTGTCGGTTCCACTTGTCGTGGTGGGAGCCTCCCTCATCACGGTCTTGCTCACTCGCGTTCCCATGCTTGTCTGGGCAGGCGCAGCCTTGTTGGGCTGGATCGCGGGAGACATGGTCATGAGCGACACCGCAGCCTTTACCAAACTTGGTATCATGCTTCCCGAGAAATTGCATTATCCCGCAGCAGTCCTGGGCGTGCTGATAGTCGTGGCGCTTGGCTACGCGATCAGGAGCTGGAAAAAAACTAGCCCCGCCCCATGAAGTCATTCTTGCCCAGCTCCAGCCCGTTATGGCGCAGGATGTTATAGGCAGTGGTGATGTGGAAATAAAAATTGGGCATGACGAAACCGGAAAAATATTCAGCTCCCGTCATGGAACGCTCCTGGCCGCCAACCTTGATGGTAACACTGCGCGTGTCAGCGCCTGCAAGGTCCTTCGCGGTAAATTCTCCAATGAACGAAATCGTCTTGGCAATGCGCACCTGCAGGTCGGCGAAAGTCTTTTCTTCATCCGCATAGCTGGGCACAGCCACCCCGGCGAGCCTTGCGGCACATCCCTTGGCAAAGTCACAGGCAATCTGCACTTGCCGTGTGAAGGCCAGCATGTCCAGAAACAGGCGAAAATTGAGGAATGCGTTGGGGTCAATCTTTTTCGCTTCGCAATGTGCCTCGGCTTTTTTCAAAATGGCCGAAAGAGCCTTGAGGGAGTGCGTCAGGTAGGGAATGGAACTGTCAAACATGATCTGGATTTTCCTTATGTAAGGTTGCCGCAAAAACGTTGGATGCGCTCACAGGCATCTTCAAGAATGGAAGTCGCTGTCGCATAGGAGATGCGAAAGAAGGGCGAACTGCCAAAAGCCCCACCATGCACGGCTGCCACACCTTCAGCTGCCAGCAACTCTGTCACAAAATCCTCATCATTTTTAAGAACAACGCCCGAAGGGGCTTTTTTTCCAATGGCTCCCGCACAGGATGGATAAACATAAAACGCGCCTTGCGGTGTAGGGCAGGAAATTCCCTTGGCCTGGTTCAGCATCGAAACCACCAGGTCCCGCCGTTCCTTGAAAACCTTGTTGTTGGCGGCGATGAAATCCTGCGGTCCGTTCAGCGCCTCAACTGCCGCCCATTGCGAAATGGACGACGGGTTCGACGTGGACTGTGATTGCAGCTTCGACATGGCCTTGATGAGAATTTCAGGTCCCGCAGCATAGCCGATGCGCCAGCCCGTCATGCAATAGGATTTGGAAACGCCATTCATCGTCAGCGTCCGGTCATAGAGCTTGGGCTCGACCTGCGCCGGTGTAAAGAATTTGAAATCGTCATATACGAGATGCTCATACATGTCGTCAGTCAGGACCCAAACATGCGGGTGCCTTACCAGAACATCGGTCATTGCCTTGAGCTCGGAGCGCGAATAGGCAGCGCCACTCGGGTTGGAAGGAGAGTTCAGGATCAACCATTTGGTTTTAAGCGTGATCGCCTTTTCCAGAGCCTGCGCCTGTACCTTGAAATTATGTTCCAAAGTCGTTTGCACGACAACGGGAACGCCACCCGCCAGCACAACGATGTCTGGATAACTCACCCAATAGGGCGCGGGAATGATCACTTCATCGCCCGGGTTCACGGTTGCCATGAGCGCATTGAACAATACCTGCTTGCCGCCTGTTCCCACTGAAACCTGCGATGGCTTGTAGTCCAGTCCGTTTTCCCGCTTGAACTTGGCGCAGATCGCAGCCTTCAATTCAGGAATACCGTCAACAGCCGTATATTTCGTTTTGCCCGCACGAATGGCGGCAATGGCCGCCTCCTTGATATTGTCGGGCGTATCAAAATCGGGCTCGCCGGCCGCCAACCCAATCACGTTCTTGCCTTCGGCTTTCAGCGCCATCGCCTTGTTGGAAATGGCAATGGTGGCAGAAGGTTGAATGCGGTTGAGCGCGTCCGAAATAAAGGCCATCGTGGAATCCCCTGGGGTGTGCGTGGCCTGCTCTAAGCCCAACGCCCTTTCCTCGCAAGGCCCAAGCCAACCCGCGGAACAATCCGCCGCATGAAAAACCTTCCACGCCGTGCCATGATGGATCATGCATGATTCACCCAATATCATCGTGGGCGGCGGTATTGCAGGTCTCGCCGCTGGCCTGGGCCTTGCCCGCGCCCACCTGCCGTCGCGTATTCTTGAAAGAGCCGCAAGCTTTGAAACAGTGGGTGCGGGCCTGCAGCTTGGTCCCAACGCCGTGCGTGCCCTGCAATTTCTCGGCGCATGGGATGCAGTTGAGCCCTGCTGTTCGAGTCCGGAAGAAATCCATATCCGCGACGGGATATCAGGTAAAATCCTGCATCGGGTTCGGCTCGGAAAGGTCTTTGAACAACGCTTCGGCGCACCCTACCGCGTTGCCCACCGGGCAGACCTGCAGATGGCATTATTGAACTGCGCGGCACAGTCCCCACACATTGAACTGCAAACCAATGCGGAGGTCACAGGGGTCTTCGCCGCCGAAGGCACGATCCAATCAAAATCCGGCGAGACTTTTCACGCTCCCCGCATTATCGCCGCTGACGGCATCAAATCCATCATCCGAGCCAAGCTCTTTCCAGCGCACATTGCCGCAAATTCGGGGCACACCTTGTTTCGCGCCCTGCTGCCCACCTCCCTTGTGCCTCAGGCAATCGAAACATCTGTCGTAACCCTCTGGCTTTGCCCCCGCGCCCATGTCGTGCATTATGCCGTGAGTGGCGGCAAATCCTTCAATATCGTCGCAACCCTCGAAGGCTCAGAACAATTTCCAGCCCTTGCGCTGCGCGATATGAGCGCATCGCTGCAGGAACTCGTGCAACTCCCGCAGTCGTGGCTGCAATGGCCGGGGCATGATCTTCCGCCGCGTAAGGATTGGTCCCTGCACCAAACTGTCCTCATCGGCGACGCAGCCCATGCCAGCCTTCCCTATTTGGCCCAAGGTGCCGCCATGGCGCTGGAAGATGCCTGCACATTGTCAAATATCCTCGCGCAAAACCGGCCACTACAAACCCTTTCAGAACTGCGCTTTCGCCGCACCGCGCGCCTGCAGGCGAGATCGCGAAAACTCGGCCGTATTTACCATGCTGCCGGAGCCTTCCGCCTCGCCCGCAATGCCGTCCTGCAATGGCTGCCGGAACAGCGTTTTCTGGACGAACTGGCCTGGATCTATGAATGGACGCCAGCAAGTTCCTGAATGCATTTTCCGCACATACTGCCTGCAATCCAAAAAAGCCAAAATTGCGTAGTAATTTTAGATCGGCGAAACATCCCACGTTATCAGGAGGAGAATTATGAACACGTTTCTGACCTTACCCCTTGCCGCTGTATTTATGGCAGCAGGACTGACCACAGCCTTTGCGGCCGGGGAATCCAGCACGGCTGCTCCCTCTCCCAAGCCCGCCCTCCAGTGCAAAAAAGGCGAAGTCATCAAGAAAGTCATGAAGAACGGCGCAAAAGTCGATACTTGCGTCAAGGTCAAGGCCGGTATTCTGCCAGATGAAGACCTGTATCAGCAGGGACGTCAACTCGCCAAGGATGGTGAATATGACTGGGCCCTGGAGGTCCTTGCTGCCGTGCAGAACCAGAATGACCCCCGCGTATTGAATTATACGGGCTACAGCAACCGCAAGGCAGGCCGCCTCGATGTGGGCATCAGCTATTACAAGAAGGCGTTGGCGATAGACCCCAACTTTGTCCTGGCTCGTGAATATCTCGGTGAAGGCTACGTAGCTGCTGGTCGCGTTGATTTGGCCAAGCTAGAATTGAACGAAATTAAAACCCGCGTGGGCGAAAATACCGAAGAATACAAGGACCTGCTCAAAGCAATCACAACTGCATCGAACTGACAGGGTAACAACGCATCGCACCCAATCACGTCATCATCCGCGTACTCGGATGATGACGTTTTCTTTTGCAGGGCTTGCTGGTCACGTTACTTTCCTGCCACCAGCCATCCGACGTCCACCCTGCCCCACGTGCCAATGCCAAGTCTGTCGGCCAGCGCTGGGCCCAGCACTTTCATTTCAGCTTCCAGCGTCCAGGGCGGATTGAGCACCAGAAGGCCCGATCCCGCCAAACCTCCGCCGTCAAAGGCTTCACGCACCCGCAATTCAATTTTCATGAGTGGCCCGATATCCAGTTCCTTGAATGCCGCACAAAAGCTTTCAGCGTAATCCGCGCCCTTGACCGGATACCAGATGAGGAACACGCCTGTCGCAAACCGCCGGTGCCCGAACTTCAGCGCGTCAATTACTAATTCACGCTCATTCTTCACTTCATAGGAAGGATCGATCAGCACCAGCCCCCGGCGCTCTGGTGGAGGCAGGTTGGCTTTCATCAGCACCGTGGCATCAATGCCCGTAATGGTGGCGCGCAAGTCATTGCTGTAGCGCTCGCGCATCGTATCATAGTCAGCTGGATGCAGTTCATTCAGCGTGAATCTGTCCTGCTTGCGGATAAGCCGGGAAATGACCTCCGGCGAACCGGGGCAACGCAACAACCCGCCTTCCAAATTAAGGGCGTCCACCACACTCCGGTAAGGGGTCAGCAAGGCTTCAACCTCGGGCGCAAAAGCTTCCTGCATTTTTCCAATGCCGGCCTGCCATTCAGCCGTCTTCTGCGCCTCGACGCCATTCAGCATATAAACGCCGGTTCCCGCATGGGCGTCGAACACGCGAAACGCGGCCTCCTTGGTTTTCAGATGCTCAATGACCCGGGTCATCACGATATGCTTCAGCACATCGGCATGGTTTCCTGCATGAAAGGCGTGGCGGTAATTCATGACAGGCTTCCGTAATTAAAACAGCGTGATTGTGGTGGGATCGAACATCGGTGTGTCCTGTCCAAGATCCACATAGATGACACGATCGGGATGGCCCGCATCAATCATGAAGTAAGCGACATAATCAACCGCCTGACCCAGCGTGCCACAAGGTGGCTCAGGAATCTCGTCGGCTGGTGTAGCTTCAAAACTTTCCTTGCGCTTCCCGGTGGGTTTGATTTCAAAAATCTGCCAGGGTCCGAAATTCTTCACCACATCCGAAGCTTCAAACCTGCATTCATCATCTTTGGGAACAAGGCCCTGGGCTTTGAAATCCGCCAGCAGGGCATCAGGCGCATCTTCCGGCTTCTTGTGGAATTGCCGCACCACTGCATAGGTATCCTTGCCACCGGAAGCCAGCGCGAAGGAGCCGTTTGCTGCATCATAGCTTATTACAAACTTGCCGCTGTCGAAAGTGCAGTCCTCCGCCCACAGACCAATGCCTTTGCCCGTCTTCCAATTCCATTTGCAGTTCTGCGGATCGGTCTGGAAAAATGGCTGCGCTGGCGCACCCGCCACGTCCTGCGCGTCATAGCGCACGGAAATCTCGCCACGGGGAACGCACATGTCATTCTGCGATGGCCGCGCGATATCCTTGAATTTCGTATCATCCCAGCGTGGCCCTGCGTCACTGGAATAAAAACATGCCTGCCCCTCGGGCAGGTCCGATAGCGTCATGTTTGGATAGGTGCCGTCAGGAAAATATTTGGCGGTAAATCCCGGGGAAAATACCAGCGTAATCTGCCGCCCGATGCCAGCCGCAAAATTCGTTTGGGCATCTCCCAACACTATGGTTTTCTCGGCGGCTAAAGCTGGCGTCACAAGAATCAGCGCAAACAGAACGAAGGCATGTTTCATGCCGCCACCTCATGCCAGAACTGCAAGGCCTTGGCTATCCAAGAACCGAGGGCTAGGCTAACAAGGCCAACATGACAACATCCGAAATGCGCCTCGCAGCACCCGCTCGCCCGTCTTTTGCCATTCTGGTTGCCATTTCAGCCATAGGACCCCTGTCCTTGAATCTCCTGGTCCCCTCCATGCCAGGTTTGCAGGCAACCTTTGGTGTACCCTATGGCACGGTGCAGCTTACCCTCACGCTCTATCTCATCGGCATGGCCGTATGTCAGCTCATCTATGGTCCTGCGTCAGACAGATATGGCAGGCGGCCGCTGTTGCTGGCGGGCCTCAGCCTGTTCTTTGTGGCAAGCCTTGCCGCCGCTGTTGCCCCTAACATCTATTTCCTCATCGCCGCCCGGCTGGTTCAGGCGATCGGCGGCTCTGCCGGAATCGTGCTGGCGCGCACCATGGTACGCGACGTCTATGATCGCGACAAGGCTGCCAGCGTGATTTCCTATATCACCATGGCTTTTGTCGTGGCCCCCATGATTGCCCCGGTGCTGGGCGGATTTCTGGAAGAGGCAGGCGGTTGGCGGTTGGGCTTCTGGCTTCTGGCAATTGTCGGGGCCACGGTTCTGACTGCGTCATGGATAACCCTCCCCGAAACCCACCATGACCGACGAAGCGACCCGCAGAATTTCCTGCTGAATGCCCTGCATCTCTTCGCCATCCCCAAGTTCAGAAATTACGCGCTCACGCTGGCCTTCACCTCAAGTGTGTTCTTCGCCTTCCTCGGAGGCGCACCCCATATCATGATTGATGTGCTGAAACACACGCCGGTGGAATATGGCTTGTGGTTTGTCACCATTTCGGCAGCCTACATGGCGGGCAATTTCTCGTCCGGCCGCTACACGCAGCAATTCGGCATTGACCGGCTGATGCTGGCAGGCTGCATTGTTACAGCGGCAGGCGGTCTGCTTTGCCTTGCCGCAGCCTTTGCCGATGTCCTGTCGCCCGCCACGGTGTTTCTGCCCATGTCACTGGCAGCCTTTGGCAATGGCCTCACCATCCCTAACGGCACTGCAGGTGCCATCAGCGTGGACCAGCGCATGACGGGGGCGGCTGCGGGCTGGTCGGGCTTCACCCAGATGGCTGCAGGCTCCGCCGCGTCCCAGCTCGTGGGTTCCCTGCAATCCGACTGGCCACACGCCGTATTCTGGTTCATGGCGGTGGCCAGCATTCTGGCCCTGCTCGTCCAGTCCATGAGCATGCGCCGCTCCTGACACCATGCTGTCAGCACCCCTGCATTGCCATTTCGGCCTGAGCACCTATATCTAGGCCCATGGGTCATTCTCGACAGGAAGGCGGATTCGCCGAAACCCCCCTCGCACCGATTGAGGGCTACTCCGATATTCCGGTATCGGGCGCCATCAGGCCTGAATTCCGCCCATTGCCCATGTTCACGCCGCACCGCCCGGCCAAGCCCGCAAAATCCGATGGCGGCCGCCGTTTCAAGATCGAGTCGCCTTTTGAACCCAAAGGCGACCAACCCACGGCCATCGCCGAGCTGGTGAACGGCATCAACCAGAAAGAGCGCGACCAGGTGCTGCTGGGTGTAACCGGCTCCGGCAAAACCTTCACGGTGGCCAAGATCATCGAAGCCACCCAGCGTCCGGCCCTGATCCTGGCCCCGAACAAAACCCTCGCCGCCCAGCTCTACGGCGAGTTTGCCTCGTTCTTCCCGGAAAACGCCGTGGAATATTTCGTCTCCTATTATGATTATTACACGCCGGAAGCCTATGTCGCCCGCACCGACACTTTCATCGAAAAGGAAAGCTCGATCAACGAGCAGATTGATCGCATGCGCCACTCCGCCACCCGCGCCCTGCTGGAGCGCGATGACGTGATCGTGGTGGCCTCCGTCTCCTGCATCTATGGCATTGGCGATGTCGAAACCTATTCCGCCATGTCCTTCCAGGTGAAGCGTGGCGAACGTCTGGCCCAGCGCCAGTTGCTTGCGGATTTCGTCAAGCTGCATTACCGCCGCAATGATGCAAACTTCGTGCGCGGTTCCTTCCGGGTCCGCGGTGACACGGTGGAACTCTACCCCTCGCATTTCGAGGATCGCGCCTGGCGCTTCTCCTTCTTCGGTGACGAGATTGAATCGATCGCTGAATTCGATCCGCTTACGGGCCAGAAGCAGGCCGAACTCGAAACCGTGAAGATCTATTCCAATTCGCACTATGTTACGCCCAAGCCCACGCTCGAACAGGCCGTGCGCCGCATCAAGGTGGACCTTGAGCAGCGCCTTGCCGAATTCAACGCCGCGGGCCGCTTGCTCGAAGCCCAGCGCCTCGAGCAGCGCACCAATTTCGATATTGAAATGATGATGGCGACGGGCTCCTGCGCCGGCATCGAAAATTATTCGCGCTATCTCACGGGAAGAAAACCTGGTGAGCCGCCACCCACGCTGTTTGAATACCTGCCGGGCAATGCGCTGGTCTTCGTCGATGAAAGCCATGTGGCCATCCCGCAAATCGGCGGCATGTTCCGGGGTGACTTCAACCGCAAGGCAACGCTTGCCGAATTTGGCTTCCGCCTGCCCTCCTGCATTGACAACCGCCCCTTGCGCTTCGAGGAATGGGAAGCCATGCGCCCGCAAACGGTATGCGTGTCGGCAACACCCGGCTCATGGGAAATGAACCAGACCGGCGGTATCTTCGCCGAACAGGTTATCCGCCCCACGGGCCTTATAGATCCTCCCGTCTTCATCCGCCCGGTCAAAACCCAGGTCGATGATCTTATCGCGGAAGTGAAAGAGGTGGCGCTGAAGGGCTATCG
>JANMAE010000010.1:0-20512 GCA_031359445.1 Hyphomicrobiales bacterium | reverse complement strand
CACCGGGGCCCGCTTTTTTTGTTGCCTGAAGAGATGAGATGGATAAAGCACGAATATCACGCGAAACGGGGCCTGCTTTGCGGGTGGCGGCACTGGTTGAACCGGTGCTCGAAAGCATGGGGTTCCGTCTGGTGCGTGTGAAGCTTACGGGCACTACCCTGCAGATCATGGGCGAGCGGCCCGACGGCACGTTTTCCATTGATGACTGCGAGAAATTCAGCCGGGCGATTTCGCCCATGCTTGATGTGGCAGATATTGTTTCCACCAAATACCAACTGGAAATTTCATCCCCCGGCATTGACCGCCCGCTGGTGCGCCAGGAAGATTTTGAGCGCTGGGCGGGCCATGAGGTGCGGATTGAAATGGCCAATCCCGTGGCTGGCCGCAAGCGCTTCAAAGGTCGCCTTGAAGGTGTCACCGATGGCGAAGTACGCTTGTTCATCGAGAATCCGGCAGGTGGCCACGAGCCCCTGCTGATTGGCGTGCCTTTCTCCGATATTGGCGAGGCCAAGCTCACACTCACAGATGAACTGATTGAAGCTGCACGTGCGCGCTTGCCCGCCAAGGGGCTGGCCGACGGCAGTGAATGGACTGAAGACGCAAATGAAGTTTCCGAAAACGGGAGAGAAGAAAATGGCTGAACCAGCAGTAAGTGCCAACAGGCTTGAACTCTTGCAGATTGCAGACGCCGTGGCGCGCGAAAAGGTGATCGACAAGTCCATTGTGCTGCAGGCCATGGAAGAGGCAATCACGCGGGCTGCCAAGGCGCGCTATGGCGCGGAAAATGAAATTCGTGCTGAAATTGATGCCAAAACCGGCGAAATCAGGCTTAATCGTCTGCTTCTCGTTTCCGAGAAGGTGGAGAACGAGGCAACTGAGATCAGCCTTGCAGAAGCCAACCGCCGCAATCCTGCGGCCACTGTTGGTGATTATATTGCCGAGCCGCTGCCCCCCATCGATTTTGGCCGCATTGCCGCGCAGAACGCCAAACAGGTGATCGTGCAGAAGGTGCGGGATGCAGAGCGCGAGCGCATGTATGATGAATTCAAGGATCGCATCGGCCAGATCGTCAACGGTACGGTCAAGCGCGTGGAATATGGCAATGTGATTGTGGACCTGGGCCGTGGCGAAGCCATTATCCGGCGTGACGAGGCGCTACCGCGCGAAACCTTCCGGCCTGGCGACCGGGTCAGGGCCTATGTGTTTGACGTGCGCCGCGAACAGCGGGGACCGCAAATATTTCTGTCCCGCACCCATCCTGAATTCATGGCGCGCCTATTTGGCCAGGAAGTGCCGGAAATCTACGATGGCGTGGTGGAAGTGGTATCGGTATCGCGTGATCCCGGTTCGCGCGCCAAGATTTCAGTGCGCTCCAAGGATAGCTCCATCGACCCCGTGGGTGCCTGCGTGGGCATGCGCGGCAGCCGCGTCCAAGCGGTGGTGAACGAGTTGCAGGGTGAAAAAATTGACATCATCCAATGGTCGCCGGATGTGGCCACTTTTGTGGTCAATGCGCTAGCGCCTGCGGAAGTTGCCAAAGTTGTTCTCGATGAAGAGGCGGAACGTATTGAAGTTGTGGTCCCCGATGACCAATTATCTCTAGCGATCGGCCGACGCGGGCAGAATGTGCGACTGGCGTCGCAGTTAACCGGTTGGGACATCGACATCATGACGGAAGCGGAGGAATCCGAGCGCCGTCAGAAGGAATTCACCGCCCGCACCGCGCGCTTTATTGAAGCGCTTGATGTGGACGAGACGCTAGCCCAGCTTTTGGCGTCGGAAGGTTTTGATACTGTTGAAGAAATTGCTTATGTCGATTTGGCTGATATCGCTGCCATCGAAGGCTTGGACGAGCAGACAGGCGAGGAATTGCAGAACCGGGCGCGGGAATATCTCGAGCGTTCGGCCACGGAGCAGGATGCCAAGCGGATTGAACTTGGTGTGAGCGATGACCTGAAGGCACTTCCGGGGTTATCAGCAGCCATGTTGGTTGCGTTGGGCGAAGCCGGGGTGAAGACGATGGAAGATCTGGCCGATTGCGCCACGGATGACCTAACAGGTTGGACCGAGCGCAAGGGCACAGATACCATCAAGCACAAGGGCGCCTTCAGCGACCTTGATGTGTCATCGGCTGATGCAGAAGCCCTGATCATGGCGGCACGTGTCAAGATGGGCTGGATTGAGGAGGCGCCTGCTGCTGAGGCAGAGCCTGAAGCTGAAACGGTAGCCTGAGGATATTGGGAGGCATATGGACGACGGATTCGACACGGATTTGGCAGAACGCATGTGCATTGTCACCCGTGAGGTGAAGGATGAAGATGCGCTTATCCGCTTTGTGCGAAGCCCGGACGGCCAAGTTGTGCCTGATCTCAAGCGAAAGTTGCCAGGACGGGGAGTATGGGTTTCCCTGAACCGCGAAATGGTGCGTCAGGCTACCCAGAAGAACATGTTTTCGCGGGGGTTTGGCGAAGCAGCCAAGGCAGCGCCTGAGCTGGCTGACCAGGTGGGGGAACTGCTGCGGAAGTCTGCCCTGGCGGTTTTTTCGATGACCAAAAAGGCTGGATTGGCGGTTTCAGGCAACAGCAAGGTGGAAGATATGGCGGGCAAGAACCGGGCCCAGATCATTCTTCATGCGGCCGAAGCTGCCGAGGATGGCAGGCGAAAAATCGATAAATTGGCGGCTGTTGGCGTCAAAGTGATTAATATTTTTAAAGTTGATGAATTGGACTTAGCATTTGGACGAACAAATGTGATACATGCTGCCGTGGCCCGGGGAAAGCTTGCTGACAAGCTTCTGCTGGCCGTGCAGCGCATTGAGATGTATGACGCCCATTCGGGGCGCCTAACCGAAGAGAGAGCATGACTGACAACAACGATACCAACGACACGAAATCCGGTTCAGCGCGCCCTGCAGGCGGAACGCTGACCCTGAAGCGTCCCACCGAGCATAGCCGCGTCAAGCAGAGCTTTTCACATGGGCGGACGAAAACCGTTGTTGTTGAGACCAAGCGCAAGCGCTTTGGTGATGACAAGCCTGCGGCAGCCGCAGAGACAAAACCCCTGTTTCAGGTGCAGCCAAAGGTCGTAGCACCTCCGGTTGCTCCCAAGGCATCGGCTGGTGCGCGTTCGGGCGTTGTCCTGCGCACGCTTTCGCCTGAGGAAAAGGAAGCGCGTGACAGGGCGCTGGCAGGTTCGCGCGTGCGCGAGGCAGAAGAGCGCAAATCCCAGGAAGAAGAGGCCGTGCGCCGCAAGGAGCATGACGAAAAGGACCGCAAGGACCGCGAAGCTGCGGCCAAGCGCAAGGCTGAAGACGATGCCCGCCACAAGGCGGAAGAAGATGGTAAGCGCAAGGCTGAGGAAGCCGCTAAGAAACTTGCCCCCAAGAGTGCTGCCCAGATTGACCGGGAAGAAGAAGAGCAGGCCCGCTCGAAGGCGCCGCGCGGTGGCGTGGGCGTCGTCAAGCGCAAGATCGAAGTTCCCGCACCTTCGCGTGCCAAGGCAGATGCGGACAAGCGCCGCGGTCGCCTTACAGTGGCCAATGCGATGGCTGATGACGAAGACCGCGCACGCTCCGTTGCGGCTTTCAAGCGGCGTACCGAACGACTGAAGAAACAGGCGCAGGGCTTCCAGATGCCCACGGAAAAAATGGCCCGCGAGGTCATCATTCCTGAAGCCATTACCATTCAGGATTTGGCCAACCGTATGGCCGAGCGCGCTGTGGATATTATCAAGATCCTGATGAAGCAGGGTCAGATGCATACGATCAATGACGTGATCGATGCTGATACCGCACAGATCATTGCCGAAGAATTGGGGCACCGCGTCAAGCGTGTGTCTGAATCTGACGTGGTGGAAGGCCTGTCGGCTGAAACCGATACAGCTGAGCAGCTCATTACGCGGCCCCCGGTTGTTACCATCATGGGCCACGTTGATCACGGCAAGACATCGCTGCTCGATGCGATCCGCAAGACCAATGTGGTTTCCGGTGAAGCGGGTGGCATTACCCAGCATATCGGCGCCTATCAGGTTGCCACCAAGAACGGCATGGTGACCTTTATCGATACACCTGGTCATGAGGCCTTTACCTCGATGCGCCAGCGTGGTGCGAAAGCCACCGATATTGTGGTGCTTGTGGTCGCTGCCGATGACGGCGTGATGCCGCAAACGGTGGAAGCCATCAGCCATGCACGCGCAGCTGGCGTTCCCATCATTGTGGCCATTAATAAAATCGACAAACAATCCGCCAACCCTACGCGGGTGCGCACCGAATTGTTGCAGCATGAAATCGTGGTGGAAGGCATGGGCGGCGACACGCTTGATGTGGAAGTTTCCGCCGTCAAGGGCACCAATCTCGACAAGTTGCTCGATGCGATCCTGCTGCAAGCCGAAGTGCTTGATCTCAAGGCCAATCCGAACCGCGAGGCATCGGGTCTCGTGGTGGAAGCACAGCTCGACAAGGGCCGTGGTCCCGTTGCGACCGTTCTCGTACAGCGCGGCACATTGCGGCTGGGCGACATATTCGTTGCAGGCTCGGCCTGGGGACGCGTGCGCGCGCTCATCAATGACAAGGGCGAACATATCAAGGAAGCAGGGCCTTCGGTTCCGGTTGAAGTGCTGGGTCTGAGTTCCGCGCCTGAAGCCGGCGACCAGTTCGACGTGGTTCCCAATGAAGCACGCGCCCGCGAAATTACGGATTACCGTGAGCGCAAGCGCCGGGACAGCCGCGGGACGACCGTTGTGCGTTCGTCGCTTGAACAGATGATGAGCCAGCTATCACAGGCAGGGCGCAAGGAATTCCCGATCCTCGTCAAGGCTGACGTGCAGGGTTCGGCTGAAGCCATCGTGCAAGCGTTGGAAAAGATCGGCAATGATGAAATCCGTTCGCGGGTTGTGCATTATGCGGTGGGTGGCATCAACGAGAGCGACATCGGCTTGGCTACAGCCTCGGGTGCCGTTGTGTTGGGTTTCAACGTTCGTGCATCCGGCCAGGCGCGCGATGCGGCTGAACGGGCCGGGATTGAAATCCGCTACTACAATATCATCTATGACTTGGTGGATGACATCAAGGCTGCCATGTCAGGCAAGCTGGCACCGGAGCTGCGCGAAACATTCCTCGGCAATGCCAAGATTTTGGAAGTGTTCAACATCACCAAAGTGGGCAAGGTTGCGGGTTGCCAGGTGACGGAAGGCAATGTGCAGCGCGGAGCCCGGGTTCGCCTGGTGCGCGACAACGTAGTTATCCACGAAGGCACGCTCTCCACGCTCAAGCGCTTCAAGGACGAGGTCAAGGAAGTGCAGGTCGGCCAGGAATGTGGCATGGCCTTTGAAGGCTACCAGGATATGCGTGCAGGCGACATCATTGAATGCTTCCGGGTTGAGAAGATCCAGCGCAAGCTGGATTAAGGACGAGCCATGCGACCAGCTAAGGGTTCTGCCGGCCCCTCCCAACGCCAACTTCGGGCGGGTGAACTTATTCGCCATGCGCTGGCAGATATCTTGATGCGCGGCGATACCGGCGATCCAGAGTTGGAGAAGCTAGCAATCAGCGTTGTTGAAGTGCAGATGTCACCTGACCTGAAGATTGCCACCGCCTATGTGCGCGGGTTGGTGATGGGAGAGGACAAGAAGATTTTGGCGGCACTTAATCGGAATACCAAATATATTCGGGGACTTCTCGCTCCCCGAATAACTTCGAAATATATGCCAGTTATTAGGTTTCGCATCGATACTGCTTTGGAATATGCTACTAAAATTGATGCACTCCTGGCCGATCCCAAAGTGATTGGCGATTTGAAAAAGTGAAGAAACGGGGGCAGCCGGTGCATGGCTGGGTGGTTTTTGACAAGCCTTTGGGGATGACGTCGACACAAGCAGTTGGCAAGATCAGGCGTATTTTTGATGCCGAGAAGGCAGGGCATGGCGGAACATTGGATCCACTCGCTACGGGCCTTTTGCCGATTGCCTTGGGAGAAGCCACCAAAACTGTTCAATGGGCCATGGACGGGCGGAAGATTTATCGTTTTGAAATTACTTGGGGAGCTGAACGCAGCACGGATGACATGGAGGGGGCGATTACGGCTCAATCCGATTTGCGGCCAAATCAGATTGATATCGAAGCGATACTATCTGATTTTCAGGGTGTCATCCAACAGGCTCCGCCGGCATTTTCAGCGATCAAGATTGATGGTGCGCGTGCTTATGACTTGGCGCGTGCTGGTGAAGCGGTGGAGATGGCGGAGCGCCCGGTGAGCATTGAAAAGCTTGATCTTGTGAGCTGCCCGGACGCCGACCATGCCGTGTTCGAAGTGACCTGCGGCAAGGGCACCTATGTGCGTTCCCTGGCGCGGGATATGGGCCGGAAGCTGGGTTGCCTGGGGCATGTTTCCAGCCTGCGGCGCATAGCGGTCGGGCCTTTTCTTGAAAAAGATATGATTTCGCTGGAAAGCCTTGAGGAAATGGGCCATAAGCCCCTCGGCAATAATGCCAAAGACGGGGCTCTTCGCCCGCTTACGATCGCGCTGGACGGCATCCCGGCACTGGCCATAAGCGATGCGGAAGCCCAGCGCCTGAAGCAGGGTCAACCAATCCTGCTCAGAGGTGCGAACGCTCCCATCGCGTGCGATGCAGTTCTGGTGACTTGGGGTTCCAAACCCCTCGGCATTTGCAGCATCGAACAAGGATCGCTCAAGCCAAAGCGCCTGTTCAACCTTTAGACATCTTGGAGATGGCCGAATGACGATGACAGCAGAGCGCAAATCCGCGCTCATGAAAGACTATGCCACCAAGCCTGCCGATACGGGTTCGCCCGAAGTGCAGGTTGCGCTCCTGACAGAGCGCATCAATGGTCTGACCGACCATTTCAAAACCCACAAGAAAGACAATCACTCGCGTCGTGGTTTGTTAAAGATGGTGGCCCTGCGCCGCAGCCTGCTCGATTATCTAAAGTCGAAGGACGAAGCGCGCTATCAGGGCCTCATCAAGCGTCTCGAAATCCGCCGCTGATTTCAGCGACTGATAAAATGTATGAGCGGGCGGATCACCGAATTGCCGCCCGCGTCCCCTTTTCACAAGTCGGGCAATAGGGCCGGACTTTGATCGCTCAATGGGGATGCCGTCCAGTAGGTGAACAACACGTGACGGTGAAGAGCTTGAAGGATATATGATGTTTAAAATTGATGTTGAAGAATTGGAATGGGCAGGCAAGTCGCTTCGCATAGAAACCGGCCGCATGGCCCGTCAGGCGGATGGTGCCGTGCTTGTAACCTACGGCGAAACCACTGTATTGGCGACTGCTGTTGCCGCCCGCTCGGAAAAGCCCGGCGTTGATTTCTTTCCTCTCACGGTGAACTACCAGGAAAAGACCTATGCCGCAGGCAAAATTCCCGGTGGCTATTTCAAGCGTGAAGGCAGGCCCACAGAAAAGGAAACCCTGGTTTCACGACTGATTGATCGCCCCATCCGGCCCCTGTTTCCCGAAGGTTTCCGCACTGAAACCCAGGTTGTAGCCACGGTGCTTTCCTATGATCTCGAAAACGACAGCGATATCGTAGCGCTCATTGGCGCTTCTGCCGCACTCACCATTTCCGGCATTCCTTTCATGGGTCCGGTTGGCGGCGCGCGCGTAGGCCTCATCGAAGGCGTTTATGTTTTGAACCCCACCCAGGAACAGATGAAGACTTCTGACCTTGATCTTGTGGTGGCCGGTACATCAGACGCCGTGCTGATGGTTGAATCAGAAGCCAAGGAACTTTCCGAAGAGCAAATGCTGGGTGCGGTGATGTTTGGTCATGCGGGCTTCCAGCCAGTGATTGATGCAATCATCCGCTTGGCTGAAAGATCATCGCGCGAGCCCCGCGATTTCACACCGCAAGACAGTGAGAAATTGTCCAAGGCCGTGAAGAAGTCCGTGGAGAAGGATCTCCGTGCCGCCTACGCAATTCCTGCCAAGGAAGCGCGCCAGGAAGCCGTGGCCAAAGCCCGTGACAAGGTTGTTGCAGCCTTGGTTGATCCGGACAAGGAAAGCGCACCAACGGCTCAAAAAGTTGGCGAGGCCTTCAAATACCTTGAGAAGAATATTGTTCGGAACAATATTCTGGACACGGGTCGCCGCATTGACGGACGCGACACCAAAACCGTGCGCCAGATCGTGGCGGAAGCCTCGGTTCTGCCGCGTACCCATGGGTCTGCATTGTTTACCCGTGGTGAAACCCAGGCACTTGTGGTCACCACTCTTGGCACCGGTGAGGACGAGCAATATGTCGATTCTCTCGACGGCACGCTGAAAGCCAAGTTCATGCTGCATTACAACTTCCCTCCCTACTCGGTGGGCGAAGTGGGCCGCATGGGTGGAGCAGGACGGCGTGAAATCGGCCATGGCAAACTCGCCTGGCGCGCCATCAACCCGATGCTGCCGCCTGCCGACCAGTTTCCATACACCATTCGCGTGGTATCGGAGATCACCGAGTCCAATGGATCGTCATCCATGGCAAGCGTGTGTGGCGCTTCACTTGCATTGATGGATGCGGGCGTTCCGCTGAAGTCACCTGTGGCCGGCATTGCCATGGGACTGATCAAGGAAGATGACCGCTTTGCGGTTCTTTCCGATATCTTGGGCGATGAAGATCATCTTGGCGATATGGACTTCAAAGTGGCGGGTACAGCCAATGGCGTTACCGCACTGCAGATGGACATCAAGATCACGGGCATCACCGAAGAGATCATGAAGGTCGCATTGTGGCAGGCAAAGGACGGCCGCTTGCATATTCTGGAAAAGATGGCTGAAGCTTTGACAAGTGCCCGCTCCGGCCTTGGCGAACACGCACCACGCATTGAAGTGATCAAGGTTCCAACCGACAAGATCCGCGAGATCATCGGAACCGGCGGCAAGGTCATCCGCGAAATCGTGGAAAAGACCGGCGCCAAGATCGACATTCAAGACGATGGCACCGTGAAGGTCGCATCTTCTTCAGGTGCAGCCATCGATGCTGCGATGAAGTGGATCAAATCCATCGTGTCGGAAGCAGAAGTCGGCGGCATTTACGACGGCAAAGTTGTGAAGGTCGTGGACTTTGGTGCGTTTGTGAACTTCTTCGGCGCCAAGGACGGCCTCGTGCATGTATCGGAGCTAGCCCAGAAGCGCGTGAACAAGGTTTCTGACGTGGTGAGCGAAGGCGACAGCGTGAAGGTGAAACTCCTCGGCTTTGACAATCGTGGCAAGGTTCGCCTTTCCATGAAGCAGGTCGACCAAGTTACAGGCGAAGACTTGAGCGCCAAGCAGGCAGAAGCTGCGCCTGCGGAAGATACGGCTGACGCTTCGTAACGGCCGCAACTTTGGAAATTGAAGGCGTGGAAGGAAACTTCCACGCTTTTTTGTTGAATTCCAAAGTGGTGGCGCAAATTACGCCCAATTTGATACAAAACGTGCCTTAACAAGTTAAACCATTGCTAACGCAACTCCCAGCGTTTTCTTGGCAATTTCATTCAATCGCTGTCTAATCGGGAATGGCCTTGCTGCGTGCAGGGATGTGAGATTTAGCGAGTGGGACCAGACATGACACTTCCGGTTTACAGCAATGACCAGATAGCCAGGCAATTGACGACAGGTTTTGCGGCTTACGAGGGTGTGGCCGTGCATCACTTCAATGTGGCGCCCGGTGGATCGCTCAGCGTAAATATCGCAGGCCTTACCGCAGGCGGACAATTCTTTGCGCGTGCAGCGTTGCAGACCTGGTCGGAAATCACGGGCATACAGTTTGTCTTCACAACCGGGGCAGCACAGTTAAAAATCGACGATACTGTTGCCAATGCCGCTTATGAAAGCGATACATATTCAGGCAGCACGACAATCTCAGCCAGCATCAACATCTCAACGGACTGGATTTCAGGCGATCTCGGCAAGCTGAACTCTTATTCCTACCAAACTTATCTGCATGAAATCGGCCACGCGCTCGGACTTGGCCATGCTGGCAATTACAATGGCTCTGCGACCTACGGCATTAACAATCAATACGCCAATGACAGCTGGCAGGCGTCCGTCATGTCGTATTTCAGCCAGGCCGAAAATACGTCCATCACTGCAAGCTATGCCTATGTGATGACGCCCATGGCGGCAGACATCATTGCCATTCAATCGCTATATGGCGCCGCTACCACCACGCGAACGGGGAACACCGTTTACGGTTTCAATTCCAACGCAGGCAATGTGGTTTATGACGCCACGGCGTTGCACAATGTGAGCTATACAATTTTTGACAATGGTGGCACGGATACGCTGGACTATTCCGGCTTTTCCCAGAACCAACGCATCGACCTTAATGCCGAATCCTATTCCAATGTGGGCGGGCTTACAGGCAATGTCACGATCGCGCGTGGCACGGTCATTGAAAATGCGATAGGCGGCAATGGCAGTGATGTGATCATCGGCAATGCGGCCAATAACAGTCTTGTGGGCAATGGCGGAAACGATACGTTGCGGGGTGGTGGCGGTAATGATGCCATTGACGGCGGTGCAGGTGTGGACACTGCGGTTTTCTCCTTCCTCTATTCGGCTTATACCGTTGTCTACAATGCTATTACGACGACCTTTTCGATCAGTGGCGGACTTGATGGCGTTGACAGTATCGTCAATGTCGAATACTTCCAGTTCTCAGATTCTCTGCTAGCCGCGAGCCAACTCTTTGCTGGCAGCACGGCAACACCAATGGTATCCGTGGTGGCGCTTCAAACGGCTATGAACGAAGGCAATAGCGGAGTTGTCGATTTCAGCTTTGTGGTAAGTCTGACGGCGGCGGCAAGTTCAGTCCAATCAGTGAATTACAGCGTTGCAGGCACGGGTGCGGCACCTACCACTGTAGCAGATTTTTCGGGTGCCACATCAGGAGCGGTTACCTTCGCCGTGGGTGAAACTTCCAAAACCATTGTTATTCACGTGGCAGGCGATAGCAACTTTGAGAGCAATGAAACTTTTTCCATTACGCTTTCGGGTGTCACATCGGGTCTAGTGCTCGGCACTTCGCATGCCGAGAGCACGATCCTCAATGATGATGTGGCGCCTGTTACAATGGTTACGGGCACCGCTGCAAATAATGTTCTGCAAGGCACGGTGAACAGTGACGTGATTTACGGTCTTGCCGGAAATGACACGCTCTATGGGTTGGATGGAAATGACACGCTGATAGGCGGGTTGGGTGCAGACTCATTGGTGGGCGGCACTGGAACTGACTGGGCAAACTATGTCGGTTCTGCCGCTGTCAATGCAAGCCTCGCGCGCGGTACGGGCCTCTATGGTGATGCTGCTGGCGATGTGTATGACGGCATCGAAAACCTCCACGGCTCAAATTTTGCGGACCGCCTCATTGGAAATGGCCTTGCTAACACGTTGGACGGTGGCTTGGGCAACGACCTCATGACGGGAGGGCTTGGAGCAGATACCTTCCAGTTTGCCGATCTGAATTTTGGCAAGGACAGGATTACGGATTTCCGGGATGGTGTTGATCATCTTTCCTTCAGCAGCACAGTAGCCCATGCGCTCAGTGATTTCGTCATTACCGGCAATGGCACGACAAGCGTTACCGTGAGCCATGGTCTTGACAGCGTAGTAGTAGGCGGTGCTGCCATCATCACGCTCACGGATGCAGATTTCTTCTTTGCCTGATGATTCATCAAAAGTTGTGGCTGATATGGCTGGCAGAACTTCGCATTTGCCCGGGCCACAAGGTGCTGCAGCCCGAGACATGTTCATTGCCATGGCGCATGATCTGGGTGCGGAAATCCTGGCTAATCGATCAGAAGCGCTTTCCAAGCGCATTGACCTTTGGGGCTGGATCAAGGAAATAACGTGTCCAGCCCTGATGGTGTGGGGCAGGCAAGACCAGTTCTCGCCTGCACAGGATGGTTTTCGGATGTCGCAGATGATGCCGGCTTGACAGTATGCTGAGATTGCGGCGTGCGGCCATCTCCCCAGTCTTGAAGCAAGAGCCACAAGTGCTGCCATTCTGCTGGACTGGTTGCGGATATCGAGGCTTATTTCAGACTGAGGATATATTCCGCAATGGCTTCCACGTCTTGCTGTGGTAGCTTCGCAATGTTGCTTTGAACTTGGCCCATGCCACCTGCAGACATGTGGTCATAGCCAAAAACCTCACCATTCTGGAATGCCAGCACAAGGTCGGCCTTGTCCTTGTAGCGCTTGCGATCTATCAGGCCGTGAAGGCTTGGAACTTTGCCGCTACCTTCAGGATGGGGCCCGCCCATCAGAAAACGGCTGTTATTACGGGCCATGATGAGGTTGCGCGGCGTGTGGCACTCGTTGCAATGGCCGGGGCCGTTGACGAGATAAGAACCGCGGTTCCAATTTGCAGATTGCGCCGGATCGGGCCGCCATGGCGTGGTGTCGAGACCTGCCCATTTCCACAAGCCAATGCCGCGGCGCAAAATAAATGGCAACGGGATATCCGACGCCGACGTAGCAGAAACAACAGGTGGAAGCGTCATGAGATAGGCTTTGATATCGAGTACGTCGGTGACCGGCATGGCGGCATAGGATGTATATGGAAATGCCGGGATGAGATGCTGGCCGCCTTTTGAAATTCCGCGCTGAATAGCATTCACGAACTCAAGGTCAGACCAATCTCCGATGCCAGTTGCAGAATCGGGAGTTATATTGGGGGGATACAGAATGCCAATCGGGGTTTTGAGTGGAAAGCCCCCGCTGGGCAGGGCCTTGTCGGCGTTTGCAAGATCTGGTCTGGGCTTATGGCAGGACAGGCAACCGCCAGCATTATAGAGAAGCTTGCCATTTGCAACATCGGCCACATGAGTTGGAATTGCGGCTGCGCCAAGTACGCGAGGGCTGCTGGCTATCCAGAAAATGGATAGGCCCAGCATCACTAGGAGTGCCAGGCCTGGAATTATATGTTTTGCCGATAGTGCCAGATCAATTTTCCTTTGGGCGGCGGAATTTCTCGTGACAACCCTTACAGGATTCGCCCAGTACGGGGAATGCTGCCTTGAAACTGGCTTCGTCAGTTGTGGCCGCTACAGCGTTGCGCGCATCCACCCAAGCCTTGTATTTTGTACCGACATCACTGCCTTCTGCCCATATTTCTGGCTTTGCATAGGTTTCGACGGTTTCGCCTTTCGCGCTATCGGCATCCCAGGCACCTACCTTGGCAGAAGCCGCATCGCCAGCTGCCATGCTGTCAATACTGGCCTTGACCACTGCTGCGTCGTAAGGCTGTTCACCCTTCATGATGGCGACCAATGCGCCGATCGCCTTGCCATTGTTCTTCATTTCAGCCTGGCGGGCCTTGATCTTGTCGTCAGCGGACGCAAAGGCAAGGGTCACACCTAGTCCTATAACCAGAACTCCAGCTGTGACGGTTCTCAAAAACGATTGGGCTTGCATTGTTCACTCCACATATTGTTTTCATTGATTATTTGCTACGGATTAATGCGTAACGGTTCATGTTACGAGAAACTTATAGATATGGATTATCACGAAGGCGTGAACGCCAAGGTTCTGGCTCAGGTTTCGCATGAACAGGAGATGAATGCGCGATTCCGGTCAGGTTCATCCCAGTGCGTTAAGGGTTTTCTTAGGTTCCTTGACCTAGGGTAAACTTTAAAGGGAAACAGGGTGTGAAAGTGTCAGATAAACAGTCGTCAGGTAGCGATAAACGTACTCAATCCACCAAAAAACTCAGTCCTGAACTCAATGAATTTCTGCATATGCTTGACGCTTTGGAAGACCAGCTGACCAAATCGTCCGAAGAATCTCCGGATAATCAAAAACACTAAGTTTGCTTTTCAGTATTTGGTGGCGTTATGCCATTCAGTGGCCAGAACCAGCAGGGTGGCTACATTGCGCCCATCGGCGCCCGTTCTCATCATATGTCCTGTCAGTTCAGCAATATCTGGGGCTTCAAAATTTATCGCGAGGCCTGCCAGCGCATGGATGCAGCGATCCAGCGTATCCACGTCATTGGCGCTCACGGCGATGGAGGCTGCATTGGCATAATGAACGCTTTCTGCAGCAGCAAGTCTCTGCATATTCTCCCAGGTACCCTTTGGCAGTCCTTGCTTGAGGCCTAAAGCCAGGGAACCAGGCTTTGCTGGCTGGATGCGAATGGGTTCCGGCCTTGGCAGCAAAACACCACTGATCGCCCGGTGAAGTTCATTGCCATTGGCGGGTTTTGGCAGAGCATGGTCGAAGGCATCGCGCCATAGGGAAGCTTCGGTTGAATCGGCTAGAAATGCTGACAGAGCAAGTATGGGGGTGTTCTTGCTGTGGCCGCCCAAGGCACGAATGCCGCGCGCTGCGGTTACACCGTCCATTACGGGCATTTCAATGTCGAGCAGGATCACATCGTAACAGGTTTTTTCAGCATGACGCAGGGCAAGCTCGCCATCTTCCACGGCATCTACATCCAGTCCCATGCGTTTCAGCATCGCTGTCGTCACGATGCGGGAGGCTGTGGAATCTTCTGCATAAAGCACACGCGGGCGCGATCCATCGGCATGCCGGAGCACAGTTTTATCAGTCCGAAAATCGGATTTTGCTAGGGCCCCTGCCGGCATTTTTTCGCTGCGCCTTGTTTGTTTGTGACTTGCACAAGACTAGGCTGGCAATTGTTGTCGAATGGTTTTCACCGCAAAGGAGTTACGAGCTATGACTAATGGCAGATTAACAGGCTACTTCGTTCCGAACATGCGGTCGCCTGCATCGCCCAGTCCTGGCACTATGTAGCCGTGTTCATTGAGGTGGCTGTCTACGGCTGCGGTGTAGATCGGCACGTCCGGGTGCATTTCCGAGAAATGTTGAATGCCTTCGGGGGCCGAGAGCAGGCACACCAGCCTGATGTCTTTTGCGCCCTTTTCCTTCAAGCGAGAGATGGCGGCGGAAACGGAATTGCCTGTGGCCAGCATGGGATCTACCACAATGGTACGCCGCTCGGCGATATCGACGGGCACCTTCATGTAATATTCCACGGGTTGCAGGGTTTCGGGATTACGGTAGAGGCCGATGTGACCCACACGGGCCGAGGGGATAAGGTCCAGCATGCCTTCAAGCAATCCGTTGCCCGCCCGGAGGATCGATACGATGACCAGCTTCTTGCCCTCGAGAATGGGAGCTTCCATCTGAGCCACGGGGGTTTCAATGGTCTGGTGCGTCATGGGCAGGTCGCGCGATACCTCATAGGCGAGAAGCAAGCTGATTTCGCGCAGCAATTGCCGGAAGACGGCAGACGGGGTGTTTTTGTCCCGCATCAACGTGAGTTTGTGCAGGACCAAGGGATGGTTCACGATGGTCAGATTCTTGGGCAATTCCGGCTTGGACATGGCTTTAACCTCTGCTGCTTGGCCGCTATTTCAACCCTCCGGCCCGCAAACTCAAGCCTTGAGAAAATTCATCCACCTATTTGCTTGATTGTTTGGCCATGGCGCTTATATCCGTAACGGCTTTCGTTACAAAAGAGGGTATCATGTCGTCACCATCTATTCCTATCGCTGCGGGCACCAGCATTGGCCATGTGCATTTGAAAGTGTCGGATCTGAAGCGATCCCTTGCGTTCTATTGTGGTGTCCTGGGGTTTGATCTGCAACAGCTCTATGGCGATCAGGCGGCGTTTATTTCGGCGGGCGGTTACCATCACCATATCGGCTTGAACACCTGGGAGAGCCTTGGGGGCTCGCCGCCACCTGCGGGCACGACCGGACTTTTCCATACAGCTATTCTTTACCCCACACGGGCCGACCTTGCTGATGCGTTGCGCCGGCTGACAGCAGCCAAGATTCCACTTGATGGGGCTTCTGATCATGGGGTTTCGGAAGCTCTGTATCTGCGCGATCCCGATCAGAATGGCGTGGAGCTTTACTGGGATCGGCCCAAGCACCAATGGCCACGCAAAGCAGATGGCAGTCTCGCCATGATGACGGCGCGGCTTGATCTCAACAATCTTATCAACCTTACCTCGTAAACTGGAGAATATCCGATGACCAAAGTTCTTGTTCTTTACTATTCCGCCTGGGGCCACATGGAGCAGATGGCTTATGCAGCGGCGGAAGGCGTGAAGGCAGCCGGTGCCACGGTGCATGTGAAGCGTGTTCCTGAACTGGTGCCGGAAGATGTGGCCAAATCCATGCATTACAAGCTGGACCAGAAGGCACCCATTGCAACAGTTGCTGAGCTTGCAGAATATGATGCCATCATCTTTGGTACGGGTACGCGCTACGGCAACATGACGGCGCAGATGAAGAACTTCATTGATCAGACGGGTTCGCTGTGGATGTCAGGCGCGCTGGTTGGGAAGGTGGGCTCAGTGATGACCTCTGCTGCCACCCAGCATGGCGGGCATGAATCAACCGCGCTCACGTTCCATCCCGTATTGCTGCACCATGGCATGGTGATTGTGGGCCTGCCTTATTCCTATCAGGGCCAAATGGGAACAAATGAAATCATCGGCGGCTCGCCCTATGGTGCTTCCACAACAGCAGGCGGCGACGGTTCGCGCCAGCCTTCCAAGCAGGAATTGGAAGCTGCGACCTATCAGGGCAAACATGTGGCGCAGATCGCTGCCAAGCTGGCCGCGAAATAACTAGAGCATCGCGCGCAGGACTTTTGGAAGGGCCTCGGCTAGCAAGTCGAGGTCTTTTTCATTGCCGCAGCTTACGCGGATGCAGCGGTTGAGGGGGGCAACACCTGGCATGCGGATGAAAATGCCATGGGTGGCCAGGCCATCCACGATCTTTCGCGCGTGAGTGCCATCACGGCCGCAATCGATGGCGACAAAATTGGTGAATGATGTGATGGGTTTGAGCCCATTGGACGTGGCGATCCCATAAAGCCTGGCGCGTGCCGCGGCAACGCGGGCCTTGACGCTTGCGAGATAGGCATGATCGGCAAGGGCTGCCATGGCGCCTGCCTGGCCCATGCGGTTTACGCCGAAATGATTGCGGATCTTGTCGAAGGCGGAAATGAGACTTGCCTCTCCCAGCACATAGCCCACGCGCACGCCTGCCATGCCGTAAGCCTTTGAGAAGGTGCGAAAGCGGAGCAGGTTCGGGTTTGACATATCGAGCTCCGGCACCGTGCCTTCGGCAAAATCGTGATAGGCTTCATCCAGCATGAGAAGGGCGCCTACCGGGATATTGTCGATCAAATCCTGCACCACATGGGCTTTCCAGCAGGTGCCCATGGGATTATCCGGGTTGGCGAAATAGATGAGCCGGGCCTTTTCCCGAATGGCCAGGTCCAAGAGCGATGCGGGATCTTCATGATCGGCCACATAAGGCGTGGTGACCAGCCTGCCACCAAAGCCTGCCACGTGAAAATTGAACGTGGGGTAGGCGCCGTGCGAATTGGCCACTGTCACGCCCGATTCCACGAAGAGGCGCACGGCCAGGCCAAACAGCCCATCGATGCCTTCGCCCACACTGACATTTGCAAGGCTCACCCGGTGATGATCGGCGATGGCTTTTCTCAGATCATGGACTTCCGGGTCGCCATATTGCCAGGACTCATGGGCTGCGGCCTGCATGGCGGCAATGGCTTTGGGCGAAGGGCCAAAGACGCTTTCATTGGCGCCGATGCGGGCCCGCAGCGCAATGCCTGTCTGCCGCACAATGGTTTCAGGACCCACGAAGGGAATGGTGGAGGGGAGGCTGGCTATTGTGGGGGTGAATTGGGTCATGGCCGCCACAGCATAAATGTTGTGCTGGCCTTTACAATCGACTATTGGGCTTGAGCAACAATCCCTTTTACAGAACTGGAGACGCATTTCATGGCCCGTATTACCCTTCGCCAATTGCTGGATCATGCTGCTGAAAACGGCTATGGCGTTCCCGCTTTCAACATCAACAACATGGAGCAGGGGCTTTCCATCATGGAAGCCGCCCAAGCCACCAAATCTCCGGTGATTTTGCAGGCGAGCCGCGGCGCCCGGGCCTATGCCAATGACGTGGTGCTGGCCAAGCTCATTGACGGGCTGGTGGAAATTCACCCCAATATTCCGGTGTGCATGCATCTCGACCACGGCAATAATGAAGCCACCTGTGTGACCGCCATGCAGAATGGTTTCACCTCGGTGATGATGGATGGCTCGCTCAAGGAAGACGGCAAAACCGCTGCGGATTACAAATACAACATGGGCATCACCAAGCGCGTGACCGACATGGCGCATTGGGGCGGCGTTTCGGTGGAAGGCGAGCTGGGCGTTTTGGGTTCGCTGGAAATGGGCGGCGGCGAACAGGAAGATGGCCACGGGCTGGAAGGCACCGTGAGCCATGACCAGCTGCTCACCGATCCCAAGGAAGCGGTGCAGTTCGTGAAAGACACGCATGTGGATGCGCTGGCGGTTGCCATGGGCACCAGCCATGGCGCCTATAAGTTCAGCCGCAAGCCCGATGGCGCGGTGCTGGCCATGAATGTGATCGAGGAAATCCACAGGCTTCTGCCCAATACCCATCTTGTGATGCATGGGTCTTCGTCGGTTCCGGAAGACCTGCAGGAAATCATCAACAAATATGGCGGCCAGATGAAGCCCACCTGGGGCGTTCCGGTGGAAGAAATCCAGCGCGGCATCAAGCATGGCGTTCGCAAGATCAACATCGACACCGACAACCGCATGGCGCTCACCGGCGCCATCCGCAAGGTGCTCACGGAAAATCCTTCCGAGTTCGACCCGCGCAAATATCTCGCACCCGCGATGGCTGCCATGAAGAAATTATGCACCCAGCGCTTTGAGCAATTCGGCACCGCCGGACATGCCGAAAAGATCAAGGTGATCTCGGTGGCTGAAATGGCCAAGCGCTATAAATCCGGTTCGCTTGACCCAAAGTTTGCGTGAATCGGGATCGGCAGAATTGACGGAAAAGCTCCCTTTTCGGGAGCTTTTTTTGTGGGCGAAATTGATGGGAAATATGCCACCGTGTTTCACGTGAAACAATTCCTATAATCGGAAAATATGCTGTATTTACAGGATTTTTCCGCGCTTGCTGAATTGCCCAAATAGCCCGACGACGCGCAGCGCTTATATAAAAAACGCTGCAAAAAAATCTGATTTGAAGCAATTTTCCCCGCGCGGAAAACGACTTTTGCGATGGCGCGATTTTGAACTAACATGTTAGCATGAACAGTTGGTTCTGTTGCGCCCAGGAGGTTTGACCCATGCTGCGATCCTTCAACCCGCCTGATGTGGCGCCGCCCGCCTCACGCTATTCCCACTGCGTCGAGGTAACGGGCGCCGCCCGCTGGCTGGTGATTTCCGGCCAGGTGGGGGTGACGCCTGAGGCCAGTGTTTGCGAAGGGCTTGCGGCCCAGCTCGCGCAGTGCTTTGCGAATATCGATGCGGGCCTTCGTGCCGCTAACATGACGAAGAACAATCTGGTGAAGCTTACCGTCTATGTCACGGTGGGAGGTGCGGAGGCGCTGGGTATTTACCGCCGAGGCCGCGACAGCTGGCTTGGCGAGAATGGCCCTGTGCCGACGGGCACTTATGTTGTGGTGGCAGGGCTGGCAAGTGAAGTGTTTCTGGTTGAGGTGGAGGCACTGGCTGCGGCGGGGCAGGATTGAGTGTAGGGGAATTTGGAACGGTTATGATGGGACGGCTGACAAATTAAAAAGGCTCAGAATTTTTTTGGTAGGGCGTCTTTCAAGATTCCGTTAGCTGTATATCGGCGTTTGATATTTTGAGGGACATTATAAAATTCAACGGGCAAGGCTTAAGTCAATGCATGTTTTTCGGGGCGCTGCCAAAGGATCGCCGGTATCAAATCCCGAAGCGGGCGGGAGGTTCTTCAGTTGTCATGTGATTAGCTGTTATCATATCAACGGCTAAATCCTTCATGATGTCTTCAAACTCTTCCAGCGTTGCGGTTTCAATATGAAGCCCACTGATATCGCTCTCGGAGTAAAGTACTTTCGATTCGTCGTCCCAGAATGTTTTGATATAGAATAATTTTCTCATTTTAGTCTCCTAGCACCCACATTTCAGCGTACTCTATGTGCTGTGCAAAACTTACATGGCCCAAGGATTTTGAAAGTGCAATTTAATTGACACGCTGCAAAATCATGTTTCCAAATATCATATATCCGGAAACTCATTATTGTATTGAAAATAATTGATAAAAAAGGAACAACAATACCGGTACTCTGCCTGCCTATAACTGAATCTCAATTGGGGCTGAGGTCACCTACCTTCGCAGCGGCAGGGCCAAGGAATAGAATGCAGCGTCACCGTAATTCCCGGTTTTAATCATCAATTTCGTCTTCCCTGCGAAGGCAGGGACCTAGCTTCGTGACGCATGCGACGTGCAGAAAGCTGGGCCCCTGCCTTCGCAGGGGTGACGGTTTATGTGGAGAAAATACTGACATTTTTTGATGTGTAGATTTTGGTTAGAAAGATGTGTGCATAAGATAGCCGCCTACGCGGGGGTGACGGCGTTGGGGGCGAATTGGGTTGCCTGCAGATCGGCCACAAAAGCGGCCACATAGCTCGTCAAATCCAAAATATTC
>JANMAE010000072.1:0-48380 GCA_031359445.1 Hyphomicrobiales bacterium | reverse complement strand
ACCCACAATGCCGCCAGCGCCTGGAACAAGGCGATGCTCGACAATGCCGCAAGGCCTTCAGGCGCGCTTGTTTTTGCGGCCAGCGATGGCCAGCTGACGACCGAACAATTCGACCGGCTGAAGGCCGAGCTTGAAAGCAATTATCAGGGCGCTGCCAACGCCGGAAGGCCGATGGTGCTGGAAGGTGGGCTGGACTGGAAGGAAATGGGCTTCAGCCCCAAGGACATGGATTTCATCGAGGCCAAGAATGCCAGCGCCCGGGAAGTGGCCTTGGCCTTCGGCGTGCCGCCCATGCTGCTGGGCATTCCCGGTGACAATACCTTTGCAAATTACGCCGAGGCCAACCGCGTGTTCTGGCGGCAATGCGTGATACCGCTGCTGGGCCGGGTGACGGAAGCGCTCACACTATGGCTTGGGCCGCAATTCGGCGATGGCCTGCGCGTGGCCTATGACCTGGACCAGGTGGAAGCCCTGAGTGTGGACCGCGATGCCCTGTGGGCGCGTGTCGACAAGGCGTCCTTCCTTACGCCCAACGAAAAACGTGAAGCGGTTGGCTACGGGCCAACACTCTAAACCCAAACAACAGGGAACTTCATCAATGCAGACCAGACGGGAGAAAAACCCGCTGGGGCAGCCGCTATCGGCTTGCTCCGGCACGGGCGTGTTTGTGGGTTATGCCAGCCTGTTTGGGGTGCGCGATGCCAGCGGCGACACGGTGATGCCGGGGGCTTTTGCAGCCTCGCTGAAGGCGCGGCCCGCGGCCCATATCCGCATGCTGTTCCAGCATGACCCGGCAGAACCCGTGGGCACCTGGCTCGAGATGATCGAGAACGAGCGCGGACTTTATGTGCGGGGCAGACTTGACGCCAATGTGCAGCGCGGGCGCGAGCTCCTGTCACTGCTCGAAACGCGGGGGCTCGATGGCCTCTCCATCGGCTTCAAGACCGTAAGCGCCATGCGCGAAAAAAACACCGGCACAAGACTGCTTCTCAAAGTCGATCTTTGGGAAGTTTCACTCGTGACTTTTCCCATGCTGAGGGGTGCGCGCGTGAGTGAATTGAAACGACAGGCGCAAACCGAAGCAGCACGGATTTTTCAAACCCCGAACCGACACCTCTAAAAGGAGAACGAAACTGATGGACTTCAATACCGGACTGGAAACCAAAGTGCTGGCGGGCGATCCCGCCAGCGACATCCTGCAAGCCTTCACGGCTTTCAAGGACGCCAATGACGAACGCCTCGCGCAAATTGAAAAGCGCATGTCGGCTGATGTCGTGACCGTGGACAAGGTGGACCGCATCAACAAGGCGCTCGACGAACTGACGCTGAAAATGAAGCGCCCGCAATTGGGTGGTGCCGAGAAGGCGCAACCCTCCGAACACAAGCGCGCCTTCGAGGCCTATGTCAGGAAGGGCGAGGCGCACGGACTTTACGACATTGAAGCCAAGGCCATGTCGGTGACCTCCAATCCCGATGGCGGCTATCTCGTGCCAGCGGAAACCGAGCATGAAATTGGCCGCATCATGTCCAATGCCTCCACCTTCCGGTCCGTGGCCGACGTGCGCCAGGTCTCTGCCACGAGCTATCTGAAGCCCTTCGCGATTGCCGGTGCTGCAAGCGGCTGGGTGGCGGAAAACGGCGTACGGCCCGAAACCGGTTCGCCGACACTTGCCTCGCTGCAGTTTCCGACGATGGAACTCTATGCCATGCCTTCGGCCACGCAGAGCCTGTTGGACGACAGCGTGGTCAATCTCGACCAGTGGCTGGCCCAGGAAGTACAAACCGTTTTTGCCGAACAGGAAAGCCAGGCCTTTGTGACCGGAAACGGCACCAACCGGCCGCGCGGCTTCACCGACTATGCCAAGGTGGCTGATGCCAGCTGGACCTGGGGCAACATCGGCTATCTCGCAACGGGCGTGGCAGGAGGCTTTGCGGCCACCAACCCCTCCGACAAGCTCATTGACCTCATTTATTCGCTGAAGGCGGGTTACCGCCAGAATGCCAGCTGGATCATGAACCGCAAGACGCAAGGTGCGGTGCGCAAGCTCAAGGACGGGCAGGGCAACTACATCTGGCAGCCAGCAGTTGCCATCGACGGCAAGGCCAGCTTGATGAACTTCCCCATCACCGAATCCGAGCACATGCCCGACATTGCCACCGACAGCTATTCGATTTCGCTGGGTGACTTCCGCCAGGGCTACCTCATCGTGGACCGCGTCGGCATTCGCATCCTGCGCGATCCCTATTCCTCCAAGCCTTACGTGCTGTTCTACACCACCAAGCGCGTAGGCGGCGGCGTGCAGAACTTCGAAGCGATCAAGCATCTCAAGTTTGGCCTGACGTAAGAAACCAAACCTTATCCCAGCGGTAAAACTGCTGGGATAGGGGCTTTCCACCTCCCAAAGGAATTTTCAATGTCCTCAATCCAGACTACGCTTCCACTGGTGGAACCGGTGACACTGGCCGAAGCCAAGGCGCATTTGCGGGTAACGCATGCCGATGACGATGCCTATATCAGTATACTGATCAAAACCGCGCGCATGGGCGTGGAGGCACAGACGGGGCTTGGGCTCATATCCCAGAGCTGGTCGGTGTTTATGGATGACTGGCCAACCTGTGGCGTGATTTCCCTGCCGCTGTCGCCCGTGCTCGATGTGGTTGACATCAAGACCTATGGCGATGACAACACGCCAGCCACCATCGACCCCGCGCATTATTACGAAGACCGCAGCTCGCGGCCCGCGCGCATTGTGCTGCGCGGTTCACGAAGCTGGGTGCGGCCGGGTCGCATAGCCCACGGCATCGAAATCCTGTTGAGCGTGGGATTTGGCAGTGCAGCAACTGCGGTGCCAGAACCATTGCGCGAAGCTCTGCTGCAACTCGTGGGGCATTGGTATGCCACGCGCGGTGATGCCGATGTTCCGCAGCAGCCGTTGCATGTGGCTGAACTGCTGCGGCCCTATCGCTTGGTGAAATTATGAGCAGTGCTGCCCTGGCACTTCAGCAGGCGATGCGCGACCGGTTGCTGCTGCATGCGCCACTTCTGGCAGTGCTGGGCGGCGGCCACGTGTTTGACGAAGTGCCGCGCGGTGAAAACGAACCCTATGTCGTCTTCAGCACTATCGAAACCCGCGACTGGAGCGTGCTGGACCAGAAGGCGCATGAGCATTTTGTCACCCTCGAAGTGAAGACGAAATCGCGTGGCCGCAAGCTGGCGCAGGACATTGTGACGGAAATTGAAACTGCCCTCGACAATGCAGCCCTCACGCTTGCGGGCCATGTGCTGGTGAATTTACGCGTGGTGTTCTGGACCGTATCCAAAACGCAGGAAAATTTTGGCGGCCTTCTGCGCTTTCGCGCCGCAACCGAACCTTTATAAGGAGAGAAAACATGACAGCCCAAAAAGGCCGCGACCTCTTGCTCAAGGTGGATTCCACCGGCACCGGCGTATACCAGACTGTGGCCGGGCTCCGTGCCCATACACTGTCCTTCAACGCCGAAGCCGTGGATGCCACGAGCCAGGAATCCGTTGGCGCCTGGCGCGAACTGTTGGCGGGCGCTGGCCTCAAATCAGCCAGCGTCAAGGGGCAGGGCATTTTCAAGGATGCAGCATCGGATGCAACCCTGCGCAGCTATGTCTTCAATGGCACGATCCGCAAATACCAGATCGTGTTGCCGGATTTCGGCGTGATCGAAGGGCTGTTCCAGATTACCGCGCTGGAATTTTCCAGCAGGCATGATGCGGAAGTGACCTTTGACATGGCCCTTGAATCCGCCGCCGATCTCACCTTCACGGTGATATGATGGCGAACCGTCACCGCGGTGAAATTGCTGCTGAACTGGGCGGCAAGACTTATACGCTGTGCCTGACTTTGGGAGCGCTCGCTGAACTCGAACATGCCTATGGCGACATGGACATGATTGCCATTGCCGAACGCTTTGAGACAGGCCGCGTGGCATCGCGGGATGCGATACGCATCATTGGCGCGGGGCTGAGAGGTGCGGGCCATGACATCAGCGATGAGATGGTGGCGGGCATGCCCGTGGCCGGAGGTGCCGCAGGCTATCTCGATATTGTGGCGCGCCTTCTCATGGCAACTTTTGTTGCGGCGGAAAACCCGCCGGGAAAAGCCTGAGCGCTGCGAGGGAGAATTTCCCCTGGCAGCGCATGATGCAACTGGGCCTTGGCGTGCTGCGTCTTTCTCCGCGCGACTTCTGGAACGTCACGCCGCGCGAACTGGCCGCGGCCTTCGGCGGGCCGAACCCGAAACTGCCGCGCCAAAGCTTTGAAGATTTGATGAAGAGGTATCCTGACTGATGAACCAATCCCCCCAAGATTCGGTGACAGCCCTGGCGCTGCAGACCGCACAATTGCGCAGTGACATGACCGGCCTCAACCGCCTGGCTGATGGCTTTGGCCAAACCATGGTACGCTCCTTTGCAGGCGCCATCATCCAGGGACGCAAGCTGTCGGATGTGCTGAAGGGCATGGCTCTGTCACTGGCCAATCAGGCGTTGTCATCCGCGCTGAAGCCCTTGGGCAACATCCTGGGATCGTTTCTTGGCAACGTTTCCGGCAGCGCCCGCGGCAATGTGATTTCGCAGGGGCGGATTTCGCCTTTTGCCAATGGCGGCATCGTGGGCAGCCCAACACTTTTTCCCATGCGCGGCGGTACCGGCCTCATGGGCGAGGCGGGCGCTGAAGCCATTTTGCCACTGGCGCGCGGCAGTGATGGCAAACTCGGCGTGCGCGCGGGTGCGGCTTCCGGCGTGAATGTGACTGTCAACATCACCACGCCTGATGCCGCAAGCTTCCGCCAGTCGCAAAGCCAGGTCGCCAGCATGGTGGCACGCGCGGTAGCACGTGGGCAGAGGAATCTCTAGATCATGAGTTTCGATGAAATCAGGTTTCCCACAAGTATATCGCGTGGCTCAAGCGGAGGGCCAGAACGACGCACCGAAATTGTCACCACGGCGTCCGGCCGCGAGGAACGCAACACGCGCTGGGCTGACTCCCGCAGGCGCTACAACGCGGGCCTCGGCGTGAAATCGCTGAATGATATCCATGACGTGGTAGCCTTCTTCGAAGAACGTCGCGGCAGGCTACACGGTTTCCGCTGGCGCGACCACGCCGATTACAAGTCAGGCCTGCCGCAAAATGTGGTGACGCCGACCGATCAGGTGATTGGAACCGGCAATGGCGTGATCGCTGTTTTCCAGCTCGTGAAGACCTATGGCACGGGCCTGCGCAACCATGTGCGGAAAATCACCAAGCCGGAGGCGGGCAGTGTTGTGGTGGCCGTGAACGGTGTGGTGTCTACGCATGTCACGCTGGATGTGACAACCGGACTGGTGACATTCCAGCCTGGATTTATCCCCACAGCAGGACAGGTCATTACCGCAGGTTTCACCTTCGATGTGCCGGTGCGCTTTGACACGGACATGCTTTCCATCAATCTGCATAATTTCGGTGCTGGCGACATTCCCGACATTCCCGTGGTCGAGGTGCGCCCGTGAGAACGCTGCCGCCGGGCCTCGCCACGCATCTTGCAACCGGTGCCACCACGCTTTGCCATTGCTGGAAACTGGTTCCGCGCCAAGGTGCAGCACTGGGTTTTACCGACCACGACCAGGACATCATTTTTGATGGCGTGACCTATGAAGCCCAAGCTGGCTTTGAGGCAAGCGAGATTGAATCATCGCTGGGGCTCTCGGTGGATAATCTCGAGGCAACCGGTGCGCTGGAATCCGCCCAGCTTGATGCAGAGCGGCTGCGCGCTGGTGACTTCGACCATGCCACGATCGAAATCTGGAAGGTGAACTGGCAGGACGTGAGCCAGCGCATTCTCATGCGCAAGGGCCATCTCGGCGAGGTGACCCATGGCGGCACCGGCTTTACCGCGGAAGTGCGAGGGATTTCCCACGTGCTGAACCAGATGAAGGGTCGCGTGTTCCAGTTCGGCTGTGATGCTGCGGTGGGCGATGCCAGATGTAGCGTCAATCTCGAAACCTCGGCCTATCGCGCGGGCGGGGCGGTTGTGGCCGCTGAGGACAATCGCCGCCTGACTGTTTCGGGGTTGAGCAGCTTTGCCACCACATGGTTCAGCCAAGGCACCTTGACCTGGACAACAGGACCGAACGCCTCCCGTATTGAAGAAGTAAAATTTCATTCAGGAAGCATTGTCGAACTCTGGCAGGCCGCGAGCTTTGCGGTGAGTGCAGGCGACAGCTTCGTGATCCGCGCGGGCTGCGATAAGCAGTTTTCAACCTGCAAGGCGAAGTTTGCGAATGGCATCAATTACCGTGGCTTTCCGCAATTGCCAGGAAATGATTTCGTCATGTCTTTTGCCGCGCGCGGTGACCAGAACACTGGCGCAAGTCGAACCCGTTGAGAGGCATACCATGCTCGTTCCTGAAAATATTGTCACCGCCGCCCGCGGCTGGCTGGGCACACCCTACCAGCATCAGGCGAGCCTCAAAGGCGTGGGCTGCGATTGCCTGGGCCTGGTGCGCGGCGTGTGGCGGGAAACCCACGGCGCTGAACCGGAAAGCCCCACCCCTTATTCGCCGGATTGGGCCGAGTCAGGCGACACGGAATTCCTCGCCGAAGCAGGCCGCAGGCACATGATGGAACAAGCTGTCGTAGGCTTCAGGCCAGGCGATGTCTTGATGTTTCGCTGGAAGCCGCATTTGCCAGCCAAGCACGCAGGCATTGCGACGTCACACGCCAGCATGATCCACGCGCAGGATGGAGCTGAGGTGAGCGAAGTAGCGCTCACGAAATGGTGGCTGAACCGGCTTGCCTTTGTCTTCCGCTTTCCCGGAGTGCGCCACTGATGGCAATAGTTGTTTTACAGGCGGCAGGCTCTGCCATCGGCACCTATCTTGGGGGACCGATAGGAGGTGCCATTGGCCGGGCGGCTGGCGCCATCGCCGGCAACATCATTGACCAGAAACTGTTTGGTCCCGGCAACAAGCACGTTAGCGGGCCAAGGCTCAACGACTTGCGCGTTATGGCCTCCGAGGAAGGTGCATCAATCCCGCGCCTCTGGGGCCGCATGCGCTTCGCCGGACAGGTGATCTGGGCCACGAATTTTGAGGAAGTGTCTAGTACGACGACGCAGAAGTCTTCATCAAAAGGGAGCGGGCCAAAAACCACAACGACGGACTTCAGCTATTTCGCCAACTTCGCAATCGGGCTCTGCGAAGGCGTGGTGAACCGGGTGGGTAGGGTTTGGGCCGATGGCAAGGAAATTGACCTCACGGCCTTCACCACACGCTTTTACACAGGCACTGAAACGCAACTTCCCGACAGTCTCATCGTGGCGAAGGAAGGTGCTGCAAATGCGCCTGCCTACCGCGGGCTGGCCTACATCGTTTTCGAGCGCTTTCCGCTTGAACAATTTGGCAACAGGCTGCCGCAACTGTCGTTTGAAGTCATCTCAGCTTCCGGGGGCGCGGAAAGCCATGTCCGCGCAGTCAATATCATTCCGGGCAGCACCGAATTTGGCTACGACACCAAAGTCATTACCCGCACGGTAAGTGCCGGCGTCACCGCCACGGAAAATGCGCATGTCTCTGCAGATCGCAGCGATTGGAGTGTGTCGCTGGATGATTTGACGGCAAGCTGTGGAAATCTCAAGGCCGCCTCAATCGTGGTAGGCTGGTTCGGCACCGACCTGCGCTGCGGCAATTGCCAGATCAAGCCGGGTGTGGAGGTGACATCCAAGACGACATCGCCCGAAACCTGGAGCGTGTCCGGCATTGTGCGCGGTGCGGCCCATATCGTGAGCCAGGTGGCGGGAAAACCCGCGTTCGGCGGCACGCCATCTGACGCCTCAGTGATCCGCGCCATTCAGGACTTGCGCGCCCGCGGCCTCAAGGCCGTGTTCTATCCCTTTGTGGTGATGGACATAGCCAGCGGCAATGCCTTGCCGGATCCCTATGGCGCAAGCGCGCAAGCCGCTTACCCCTGGCGCGGCCGCCTGACCTGCGCGCCTGCACCTGGTGTTTCAGGAAGCGTGGACAAGACGGCAGCGGCTGCAACCCAGGTGCAAAGCCTTGTTGGCGTTGCAGCGCCCGCCCATTTTTACGGCGAGCGGCAATACGGTAATCTATTCCGGCCCCGCTGAATGGAGCTACCGGCGCATGGTGCTGCATTACGCAAAACTTTGCGCCAGCGCTGGAGGGGTTGATGCCTTCCTCATCGGCAGTGAACTGCGCGGCCTCACTACGATCCGTTCTGCTGCGGCAACATTCCCATTTGTATCCGCCCTGGTGACGCTGGCTGCCGAGGTGAAAGCCATTTTAACGGCAGCGAAGATTACCTATGGCGCGGACTGGAGCGAATATTCTGGTTATCATCCCGGAGACGGCAGCAACGATGTGTACTTCCATCTCGATCCGCTATGGGCAAGCAGCGGCATTGATGCCGTGGGCATCGACAATTACATGCCGCTCACCGATTGGCGCGATGGCAATGCCCACCTCGACAGACTTGCAGGCAACGCTTCTATCTATGATGCGAGTTACCTGCGGGCAGGGATCGCGGGCGGCGAGGGCTTTGACTGGTATTACGCAAGCCAGGCAGCGCGGGATGCTCAGCTTCGCACAGCCATTACGGATGGCGCTTATGGCAAGCCCTGGGTTTTCCGCAATAAGGATGTGAAGTCATGGTGGCTGAACCAGCACTTCAACCGGCCCTTGGGCGTGCAGTCACCAACCCCCACATCATGGGTGCCGCAGTCAAAGCCCGTGTGGTTCACTGAACTCGGTTGCCCCGCGGTCGACAAGGCAACCAACCAGCCCAATGTGTTTGTGGACGCCAAATCCTCTGAAAATGCCGTGCCCTATTATTCCAGCGGCAACCGCGATGATGTGATCCTGACGCGGTTCGTCAAAGTCGTGGATGACTATTGGCACACCCCTGGTGCTCATAATCCCGTTTCATCCGTCTACGGATTGCCGATGGTGGATGCAGAGCGCATTTTCCTGTGGAGTTGGGATGCCAGGCCTTACCCGGTGTTTCCCCTGCGCGAGGATATCTGGTCGGATGGCAGCAATTATGCCCGTGGCCACTGGCTCAATGGCCGCATCGGTGCCCTGGGACTTGACCAGATCATTCGCGATGTGTGTTTGGCCTATGGCCTGTCAGGCGTTGATGTGGGCGAGGTGGCAGCCCTCGTGGATGGATTTGTGGTGGAAAGGCCGATGTCGGCCCGCGATGCGCTGGAAAATCTCATTGTGGGCTTTGGCGTGGATGCCGTTGAATCCGAAGGCCTGCTGAAGTTTCGCAATCGCAGGCGTGACCCTGTTCTCACTCTTTCCGAGACGGACTTCGTGGAAACCGATGCGCAGAAACCATTGTATGCGTTGCATCGCGCCCAGGAAACCGAACTTCCCAATGGCTTGAAGCTCGCTTATGCCGATTCACTGGCGGATTATCGCAGCGCCGTGGTGGAGGTTAAAAAGCAGCGCGGTGCCAGCGCGCGCGAAACGGTGCTGGAATTACCCTGTGCCACATCCCAATCGGTTGCACTGCAGCGCGCCCATGTGCTGCTTCAGGAAAATTGGTCGGGCCGCGAAACCTTGGGCTTTTCCCTGGCTCCCAGCCGTTTGGCTATCGAACCGGGAGATGTGGTGAGTTGGGGACCGCGCCAATTGCGCGTGGCGTCAATCCACGATGGCGCAGCGCGTAAACTTCAGGCGGCAAGCTATGCAGCCGCCGTCTATGACCCGCCGCCCGCACCTGACCGCAACGGCACGATTGCGATAGCCTCCATTTATGGCAAGCCCGATGTATTGATGATGGATCTGGCAATGGCCACATCGGCCAATGTGGCAGCACCCTGGATCGCATCGCAAGCCAAGCCCTGGCCCGGACAATTATCGCTGCTGAAAAAGAGCGGAACCGCAAGCTTCACCTTCAACCGGCTGATCGAGGCGCAAGCCACCATGGGCACGCTTGCGTCGCCAATGGCGGCAGGGCCCATGTTTGTCTTTGACCGCGCGACAAGCTTCAATGTCAAACTGAAATATGGCGCGCTGTCGTCAATGACCGAAACGGAACTTTTGGGCGGCGCCAATATCGCAGCCATTGGCGATGATGCGACGGGCTATGAAATCATTCAGTTTGCATCAGCCGAACTCATGGCCACCGACACCTATCGCGTGAAAACCTTGCTCCGTGGGCAGGGTGGATCTGCCGCCGAAATGTTGAACCTGCGACCCGCGCTCACCAATTTTATTCTGCTCAATGGCGCTGTTGTCCAGCCTATCCTTGCGCCCACGGAAGCAGGCCTTGAGAACACCTGGCGCATCGGACCTTCCCAATTGGATCAAGGACATGCTGCCTATTTTGAATTCACCGCTTTAAACCGGAACAAGGGCCTGCGACCGCTCAGCCCCTGCTTTGCAACTGCACGCCGAGACGGCGCAGATATTTTGTTGAGCTGGATCAGACGCACCCGCGTGGATGGCGACGGCTGGGAATTCATTGAGGTGCCGCTGGGCGAAGTGAACGAGTCCTATGCCCTCGAAATTCTTGCTGGCGCAACCCTGCGGCGGAGTGTTCTGCTGACTGCACCCTCCTACCGCTATCTCGCCGCCGACATCGCAGCAGACTTCGGCGCCATGCCGACAAGCCTTGATGTCAGCTTAGCCCAGCTCAGCGCCACCTATGGCCCCGGAACAAAATTTGTGAGGACCTTGAATGTCTAGCACCGCCTTGATCGGACTGCCTTTGCTTGAATCGTCTCAGGCGCAAAAACATGTCACCCATAATGAGGCGCTGCTGGCGCTGGATGCACTCCTCCACCTCTCGGTGATTTCACGCAGTGTTGCCGCACCGCCACCACTTCCTGCCGAAGGTGATCGCTACCTCATTGCGGCAGGCGCCACCGGCGAATGGGCGGGCCATTCTGGCCAGCTTGCCTATGTGCAGGGAGGTGGCTGGCATTACATGAGCGTGCGCGCGGGCTGGCGCGTCTGGGTTGTGGCTGAAAACCTGTTCATGATCTTTGACGGCACGATCTGGCGCGACCTTCAGAATGCCAGCCCTCCGCAGACCCTGCCATTGCTGGGCGTGAACACCACCGCAGACGCAAACAACAAGCTGTCGGTCTCCTCTCCTGCTGTCCTGTTCAATCATGCAGGCACCGATGCGCGGGTGAAAATCAACAAGAACACGGCAGCAGACACGGCCTCACTGCTATACCAGACCGGCTTTTCCGGCCGCGCCGAATTTGGCCTGACAGGCGACGATAATTTTCATGTCAAAACCAGCCCTGATGGCACGGCATGGACCGAAGCCATTGTGGTGGACAGGACAACGGGCCTCGTGACCCTGACCGCCAACTCCGTGGGGAACGCAGGCCTTGCCGATATGCCCACGGCAACCTTCAAGGGCCGCGCCGCGGCGGGCACCGGTGACCCACAGGATCTCACCACAACGCAAGCCACAGCGGTGCTCAACGCCTTCACCTCAACCCTCAAGGGCCTGACTCCACCAAGTGGTGGTGGCACCGCAAACTACCTGCGCGCCGATGGCACATGGGCGGCACCTCCCGCAGGCGGTGGTGTAACCGATGGGGACAAGGGCGATGTGATTGTATCAGGCAGCGGCACGATCTGGTCACTTGATGTGGCGGGCTCGCGCGCAACGCTTTCGATCAATAATATCGGCAACACATCTGACGTGAACAAGCCGGTTTCAACGGCTGCTGCCACGGCATTGGCAGGCAAAGCTGCCGCAATCCACACCCATCTGGCTGCAGATATTTCCGATGCAACGACTGCAGGCCGCGCACTGCTCAACGCCTCCGATGCAAATGCGCAGAACAAAATTCTAAACACCTGGGGCCGCCAGCTCGCAGCCCCGCTTATCTTGACCTGAGGAGAACCATATGCCCGCCAACAACAATCCCATTTTCACAACCGCCCCCGACATTCAGTGGGCGCCTGTCGCTGTAGCAGCCGCCAACACGGCCAAGGACGGCACAGGCACAGTGGCCACGGTCTATACCGCCACGCCATCTGGCTCCAGTGGCAACGGCAGTTTCGTGACCAAGCTCACAGCAAGGCCAGCAGGCACCAATGTGGCCACCGTGCTGCGCGTCTTCGTCAACAATGGCGGCGCAAACGCTACAGCCGCCAACAATATCATGATCGCGGAAATGACCTTGCCCGCCACAACGCTCAGCGAAGTTGCAGCCCAGGCGGAATTCAGTCTGCCCCTGAATTTGGCCCTGCCTGCGGGTTACACGATATTCTGCACGCTGGGGACAGCCGTTGCTGCCGGATATTATCTGTCGGTCATGGGAGGAAAATACTGATGTTTGATTTCAGTCATCTTCCCAGAGGCAGCACCGACATTCAGATATTCAATGCCCTTGGCGCAAGCGATTGGCAAATGTGGCGCAAGCCGCGTGGCAAGTCAGCGGTTCTCATATTTGCGATTGGAGGAGGTGCAGGCGGCGGTGGTGGCTTTACGGCAGCCACAGCCACGGCGCGCGGCGGCGGCGGCGGTGGCGGATCGGGCGGTTTCTCCACGCTGCTCATTCCCACCATGTTTGTGCCCGATGAACTATTCTGCAATGTGGCCTTGGGCGGTGCCGGTGGAAGCGCGGGAACACCAGGTTCATCGGGTGGCATTTCAACCATCAGCACACTTGCCGCATCATCAACCCAAGCTGACGTTCTGAGATCGCATTCGACCAACGCTGGCGGCGGCGGTGCTGGCGCGGCAGCAGCAGTGGGTGCTGCTGGATCAGCCGCTATGATCGCTGTGAAAAACCTCCTCACGGCTGCGGGTGTGTTTTCCGCAACCGCAGGCGCTGGCGGCGGCGCAGGCGGTGCGGTGGCAGGCGGTGCAGGCACAAACATAACCGTCAGCACTTTGATAACTGGCGGAGCAGGCGGCGGCGGCACAACATCAGTCGATTTTGCAGGCGGTGCGGTGACCGGCGCCAACTGGATTCCAAGCCTTGCGGGCGGTCTCGCTGCCGCAGGCAATGGCCAGAACGGATTTCAAGTCATGCCACCCGGCAGTGCCAATCCTTTTGCTGTCATAGGCCTGCCAGGATCGGGCGGCGGAACAGCCACCGCTTCAGGGATCGCGGGCAGTGGCGGCAACGGCGGACTGGGCTGCGGTGGTGGTGGCGGTGGCGCTGGCGTCACCGGAGGTGCTGGCGGGCGCGGCGGCAATGGTCTCATCGTGATTGTGAGTTGGTGACATGTTGACAATGGAACGTGAAGTGGGCGCACTGCAGGCCCGCATGGAAACCGTAGAACTTGAACTGCAGGGCATCCGCTCTGACGTCCGTGAAATCCGGGATGCCCTGGTGACGGCACGCGGCAGCTGGAAAGCCATCAGCTTGGTTGTCGGCCTTTCGATTTCACTGGGTGCAGCGCTGGGAAAAATTTTCCCCTTCCTTATAACCCCGAACTGAAAGCTATGCCATGAACATGAATGAAGCAGGCTTAGCCCTGATCCGCGCGTTCGAAGGTTTACGCACCACGGCCTATCGTGATGCGGTGGGTATCTGGACCGTGGGCTATGGCCACACATCTGCGGCGGGGCCACCCGACGTCAAGGCGGGTCTCAAAATAACCGCGCGCGAAGCCGAAAGCATACTGTCCCGCGATGTGGCAAATTTTGCGCGTGGCATTGCGGCAGAAGTGACAGCGCTCCTCACCGACGACCAGTTTTCTGCCTTGGTATGTTTTGCCTATAATGTGGGGCTTGGAAACTTTCGTTCCTCCAGCGTGCTGAAGGCGGTGAATGCCGGCGATTTTGCGGCCGTACCGCGCCGCCTGCAATTGTGGGTGAAAGCCGGAGGCAAGACACAGGGTGGACTCGTGAAACGCCGAGCGGCAGAAGCGGCTCTCTTTGCCGGACCCGAAACGGTGGCAACAACGCCCGTAGAGATGAGCCCCGGCAAACCTTTGCAGCGCAGCACCTCGGCCTGGGCTGCTGCCGCTGTGGCCATTCTCGCTGTTACCAACCACGTGGCGCAAATCGTGGGTTACAGCGTGTTGGGCCTTGCGCTTACCGTTGCCATCGTTGCCGCCGCCATCTGGATCATTCGTGAACGCATCAAAAAATCCCAACAGGAAGGTATCTGAACATGTTTCCACTTCTTTCCGTCATCAGCACGGTCATGGGCCTTGTGAAGGGTCCGCTCTCTGGCATCATCGACGCCTATGTCTCCGACATCGAATTGCGCCGCAAGCTCAAGGCGGAGCTGGAGACAAGCCTGCTCGACCATCTCTCGAAATCCGAGGAGCTGCAGCAGAACATCGTCGTGGCCGAGGTGAAATCCGACCAATGGCTCACCGCCAACTGGCGCCCCATCCTCATGCTGGTGCTCATGGGATTCCTGATTCTGGTGGGCTTCGTTATCCCAACCCTGGACTGGATGCTGGGCCATGCCATTCCCTATAGCCCGCGCTGGAACGAACTGCCGGCAGGGTTCTGGGATTTTTTGAGTATAGGCGTGGGCGGCTATATCGGGGGACGCTCTCTCGAAAAGATTTCAGGGCAGGTGTTTGGAGCAGTGGCTGGAAGGAAAAAATGAATGAACTGCCCTAGTCCTGGCACACGTCAATCCACTCCGCTTCAACCAACTCCGCCATGCGGAGCGGATTGATCTTTATCGCACTGTTCACGGAACCAGCCGCTGGCACCACTTCGTTGAAAGCCTTGAGTGAAACGTCACAATAGATTGATACAGCAGTTGCCAACCCAAATGGGCTCACCCCTCCGACGGGATGTCCGGTGACTGCCAGAACCTCTTCAGGACTGAGCATGCGTGCCTTGCCGCCAAACGCGGCCTTTGCCTTCTTGTTGTCGAGGCGCGCCTCGCCGCTGGTGACCACCACGAGGTTCCGTTTCCCCACCCGCAGCGACAGGGTCTTGGCGATCTGGGCAGGTGTCACCCCATGGCCTTCGGCTGCCAGCGCAACTGTGGCGGTGCTGGACTCCAATTCAATGATGTCGATGTCAGGGGCCTTCGCCGCAAGGAAGCTTCGCACCGATTCAAGGCTCATAAAACAGTATCTTTCTCAGTTTTCATTCAGGGATGATGGGATAGACTTAACCATAGCCCAGTAGTTCTGCCATTTCCATTCATCCTCAGTTCAGCTTATCCTCTCTAAAAACACAACCTGGAAAGGCGAATATTCAATGTTTCGAGGAACTCGCATTGTGGTGACTTTGCTGCTGGCGCTGCTGATTGCAGAACCGGCCTCGGCGGGGCTGTCCTTTGATATCCGCATCCCCTTGGCCCCCCGCATGTTCACCGCACAATCCAGGCCGCGCCAGAACCAGGACCAAGGACAGAGCCAGCTTCCCATTGCGCCGTCGGAAGCGGCTGCCATCGCCCAAGACCAGGTTCCGGGTTCAACCGTCGTTGGCGTAAAGCTCTTGCCCGGCGGCAGGTATGCTGTCACCTTGCGTACCGAAAGCAGCGTGACCCGCGTGATTGTTGACGGCCAGGACGGCTCTACAAATTGACTCCAGCGGAATTCAGCGCTCAGGGAATGATGCATGCGTATTCTTGTTGTTGAAGATGACCCAGATCTGAACCGCCAGCTCGTGTCCGCGCTGGGCGATGCGGGCTATGTGGTGGACAAGGCCAGTGACGGCGAGGAGGGGCACTATCTCGGCGAAACCGAACCCTATGACGCTGTGGTCCTCGATCTGGGGCTGCCCGTGATTGATGGCGTGAGCGTTCTGGAAAAATGGCGCAGGGCAGGCAAGAAGATGCCCGTGCTCATTCTCACCGCGCGCGACCGCTGGAGCGACAAGGTTGCAGGCTTTGATGCGGGTGCCGATGATTACGTGGCCAAGCCCTTCCACATGGAGGAAGTGCTGGCCCGCGTGCGCGCCCTTCTGCGCCGCAGCGCCGGACACGCCACAACCGAACTCACCTGCGGGCCATTGGTTCTCGATACCAAAAGCGCCAGGGTGACAGTTGATGGTACGGCCATCAAGCTGACATCACTCGAATTCAGGCTTCTGTCCTATCTCATGCACCACGCAGGCAAGGTTGTTTCGCGCACCGAACTGGTGGAACACCTCTATGACCAGGATTTCGACCGCGACTCCAACACCATTGAAGTGTTTGTGGGAAGGCTGCGCAAGAAGCTTGGCGTGGATGTGCTGCACACCATTCGCGGCATGGGCTACTGCATCACCGAGCCGGATAATGCGAAGTAACTCACTCGCTTTCCGGCTTATTGTTTCTTCCGCCATCGTCAGCATTGTCTTGCTCGTATCTGCAGGAATATTGTTGGGCGAGTTGTTCAGCACGGCCCTTGAGCGTAATTTTGATGCAAGGCTGCGCGCCGTGCTTGATGGACTTCTCGCCAATGTCGAGCTGGCCAGCGATGGTTCTCCAACCCTGACACAGCAACTTGCGGACACGCGTTTCAGCCTGCCGCTCTCGGGATGGTATTGGCAGATTGAGCCGCCGCCGCGAAGCAAGGCGCAGGACCTGGCATCGGCTTCACTGCTGGAGCAGCGTATGATGCCCACGCCATCCATGCTTTCAACCCGCGACGCCAACGGCATTGCGAGCTTTTATACAACCGATACGAGATCGGTGGGTGGCAGGCCTTTCAAGCTGCGCGCCATCGAGAAATCCTATTCCTTGCTCGGCAGCCCGCAAAAATATTCTTTTCTGGTAGCCGGAAATTTCGATGAACTGCGCCAGGAAGTGCGTGCTTTCCAGCAAACGCTTTTCACCATTCTGACGGTATTGGGCGTGGGGCTGCTTGCGGCCGTTTTCTTTCAGGTCAAGTTTGGCCTGCGTCCGTTGAAGAATATGGAAGCCAACCTTACCGCAATCCGCAAGGGGCAGGCCGAGAAACTGGAGGGCTCTTTTCCTCAGGAAATTCAGCCCGTGGCGGATGAATTCAATTTGCTTATCCAGGCCAATGCCGAGGTTATTCAAAGGGCCCGCACGCAAGTGGGAAACCTGGCGCATGCACTCAAGACACCCCTCAGTGTACTGACCAATGAAGCCCGCGCCAATTCTGCGGTTCCGGCAGCCAAGGTAGCCGAACAAACGCATATCATGGGAGACCAGATCAGCCTTTATCTGGACCGTGCGCGCCGTGCCGCCCGTGCCCAGACGATTGGTGTTGCAAGTCCGGTTGAGCCTGTTCTCATGGCATTGGCCCGCACCATCGAGCGCATCAACCGTGACCGTCACGTCAATATTGCAGTGAGCGTTGCACCCGATCTCAAATTTCGTGGTGAATCCCAGGACCTTGAGGAAATGGCCGGCAATCTCATCGACAATGCTGCGAAGTGGTGCAAGAAAATAGTTGAGGTGAGGGCGGAGCACCTCCGCTGGGATGGTGACGGCGGGCGCAATTGGCTGCTGTTAACCGTTGAGGATGATGGCCCTGGCCTTCCCGCAGAAAAGCGTGCTGAAGTCATGAAGCGCGGCAAGCGCCTGGATGAATCAAAGCCTGGTTCGGGTCTGGGCTTGTCCATTGTAGAAGAATCGGCTGCTATTTATGGCGGCAGCGTGGCGCTTGACCATGCCCCAAGAGGTGGATTGCGCGTCAGCGTCAGGCTTCCAAGTGTGGCCTGATGCGAGGAATTGCAGAAGTGTTCACAAATGCCCCAATAATTTTGCGACTGAGCTATGCAGCCGGAGGTATGCGCTACAAATCTGTTGATTTCCCTTTTTTTGAATCTAGTAATGTTGCTTGAATTGACGAGGGTTAATTTCCTAAAGTCGTTTGAGGAATCATCGAAACCTTTGCAGGTTTCGAAACAGTTCGGGCTGGTGTTCTCGCATACTGCCCCCGGTCGCGGGGACATTAAACCGGGGGAGTGGGTTTAACAAAGCCCGCTCCCAATTTTCATCAAGCTTTCAATCAGGCCGCCGCGATGATCGGAATTCCGCGTTCGCGGTAAGGTGTGCGGCCATAAAATGCGCGGTAGCATTTGGAGAAATGCGATGGCGAGGAAAATCCGCTGGCCAGCGCCACATTGATCACCGACATATCTGTTTGCAGGAGCAGCGACCGCGCTTTCTTCAACCGGAGTTCCAGATAATAGCGCTTGGGCGAACGATCGACATAGCGACGGAACAGCCGCTCAAGCTGGCGCGTTGAAAGGCCCGCTTGTTTGGCCAATAGACTGGGCGATAAAGGTTCTTCGAGATTGTCTTCCATCTTCTCGATGATGCCCACAAGCTTTGGATGCCGCGCCCCGATGCGCGCCGGAAGGGACATTCGCTGATGTTCGCTGTGGTGGCGTATGGGTGAATGCAGCACGGCTTCGGCCACCGCTGAAGCAAGGTCAGGCCCATGCTGGCTTGCAATCATCGTCAGCATCATGTCAAGCGCGGTGGTTCCCCCGGCACTGGTGAACCGGTCGCGGTCGATTTCAAAAAGTCCGCCGGTGGCTTCGATTTCTGGAAACGCCTCGGCAAAGCCTGGGAGATTTTCCCAGTGGATCGTGCATTTATATTCATCGAGAATGCCCGCCTCAGCCAGCATGTGCGCGCCCGTACACACAGCGCCAATGTCATTGCCGCGCCGCGCGATCTTGCGCAGCCAGCTGATGAGGCGCTTGTCAGCATGATGCTGCACGTTGAGACCGCCACAAACAATGATGGTTGCATGCGGTGGCACGGTTTCAAGGTCGCCGTTTACCATGGTCAGGATATTGCTTGAGGCCGATATGGGCTGGCCATCCACGGAGTGCATGGTCCATTTATAGAGGGCCTTTTCTGACAGCCGGTTGGCGATGCGCAACGGCTCTATGGCTGATGTCACCGGCATCATGGTAAATTCCGGAACCAGTATGAAGGCAAAGATTTGCGGGCTTTCTTGGGATTTGTCGCCGAACATGAGTTTTCTCCACACCCATCTTGCGATAGAATTTGGAATTTGTCCACCAGCGCCATTTCAGGGATGAAAACCGACCATACTTTGAGTCCATTGGTCGTATTCCAACAGTTGCTGTCGCAAATGTCTGGGAAAACGCGTGCTATTTTGTCCATTTTGCAATGGATATTGCTGGAGGCCCAAACGTGAACGCTCCCCAAATCTACGCACCTGCCCACTCCCAGACGCTTGCGGATCCGGCCAAGGCCTTTCTGCAATCCATGTCGATGGAAATTACGCCAAGGCAGGTGGATAAATTACCCATGCTGCAGGAGCGCCTGGCGCCTGGCACAAAGGTGTTCATCGCGCTGATAGACCCGGCCGATGCGCAAAACCAGCTCCATGCCGCCAGGCAACTGCGCCTGGCAGGCTTTGAACCTGTTCCCCATGTTCCCGCCCGCTTCCTGCGCGATGAAACGGAGTTGCAGGCGCGGATCAAGGGATTGGCGGACGAGGCAGGCGTTACAACCATGCTTGTGCTGGGAGGTGGTGCTCCCACCCCTGTCGGAAAATTTGATTCAGCCATTCAGCTCCTGCGAACCGGCGTGTTTGAGGCAAACGGGGTCAAGCGGATTGGACTGGCGGGTCATCCTGAAGGCAATTCGGACATTACAAAGCTGCATGGCGAAGCGATGCTGCTCACTGCTCTCACAGAAAAACAGGATTATTTGAAGGCTCATGGACTGGAGGGATTCATAGCAACCCAGTTCCTGTTTGAAGCGGGCCCCCTTGCATATTGGGCAAGCATGCTGCGCGAAAACGGCATTGATCTGCCAATCCATGTAGGCGTTCCCGGACCTGCCACCATCAAGACGCTTGTCAAATATGCAGCGATGTGTGGCGTGGGAAACTCAGCGCGTTTTATCCGCAAGCAGGCCTTGAATATTACCAAGCTGCTGACCGTGAATACGCCTGATGAATTCATTGACCAGCTGGCGGTACTGCATTTTGACAGGCCAGAGCTTGGCGTGGCTGGTGCCCATCTCTATCCCTTCGGCGGATTTGAAAAACTGCTGGATTGGCTGGACAGCAAGTCAAAGCGATAAGCGTAAACGCAAAAAATCCGGGATAACCCGGACTTCCTGCGCCGTCGTAATTCGAAAATTAGCGGGTGTTGCGGCCCGTATTTTCATCCTGTGCGTGGTTTGCCGGATGGCTTGGGTAAAGTGGTGATACAATAGGGCCGCTAAAGTTGCCATCAAACTGACCACTGAAATCGGGTGCAGCAAATGGGGCTGCTGTGTTCAGCTCACCGGAAATGGCAGCATCGGATTGGTCACCAACAATCTGGCCACCAGCCGAAATATGCGGCCTTGGGTATTGGCCCATGTAGGTATCCTGCTCGCGCAGTTCATTGTTGCGATTGCCACTTGCAAAAGTGGCACCGCTCAGAGCGGCCAAGGCTATAAGGGAAATTGCGATCTTCTTCATTTTAGTCTCCGATTTGGTTTTAGTAGATTTCATTGGTTTGCTAACGCATGTGCTTCACATATGTTTCGGATTTTCAAAAATTCACTTCACAAAAATGTCACCAATACTTCATTTCAATAAAATGCAGCCGGACCTCGGTCCGGCCGCATGGGAAGCCTTCACGTTTTAGCGGGTATTGCGGCCGGAATTTTCATCCTGTGCACGAAATTTCTTGATATGAAGCGGCTGCACGGCAAGGGCCCGGCTGGTGCTGAGTGTTCCGGCACTGTTTAAATGGCCCATGTAGCTATCCGTTTCGCGGATGTCATAGTTGCGGTTGCTGCTGGCCAAAGATGCTGTTGAAAGAGCAGCAAGGGCGATGAGCGAAATGGCGATCTTGTTCATTTTGTTCTCCAGTTTTCTATTGATTGTTTTCTAGTCGGTCTTGCTAATATGAACGGACCAACCTGCGTTAAGTTGCGTGCCGATGGTTCAAGTCATGTTCACTAAACCGTCAGCGCCGCGTGTTCAGCGGACGTTGCGTTCATCCTGTGAGCGCTTGATCAACTGCTGCAGGGATAGGGCTGAGCCATCAAATACGGCTGCCTTGAATGCCCGTACAGACGCGGCAGTGCCTTGATCAGGCTGCACAGAATTGCCCATATAGGTGTCTGACTCGCGCAACTCATAATTGCGATTGCTGCTGGCAAATGCCGTGGCTGAAAGTGCTGTCAAAGCGACCAGCGAGATAATGATCTTTTTCATGAGTTTCTCCTTTGCATTTTTGTTCGTAAGTTGGGAGCTTAGAGTTCCGCTTGCGATACACCCGATATGGGAGGCGAAAAGAGTAAACCAAGTAAAATGTAACAAATAATGTAATATATTATTTTATTATTATAGATCATATAGTTACTGGTAAATTATTAAAATATTGCCATCAACAAACGATCACGCCCGCGTGAGCAGGCTGGTATAATCAAAGTCTCAAATCTGTTTGCCAAAGAGCTTCACGCGTGTGGGAATGCGCGCTGTGGCCAGCAGGAAATCCCACGCATAATTGGCATAAGACCGGAAAACATAAATATCGAACACCTGGTCTTCGACAACATGGAGCAGGGCTGCAATTTCAGCAAAGCGCATGCGGCGCACGGTGCCTGATTTATAATCGTTGCTCAGCAGATCAAGTGATGAACCTTTGAGCAGAATTTCCCGCACACCTTCACCTTCAAGCCGGATAACCGCGCGCATGTCGGATACATCGACCACAAGTGAATGCCGGTCACCCAACTCATTCTCGAGGGCTACCACCAGTTCCGCCACTTTTGACTTCGCACACAAGATGAGCCACTGGTCGATGGAAAGCCAAAGCGCCTTCACGTCCCCCCATGAGGCGCTGGTCCGCGGAACGCGTGGCAGGTCCATGCCAAGAATCTTCTTGGCAGCCGCCAGAAACGTCTTGTCGCTTGCAAACCCGCGCAGGTCTATCATGCCCCTGTCCTTGATTTCGCGGAGATCAATGCTCAGCCCTTGCGGGGGCGCGCAATGCGACAGTGGCGTTTCATGATACACGTCAGACATTCTGCCGCACCCCTTCCTTGTCATAGAATACCGGGTCCACAATTTTGGCGCGGATGACCTTGTTGCCTTCCACCGGAAAGGACAGCGTTTCCCCCATGCGTGCCCGGCCATTTTCGATAAGCGCCATGGCGATGGAACGCTCGAGCGTTGGTGAGTAATAAGAAGACGTGACCTGTCCAATCATCTCCATCGGTGGTTTGTCCTTGACCACGCGAACCGCATAAGCTCCATCCGGCAAAACCTCCGAGGCTTCTTCCGTCAGCAATCCCACAAGCTGCTTGCGGTAGGGACCCTTTAGATAGCTTTGCTCCAGGGAGCGCTTCCCGATGAAGTCTGGCTTCTTCTTGGAAACCAGTCCATCAAGCCCCACGTCAATCGGTGTTGTGGTGCCATCTGTTTCATCGCCTACGACAATGAAACCTTTTTCAGCCCGCAGCACATGCAGCGCCTCGGTTCCGTAGGGTTCAATCCCCAGCTCTTGGCCCACATCCATGATGGCGTCCCATAGCCCGCGCCCGAGGTTTGCGGGCGTGGCCACTTCATAAGACTGTTCACCCGAAAAGCTGATGCGGAAAACCCGAACCGGATAAGCACCCAGCTTGCCCTCACGAAACGACATATGCGGGAATGCTTCATGGGAAATGTCAAAGTCGGGCGCGAGTTTCGCCAGCACATTGCGGGCGCGAGGACCCGCGATGGCAAACTGCGCCCATTGCTCGGTGACGGGTGTCACAAACACCTTATACTGCGTCCATTCGGTTTGCAGCCATTCCTCAAGCCAGGCCGCAATCCTGTCAGCACCGCCTGACGTGGTGTGCATCAGGAAGTGGTCTTCCGCGAGCCGCACGGTGACGCCATCGTCAGTGAGAAACCCCAGCTCATTCATCATCAGCCCGTAGCGGCACTTGCCCACTTTGAGGGTGGAAAAGGTATTGGTGTAGATACGGTCCAGGAATTCGGCAGCATCGGGACCCTTGATCTCGATCTTGCCAAGCGTTGAGGCATCAAGCAGTCCTACCTTGTGCCGTACTGCCAGGATTTCCCGGTTGATGGAAGCCTGCCGGTCCTCACCATTGCCTGTATAGGTATAAGCCCGGCGCCACTGGCCCACCGGTTCAAATGTGGCGCCGCGGTCCACATGCCATTGGTAAGCGGGAGTGCAGCGCACCGGCAGGAACAGATCCTTGGTGAGAACACCAGCGATCGAGCCAAAGGAAAACGGCGAGTAGGGCGGGCGGAATGTGGTGACGCCGATTTCCGGAATGCTCTTGCCCGTAGCCTCTGAGACCACGCCGAGGCCATTGATGTTGGATGTCTTGCCCTGATCGGTTGCCATCCCAAAAGTGGTGTAACGCTTTGTGTGCTCGACAGACTCATATCCCTCGCGCTGGGCAAGCTCCAGATCAGCCACCGTCACGTCATTCTGGAAATCAATGAAGTGCTTGTTGCCTTCATTATATTTGCCGGTAGCTGGCGCAAACCACAAAGGCTCCAGCGGCGCGCGTGACGGTTCCTTGATTTCGGGTGATTTGAATTTTGGAAATCTGGCCTTGGGAAAGACAGCCTTGGCAGCTGCCTCACCAGCCATCTGTGCCTCGCCGACAGTGGCTGCGACATCCATGGTTCCATTGGCAGCACCCACCGCCATGACAGCATCATGGTGCTGGTCAGGCCGGAAACTTTGCAGGCCATCGTCAAACTTGATCTTGCCGCCATTGTGGCACCAGAGATGAAGTGCAGGATTAAACCCACCTGACATTGCTATGAAATCACAAGCAATTTTCCGTTCGGTGATAACGCGGCCCTGGCCACGGCGATAGGCGGCAACTCGCACACCGGTCACGCCCATGCTGCCTTCAACAGCCGAGATGACCGAACCCATGGACACTTCGATGCCTTCCGATTTCGTCCGCTCGATCAGCGTTCCATCGGCACGCGCGCGCGAATCGACGACACGCACAGTGATGCCTGCCTTCTTGAGGCTGAGGGCTGTGAGATAGGCGTTGTCATTATTGGTAAAGACAATGCCATTGACGCCAGGAGCAACCCCATAGCGTTCGACCAGCGCGCTTGCAGCTGATGCCAGCATGATGCCTGGCCTGTCATTATTGGCAAATGCGATGGGCCGCTCGATGGCGCCCGTAGCCATGATCACCTGTTTGGCCCGCACTTTCCACAGGCGGTGGCGCGGTGCGCCTGACGCAAGCAGGGCAGGATCATGATCGCCCACGCGTTCGAAAATCATGAGGTAGTTGTGGTGCCAGTGACCCACTACAGTGGACCGCCGTAGCACATGCGCGTTGTCAGCATCCAGCAGTTCCGCAGCGATTACCTTGGCATGGTCGATCACACAAGCACCATTGATACTGCCCGCAGTCAGATCACCCATGCCGCCAAGTTCCGGGTTCTCGTCAGCTAACAGGACCTTGGCGCCAGATGCGGCAGCAGCTTTCGCGGCCGTCAATCCGGCAAGGCCGCCACCCACAACAAGCACATCGCAATGCACATGGATTTGCTCATAGCTGTCGGGATCGCGCCCCTCCGGTGCCTTGCCCAAACCGGCCGATCTGCGGATGAGGGGTTCATATACATGCTTCCAGAAGCTCTGCGGCCACATGAAGGTCTTGTAGTAGAAGCCACCGGGAAGAAAGCGCGAGAACCTGGAATTGATGGCACCCACATCGAAGGTGAGGGATGGCCAGCGGTTCTGGCTTACGGCATGCAGGCCGTCAAACAGCTCCACCTGGGTTGCCCGCAGATTGGGTTCATGACGTGCGCCATCACCCACGCCCACCAGCGCGTTCATTTCTTCAGATCCCAATCCCACGATGCCGCGCGGACGGTGATATTTGAAACTGCGCCCAAACAGGCGTGAGCCGCTGGCCATCACGGCGGAGGCGAGCGTGTCACCCGCAAAGCCTGTGAGAGGCTTGCCATCAAAAGTGAAATGCACCCGTTGTGTGCGGTCAATATGGCTGCCGCCCTGGGCCAGCCGGTAAGGCTTGTTGCTCATGATGATTTCCCAGCCGCAAGCTTGTCTTTGAAATAGGCGGCCCATTCACCTGTGGCAGCTTCCATCAATGCGCGCGGCGGCAATTCTGTGATGCCGTAAAACGCCTTGAATTCCATGGTGACCGTATCACGGGCAGCGTGAAACCATTTTCCGCAGCTACGGTCACAGCGCCAGCGTTCAAAATGCAAGCCGCGCGCGTTGTGGCGCATGAACAGATATTCTCCCTGCGCCGCATCGCCCACATTTGCCGGATCATGCGTGGCGGGCCTGCGCACATGCGCCTGGCCGCCTCCATGAAAATCCGTTTCGTCACCTTCCGCGCCGCAGACCGGGCAATGAACCAAGAGCATGTCGTTTCTCCCTAATGCGCCACGGCGGCTGCGACGCTTTCGTCGATCAACCGGCCTTCGGCGAAACGACTGAGGCCAAATGGCACGGCGATTTTGTGCGGGCGATCATTGGCAATGGTGTCTGCAAAAACATAGCCAGAACCGGGAATGGCCTTGAAGCCGCCCGTGCCCCAGCCGCAGTTTACATAGAGCCCTTCCACATCCGTCTTGGAAATGATGGGTGAACGGTCGCCGGTCATGTCAACGATGCCGCCCCACAGCCGCAGCATGCGCAGGCGCGAAATGATGGGAAAGGTTTCAACAAGGGCTGTGACGGTGTGTTCAAGCGAGGGAAACGATCCGCGCTGCGAATAATTATTATAGGGATCGGTGCCTCCGCCGATCACCAGTTCGCCCTTGTCGGACTGGCTGATATAGCCATGCACCGTGTTGGCCATGACCACGCAATCGAGGACCGGCTTGATGGGCTCGGAGACCAAGGCCTGCAGGCACAGGCTCTCGATCGGCATGCGTATGCCAGCGCGCTGCATGAGGCCTGAGACATTGCCAGCCGTCACCACGCCGACCTTCTTTGTCTTGATGACACCGCGCGAGGTCGCAAGGCCTACGACCTTGCCACCCTCGCGAATAATGTTGGTGACTTCACAATTCTGAATGACATCTACGCCCATGCTGTCAGCGCCGCGTGCATAACCCCAGGCCACGGCATCATGTCGTCCCGTGCCGCCGCGTGGCTGGTAATAGGCGCCAAGGATGGGATAGCGGCAGGCGGGATCATCATTGATGATGGGCACAATCTCTTTGACTTCACCGGGCGTAATCATGCGGCAGTCCAGCCCTGCGAGGCGGTTGGCATGGGCCGTGCGCTTGAAGGCGCGCAACTCATGTTCGGTCTGGCACAGCATGAGAACACCGCGCGGACTGAACATGACATTGTAATTCAGCTCCTTGGAAAGGCCTTCATAGAGCGAACGCGCAAGCTCATAAATTGCAATGGAACTATCCTGCAGATAGTTGGAACGGATGATGGTGGTGTTGCGCCCTGTATTGCCGCCGCCCAGCCAGCCCTTTTCGACGATGGCGATATTCGTCATCTTGTGGTTCTTGGCGAGGTAATAGGCGGTAGCCAGCCCGTGTCCGCCAGCCCCCACGATGACCGCATCATATTCAGCCTTGGGCTCAGGCGAGCGCCAGGCCCGCTCCCAGTCCTTGTGGAAGTTCATGGCATTGCGGGCGATTGAAAAAATGGAATAGCGGGATTTCATGTTTGGGCGGGATCCTTGGCTCATCTGCCTTGTAACAAATCGACCCCCAAAGCACTACAGCTTTCCGACGCCCAATTGCTGCCATGCGACAATGCGACGTGACAAAAAAGCAGCCATGAATTGTATGTTGCCGGAGAGATCGGAACGCGCTGAAGATATGGTTATATGGTTGATATTGGCTGGAATGACTTTAGCCGCTATGGCCGCACTTGCGCTGCCGTTTCTGCGTAAATCTGCCATGGCCGATGCAGGCGATGCCCAGTTTGAAGTCGCTGTTTACCGCGACCAGCTTCAGGAACTGGAACGTGACCGCGCCCGCGGCATCATCGGAGATGCGGAATCCCAAGCTGCCGGCAATGAAATTTCCCGCCGCCTGCTGAACGCCGCACCCCAGGAGGCGCCCGCCAGAGGTCATTCATCGGCGCTGGGCAGATCTACCATATTGCTGGTGCCACTCATTGCCCTGCCGCTCTATGCCTATTATGGCAATCCCAAGATTTCCGATGTGCCGTTGCAGGTGCGGTTGCAAGGTGCGATCGTCAATCAGGATTTTGCGGCCCTGGTGGCAAGCGTTGAAACCCACCTTGCCAGTGATCCCAACGACCTCAAGGGCTGGCAGGTTTTGGCACCGGCCTACAAACACGAAAAGCGCTGGAGCGATGCAGCCGAAGCTTACGCCAATATCTTGAGGCTGGCTCCAGCCTCGGGCGAGAACATTGCCGACTATGCCGAAATGCTGGTCTTTGACAGCGAAGGCATGGTGACGGCTGAGGCCCACAAGGCTTTTCTCGAGGCCCTCAAGATTGATCCGCGCAACCCCCGTGGCCGCTATTTCCATGCCTTGGCTGTCAAGCAGGAGGGAAAGACCGAAGAAGCCAGAAAACTGTTTGAAGCTTTTCTCGCTGACTCTCCTGCCAACGCCGCCTGGCGCCCCATGGTTGAAAGGGAAATTCGAGATCTCAGCGGTGCCAAGGTTCCAGCCCCGAGCAATGAACAGGTGGCCCAGGTGCAGGCCATGTCTGCAGGTGATCAAGCCGCCATGATCAAAAACATGATGGACGGGCTTGAAAAGAAATTGGGGACCGACAGCCGCGACCTGAATGGCTGGCTCCGCCTTATCCGCGCGCGAGTAGTTTCCGATGATATGGAAAAAGCCAGAGCATCATTGCAGACGGCGCGCAATATTTTCAAGGACGAACCGTCAAGCCTGGAAAGCCTTGCAGGGCTTGCCAAAGAGCTGGAAATCAATTGAATGCCATGTGCAACTGGGGGAACGAAACTTGACCCGTAAACAAAAACGCCTTTCCGTCATCATGGGAGCGCTTGCCGTACTCGGCATTGCGGCTGGATTGGTGCTTTATGCCTTGCGAGACACCATTGTGTTTTTCTACACGCCAAGCGAAGTATCCCAGAAGAATGTGCAGCCCGGTACCCGGCTGCGCTTGGGTGGATTGGTGGAGCAAGGCAGTTTGACGAAAACAGACGGTGCCAAGGTCCACTTTGTAGTGACCGACATGACCAAAGCCATGACCGTGAATTATGTGGGCCAGCTGCCTGATCTGTTCCGCGAAGGGCAGGGCGTGGTGGCGGAAGGGGTATTGGGAACCGATGGCAATCTGCTGGCTGACACAGTGCTGGCCAAGCATGACGAGAAATACATGCCAAAGGATGTGGCAGACCGTTTGAAGGCCCAAGGCAAGTGGAAGGGAACAACCCCGTGATTGCGGAAATCGGCCATTTTGCACTGGTGCTGGCACTTGCCGTGGCCGCGTTCCAGTGCATTGTCCCGCTTGTGGGTGCCCACCGCAATCACCGCGAAATGATTGCCTCCGCGGTGCCGGCAGCACTTGTGCAACTCGTTTTTATCTACGTGGCCTTTGCAGCTCTCATGCATGCCTATGTGACATCGGATTTTTCCGTGGCCAATGTATTCGAAAATTCCCATTCTGCCAAACCACTGCTTTACAAGATATCAGGTGTTTGGGGAAATCATGAAGGCTCCATGCTGCTGTGGGTCTTCATTCTTGCCATATTCGGCGCAGCGGTTGCCATGTTCGGCAACAATCTGCCGCCACGGTTGCGCGCCCGCGTACTGGGCGTGCAGGGAAGCATTGGCTTTGCATTTCTCCTCTTCATCGTGACCACGTCAAATCCTTTCGCACGGCTGAATCCGCCCCCCATTGAGGGCAACGGCCTCAATCCCCTATTGCAGGACCCCGCACTCGCCTTTCATCCACCCTTTCTCTATGCGGGCTATGTCGGCCTTTCCGTTGCCTTCTCTTTTGCAATTGCGGCCCTTCTGGATGGCAAGGTTGACGCCGCATGGGCGCGTTGGGTGAGGCCTTGGACCTTGGCCGCTTGGATGTTCCTGACAATCGGCATCAGCATGGGAAGCTGGTGGGCCTATTATGAGTTGGGCTGGGGCGGTTGGTGGTTCTGGGACCCGGTTGAGAACGCAAGCTTCATGCCTTGGCTCGTGGCAACCGCATTGCTGCATTCTGCAATCGTGGTTGAAAAACGCAACGCGCTGAAGATCTGGACGGTGCTGCTCTCGATCCTCGCGTTTTCCCTTTCGCTGCTTGGCACCTTCCTGGTGCGCTCTGGCGTGCTCACCTCCGTTCACGCCTTCGCGGTGGATCCCCAGCGCGGCATATTCATTCTGGCGATCCTGATCTTCTTCATTGGCGGCGGACTTGCGCTATTTGCCTGGCGAGCGCCGACACTCAAGTCAGGCGGATTTTTTGCGCCTATCAGCCGCGAAGGCGGGCTCGTGCTCAATAATCTTTTCCTGTGCGCGGCCTGTGCGGCCGTGTTGATCGGGACTCTTTATCCCCTTGCACTTGAAACCCTGACAGGCGACAAGATTTCCGTGGGGCCACCCTACTTCAACCTCACCTTCGGTCCCATCATGCTGCCGCTGTTGCTGCTGGTTCCGGTTGGCGCGCTGCTCAGCTGGAAGCGCGCCGACCTTGTAGCCGCGCTGCAGCGCTTGTGGGTTGCAGCTGCAATGGTGTTGGGAATAGGGCTGCTGGTCTTCATTTTCAATCAGCGCGGACCCTGGCTTGCTCCTTTGGGCATCATGCTGGGGGCATGGCTGGTACTGGGCAGCATCGTTGATCTCGCAAAGCGCATAAGTCTCTTTCGCAGCCCGCTTGCTACAAGTTTTTCACGGCTCAGGGGCTTGCCCCGCTCGATGCTCGGCATGACTCTGGCACATGCAGGCGTTGGCATTACCATTATGGGCATTGTCTGCATTTCCCTGTGGAAGGTTGAGCATATCCTCGCCATGAAGCCGGGAGAAAAAGCCGAGGTGGGCCAGTACACGGTGGAGTTTCTCTCTGAAACGCCCGTTACCCAATCCAACTACACTGGTACCGGCGGCCATTTCCGCATAACTTCGGGCTCCGTTGAAGTAGCCACTGTCATTTCTGAAAAGCGCAATTTCAAGCCTACCGGCAACACCACAGAAGTGGGCCTCCTGCAAACCCTGTTTGGCGATGTCTATGTCGTAATGGGTGACAAGACTGCGACTGGCGCCCGCGTGGTGCGGATGTATTACAATCCATTTGTAACGCTGATCTGGCTTGGAGCGCTGGTCATGTTTTTGGGTGGTGCCTTGTCACTCACCGATCGCCGTTACCGCGTGGGCGCTCCCCGGCGCAATACGGCCGCAGTTGGAGTTCCCGCGGAATGAAATGGTGGGTCCTGTGTTTTCTGTTGTGGGTGGGTCCGGCTCACGCCGTTCAACCCGACGAGATCTTGCCAAATGCCAGCTTGGAGACGCGCGCCCGTAGCCTTTCGGAAGGCCTTCGCTGCCTGGTTTGTCAGAACCAATCCATTGATGAATCGGAAGCTCCGCTCGCCCGCGATCTCCGCATCCTGATCCGCGAACGTCTGACGCAAGGTGACAGCGACCAGCAGGTCATCAACTTTGTTGTGGCCCGCTATGGCGACTATGTATTGCTGAAGCCTCGCCTGAGCCCACAAACCATCTTCCTCTGGGCCACGCCATTTGTTCTTGTGCTGGCAGGGCTGGGTATCTTGTTGCTGATACGCAAATTCCCCTCGCAAGAGGAATTGCCGCTCACCGCGGAAGAGAAAGAAAAGCTGCAGAAGATTTCGTGGGATGGTCAAGCCTGATCTTCGCCCAAGATATCCTTCGGTCTGTCGAAACGCTGAAGTGTGCCCGCCCCTTTCGTGAGTTCCTGCCACGTATCAATTTCGATGCTGATGACTGCAAGGGCACACGTCGGGTATTTCTCCTCCATGAGTCTGTGCTGTTTTTTGCTGCCTGACATGGACATTTTTTGCGCCAATGCGGCAATGGTCGGATTGTGCCCGACAAGAAGAACGCTGGGCGCAACACCGCCCTTGCGGCGCAGGCAATCCAGAAGTTTTTCGCTATCTTCAAAATCATAAATATCAGGCTCAATCAGCAGAGGCGGGGAGTTTTTCAATTCTCCCGCCACCACCTCCCAAGTTTCTCTGGCCCGTAACGCCGGCGAACACAGCACCAGACTTGGCACAAGATCATGGGAAGCCATGTGGCGACCCATGGCGCGAGCCGCGTGCTGGCCACGCGCATTCAGCGGACGATCCATATCCGCCTGTCCCGGATCGGTCCAGCTCGATTTCGCGTGGCGCAATAACATCAGGCTCAGCATGGGGTGCCTTGGCAGGTGGACATCTAAGTGACCTTTCCAATAATGCTTTCAAAAATCTCCGCCACACGCAACTGTGTATCCCGCAGCAAGGACTCTGCTGCCTTGATATCCGGCACCAGGGCCGCACGCGCCAGGATCTGGTTCAATCCTGCAGGCGAAGCGTCAGGCGAAAAAGGCGCATCCGTGCAAAGCCGCAAGACCTGGGTAAGACGCTGATACAGCAGGCAGGCAGCGCTCAGGTCATGTGCAATGACAGCATTGAGCAATCCGGCATCGGAAAGCGCCTTCAGGGCTCCATATGTATTGGTATTCAACACTTGGCGATGAAGGCTTGCATGGAGGAGTTGCAGGAATTGCGCGACGAATTCTACATCAACCAGTCCGCCGCGCGTGCGCTTGATATCCCAAAGATCAGTGGCCCCCTGTTCCGTCATCATGAGCTGGCGCATCTCCAGAACGTCCCGCCGCGTTGCCTTCGCATTGCGCTTGGCACAAAGATTCTCCTGGAACGCCGTTTGCAGTTTTTGCGCCAGCCCCGGATCACCGCTCACCACCCGTGCCCGCGTGAGAGCCAGCTTTTCCCACGTCCAGGCAGAGTTCTTCTGGTACTCACAGAAACTTGCGAGGCTCGTGGCGACTGGCCCCTTGTTGCCTGATGGCCGCAGCCGCATGTCCACGTCATACAGCACGCCCTCGCTGGTGGGAGCCGTGATGGCGGAAATCAGCCGTTGCGTGAGACGCGTGAAATAGGGGTTAACTGCCAAGGCTTTGGCACCATCAGAATATTCGGCGATTTCAGCCGTTTCATAAACCAGCATCAGGTCCAAGTCCGATGCGGCCGTCATTTCCCGCCCACCCAGTTTGCCAAGGGCCACGATGCAGCTGCTGCCTCCTGCTACCCTTCCGTGACGCTGCTGCATGTCAGAGAGGACAGCTGTATGAAGCCGCTGCAACAATACCTCGGCCAAAGATGAATAGGCAGCGCCTGCTTCCTCGGCACTGACAGTTTCCGAAAGCACCCGCACGCCCACCCGGAACATTTGCTCGCGGCCAATAATCCGAACCCGGTCCACCACTTCATCCAGAGGCGCACTTACAGGCACCATGCTGGCCACGCTCTGCTTTACCTCTACAGCGCTGGGGAGAGAATCGAAAAATCCGCGGTCGAGGACGGCGTCCAATATGCGCGGCCTGGCGCTCAGTTGTTCTGCCAGACGTGGCGCTGTTCCCAGAATATTGGCAATGAGGTCAAGCAGATTGGGATTGGCCTTGAGCATGGAAAAAAGCTGCACGCCAGCGGGAAGGCCCGCAATAAACCGGTCAAATGCGATGAAAGCGGAATCCGCCTCGCCGCTCTGCGCCAACGCCTGCAGCAGCAAGGGCATCAGTTCCGTCAGCAGCTCCTTGGATTTGCCGCTGCGTGTTGCGGCGTATCGCCCGAAGTGCCATCCGCGAATGGTGGCGGAAATTTCGCTGGGACGTCGAAACCCCATGCGGGTGAGCGTCTCCAGGGTTTCCGGGTCATCTTCACCGCCCGTGAACACCAGGCTGCCGGACGCATCGCCAAGCGCTGATGCATGTTCAAATAATGCTGCATAATGGCTTTGTACAAGTTCGAAGGTCTGGCGCAGGTCACCAGCAAAACGCTCCGTCGTTTCATAACCCGACAGGCGCGCCAAACTCAGGAATTTGTCGTCTTCCTTCGGCAGCACATGCGTCTGCTCATCATCCACCATCTGGATGCGGTGTTCGATGCGCCGCAGGAAACGATAGGCTGCCTTGAGGTTTTCGGCAGCCTCCACCGCAATCCACTTCGCCTCCGCGAGTGCAGATAACATGTCCAGGGTTCGCAAGCCCCGCAAATTGGGGTTGCGCCCGCCAGCAATCAATTGCTGGGTTTGCACGAAGAATTCGATTTCGCGTATGCCGCCGCGCCCGAGTTTAATGTTGTGGCCCAACACGGCAATGCTGCCATGGCCCTTGACCGCATGGATCTGCCGCTTGAGCGACTGCACATCGGCGATGGCTGCGAAATCCAAATATTTCCGCCAGATGTAAGGTGTGAGCCGCTGCAGGAATTCAGCACCCAAGGCAAGATCGCCACCCGCTGGTCGCGCCTTGATCATGGCAGCCCGCTCCCAGTTTTGCCCCATGCTTTCATAGTAGTTGGCGGCCGCTTCCATCGAAATTGCAACTTGGGTGGCGCGGGGGTCCGGCCTGAGGCGCAAATCCACCCTCAGCGCATAGCCATCTTCAGTCACGTCTTGAAGAATGTTGACTAACCGTTTGGTAAGACGGACAAAAAAAGTTGCAGGTTCCACTCCAGGGACAAGCTGCGTGCTATCCGGGTCATACAGAATGATGAGATCGATATCGCTCGAATAGTTCAGTTCTCCCGCGCCATGCTTGCCCATCGCAAGTGCCACATATCCGCAGTTGAGCGAAGGATTATCCCGCGACGCAAGGCGAAGCTTTCCGCTTTGCTCCCCGTCATGCAAGAGCCAGTTGATCGTGGCACAGAGCATCACATCGGCCAGACGCGTCAGCTGAGCTGTTACCTCGTCAACTGTCCAGATTCCGGCAAGATCGGCCAAGGCAATCAGCAGGGCGGCCTTGTCCTTGGCCTTGCGCAAGTCCCGCATGATGTGGGCCTGTGAGGGCGCAGAACTGGACTGTGCAATCTCCGCGCAGACAGACGCCAAAGTCCGTTCCACCGGGGCCTCCAAGGCTTTGACCACATAATCCTGATCGCGGAGAATGAGAGCTCGCAGATAGGGGGAAGCACCCACTACGGACTGCAGGAAGGATTGGTGGCGTTTCAGCTTCTCTCGAGAGGGGGTAGCAAGGTCATCCCAAAATCTTTCAGCCGCCGCAAGATCGAGCGGAGGTGGCAAGTCAATCAGCCTATGGTCAGAAAAATCCCCAGTCATTGGGGGATACTAGCTTTGTGCCTTCTGCAGGGGAAGCACCAGCTTGGCCCGCAGGCCCGGCTTGTTATCGTCAAGTTCCAGCGCAGCGCCATGCAGTTTCATGACGCCTGCAACCAGGCTGAGGCCGAGGCCATTGCCTGGCTTGGAACGGCTTTGATCGAGGCGTACGAAGCGGTCCACTACCCGGCCACGGTCTTCTGCCGAAATTCCATCCCCATGATCCGCCACGGTGATCACCACCTTGTCGCCCTCGCGTTTCCCTTCTATCGAGATATCAGGTTTTGTATCGGATTCCGTCACGCCATACTTCAAGGCATTATCAATCAGATTGCTCAAGGCCTGCGACAGCAGTTGCCGGTCTGCCAGGACGTTCAGTCCTTGGGAAACTTTGATATGGAGTTTGCCGCCCTGTTCCTCAGCGATCGGTTCATAAAGCTCTGCCACGTCAGCAACGATGTCCTGCGCATCAATATGCTGCAGCATGTCGCGGGACTGTCCAGCTTCCGCCCGGGCAATGGATAAAAGGGCATTGAAAGTTTGCAGCAGGCGGTCCGACTCCTCGATGGTCTTGTCTAGGGCCGCGCGGTATTCAGCTTTACTATTGGAGCGCAGCGCCGAATCCACGCGCGCGCGCAAGCGGGTAAGGGGCGTTTTCAGGTCATGGGCCACATTGCTGGTGACATCCTTCATTCCCGTCATCAGCCGCTCGATCTGGTCCAGCATCTGGTTCAATGCGGCAGCAAGCCTGTCCAGTTCATCGTCACTGCCAGTGACCGGCATGCGGCCGGACAGGTTGCCGCCCATGATATTGCGGCTGGCATCCGTAATGGCATCCACCCGGCGCAAAAAATTGCGGCTGGTCAAAAGTCCGCCACTCACCCCTAAAACCACGGCAAATCCCAACGCCCAATACAGTGTTCGTTTGATGAGGTCACCAAACAGCTTCAGCTCCTCCACGTCCCGTCCTACGACAAGTTCATAATGATCCGTGAGGTCTGCATGAAAGGCGCGCGCCGAACGGCGCTGCGTCGTATCGCCAATTTTGATTTCCAGCGGGAAGTCGATCCAGCCCGTGTCATCAATGACCTGACCTGGAACCGACTGGAGATTGCCGGCCACCCGATTGCCCTTGGCATCAGCGAGAAGATAAATCCCTCCGCCACGCTCGGAACTGCGCCTGTCGATGGTATCCTTGATTCCTGCGAGCCCGAAGATGCGGTACTGGTCAGCGAGTGCCTGAACTTCGGCACGGATGGTAGCGTCAGTCTGCCGCTCCAGAAGCCCGGCCGTTCCCCAAAAAACATAGGTAAGGATGGCGGCAACCGACACTGCAAAAACGATGAGGTAGATTGCCGACAGACGAAACGTCGACGTCCGTATTATTTTGGAGTTAAACGGCACGTATCATATATCCGGCTCCTCTTACGGTCTGAAGAATGGAAGTGGCAAAGCCCTTCTCAATCTTGGACCGCAACCTTGATATATGTACATCTATCACATTGGTTTGGGGATCGAAATGATAGTCCCAGACGTTTTCCAGGAGCATCGTGCGGGTAACAATATGCCCTTCATTCCGCATTAGATATTCCAACAGCTTGAATTCGCGCGGCTGAAGGGGGATGACCTGTCCACCTCGGCTCACGGTGCGGGTCAGCAGATCCAGCTCGAGATCGCCAACTTTCAACTTGGTTTCAGGCTGTTCCTGACTATTGCGCCGGCGCAGGCCCTCGACGCGCGCCAGAAGTTCCGAGAAAGCATAGGGCTTGGCAAGATAATCGTCGCCACCTGCACGCAGGCCCTTCACCCGTTCATCCACATCGCTCAAGGCACTGAGAATGAGAGCAGGGGTGGTAATGCCTTTTGCCCGCAACGTGCGAATGATGGTGAGGCCGTCCATTTTGGGCAGCATGCGGTCCACCACAAGAATATCATGGATGCCTTCAAGCGCCAAGGCCAGCCCATCCTCGCCATTGGCAGCAAGATCTGCCACGTGTCCACTTTCCCGGAGTCCTTTCAGGAGCCAAGTCGCAGCGTCACGGTCATCCTCGATCACAAGTATGCGCATTGAGTCCTGTGTACCGCCATTATATGCAGATTCTCTATCATCAGATTGCAGGATTTGCATGGCATGACCCTTCCAAAAAGAGGAGCGCGGAGACCACCGGACTGGAGGGAACCATAGGGGGGTGGTGGCCTCCGCGCCTTGAGGATGAAGAACACCTGAGGGGGCGGGTATTCAACATCCGTAGCTGTTAGCCCTTCTTTTCGAGGGGCACTGACAGGAACCTTTGTCCGTCAGCAGTACGAACCAGCATCAATACGCGAGGTTTGGTGTTATCCTTCATCGCTTGCTTAACCTCTGAGGCAGCATTCACCTGCTTGCCGGAAACTTCCAGAATGACATCGCCAGCCTTCAGGCCCTGCTGTTCGGCAACGGAATTTGGCGCAACGTCGAGAATCTTGACGCCTGCACCATCATCTGCCGGTCCGAGTTTGAGACCCAATGAAGTCATACTGGTGGAAGGTTCAGGCTGAGGAGCAGCGCCCTTGCTTGCCATTTTGACATCATTCGGCATGGTGCCAATAGTCACCGCGAGCGTCATTGGCTTGCCGTCGCGGAGAATGTCCACGTTCACGGATTTACCAGGCTTGAGATGCGCCACTTTCCGGGAAAGATCGCGGGCATCGGAAATTTCCGCGCCATCGGCCTTCAGAATGGTATCGCCAGTCTTGAATCCGGCAGCCAGTGCAGGAGACTTTTCGGTAACGTCCGAAACAATGGCTCCCTTGGCATCAGGCAGGCCGAGGCTCTGGGCAATATCTTCGGTGACCGGCTGGATTTGAACGCCCAGCCATCCACGGGTCACGAATCCTGTGGTTTTCAGATTTTCGATGACATCCTGGGTAACGGCCGCAGGAATGGCAAAGCCAATGCCAACCGATCCGCCTGATGGTGAGAAGATGGCAGAGTTCACGCCAATGACCTCACCCGACAGGTTAAATGATGGTCCGCCGGAGTTGCCCTTGTTGATGGAAGCATCAATTTGCAGGAAGTCATCATATGGACCAGAACCAATGTCGCGGCCATCTGCTGACACAATACCCTGGGTTACCGTGCTGCTGAGACCGAACGGATTGCCTACGGCCATGACCCAGTCACCAACGCGGGCGGGCTTGGCAGCGAATTTTACAAATTTGACTGGCTGATCCGAATTAACCTTGATCAACGCCAAGTCGGTCTTGGGATCGGTGCCAATAACCTTGGCAGTAAGTTCACGCCCACCTTTGGTCTGCACCAGAACTTCGTCAGCGCCCTGAACCACGTGGTTATTGGTAACGGCATATCCGTCAGCGCTAATAAAGAAACCTGAACCCAAGGCGGTGCCGCCGTGGCGCTGCTGCGGGGCAACGTCTGGCATCCGGTTGCGGAATTGCGGGAACTGGTCAAAGAAATTCTTGAGATCGGGCTGCTGCTGCATATCAGGCGCCTGGCTGTCGCCTTCGGCCGATGCTGCAACATCATTGTATTTGACCTGGACGCTGATCACAGCAGGCATGACGCGGTCAACAAGGTCAGCAAAACCCAGGGATGGGTTGATGGGCGCAGCCGTAACTGCGTTGCCCGGAGCAGTAGCATCCTCAGCATGTACAAGCCCGGCGGGCGACATCAAAAATGAAGAGGTGAGCGCGGTCGCTCCAAGAAGCCCCGCTGCCAGGACACCGAGAATGGTCTTCCGGGTTATATCAAAAGTCGATGACATGGTGTTTCACTCCAAACGAAAAATATCGATGGCTCATACATAGGAAATTTTACGTTACGTACAACTTTCAGGCGGGTGAAATATTTGTAATGTTTGTTCGACGGATTTTATGGAACCCGGCGTCTTAGTTGCAGGGAGCAAAAGCTTCCGAAAAGCTTATGGAGAGGAAATATGAGCAATAAATCTTGGATCGCAACCGCCTTTTTGACGGCAACCCTCGTTTTCGCAGGAAGTGCCTATGCCGCAGAACCCTATCTACCCCGTGCCCAGAAGGTTTTTGACCGGATCGATTTGAACAAGGACGGGAAGGTCGACGTGAAGGAATTTACACCGCTGGCTGAAAAGCGCTTCATGAAAGCCGATGAAAACAAGGATGATGCAGTGAGCCTGGCGGAAATTGATGGGGCCCTCAAGGCAGCCATGGAGCGCCGCCGGGATCGCATGATGCTCAACCTGGACATGGACAAGAACGGCAGCATAACCCGGGCCGAACTCGACAAATATGTGGAGGCTTTGGTCAAGGGGGCGGACGTCAACGGTGATGGTGGAGTGACGTTTGAAGAGGCGAGGCTTTTCAAAGTGGCGAAATGGCGTAAGACAAAGGGAGAAAATTTGCCAAATTAGGTACGGAATCAAGAAATTCAAAACGGCACGAGGACAGATCTGCAGACGACGAGCGATGCCGACTTGCTTTTGGCCTCGGCTCGTCGTGATGCAGACGCCTTTGAAGAGCTGGTCCGGCGTTACCACGCGAGCGTCTACCGGATGGTTTGGCGGATGTTGAATGGCAATGGTGAAACGGAAGACGTGGCCCAGGAAGCTTTTGTGAAGCTATGGCAAAACCCGGCGCAGGTCCGCGAGCCCAAGGCGCTGAAGGGTTGGTTGATGAGGGTGGCCTCCAATCTTGCCATCGACAGCCTGAGGCGCAAAGTCCACACCGATATTGAAGCGGTGCCGGACATTGTCGACCCGGCACCATCGAGCGGTGTAGAGCTCGAAAAACGCGCTGCGGCCAAGCGTGTGGATGAAGCGCTTGCGAAATTGCCGGAACGCCAGAAATTGGCGGTAACCCTCGTCTATTTTGAGGGCATGAGCAATATAAGCGCTGCTTCGGTAATGAATGTTTCTGTGGATGCGCTGGAATCTATCTTGTCCCGTTCCAGACGGTCATTGAAGGAAAACCTCGCCGCCGATTGGCGTGCACTCCTGCAGGAATTGGATCCAGAACTGGGCTATAGGTGAAGCATGACAGACAATGATGACATGAAGCTGGACAAGGCATTTTCGCAATTGCTGCGGTACGCAAGTGAAACGCCAGTGCCCCCAGGCGCGCAATCCCACTTGATGGCCAGGATTCGTGCCACACCCCAGCTTGGCTATACCCAGGAATTGCAACCGAGGATGAAACTGCCGTATTTCCGGCCAGCCCTGGGCCTTCCACTTGCTGCTTCCCTGCTGCTCGGAATTTACCTTGGTACACAAGACAGCTTTGATAATATCTGGTCGGACACCATCACCGGTCTGGTATTGGCTGATCCCCCGGAACCTGGGGTTACCAACGGCTTTGAAGACATTGAGCAATATGCCGATGGTGAACTGACATGACGGACGAAAATCTCCAAATCGGCAGCGCGCCTGAAAATCGGCCCAGGTGGCTGGTCCCGCTGCTGGTGGTGTCACTTGCCGCCAACTTGCTCATTGGAGCTGCGGTGGCGACAAGACATTTTTACATGGGCGGGCTTCACGGCCCTGACCGCATGGCGGGCGCAAGCTATACCCAATTGATACCGCGCCGCTTTTTCGCAGAGGTGCCGCGCGACAGAAAGCGGGTTTTTCTGGACATTCTCAAGAACTATCGCGACGAGTTCCGCAATGAACGTGAAGCCTCAAATCAAGTGGCAGCCAAGCTTTCCGACGTGATCGAAGGCCCCACTTATGATCCTGAAAAGGCAAAGCAGGTCATAAATGAATTTGCCGACCAGAATGCCAAACTGGCCCAGCGCGGCGGTGCTGCGGTGCTCGACATACTGGCAGTGTTGACACCGGAAGAGCGGCAGCTTCTGGCAAAGGTTATCCGTGAACGCCCGATGAGGAAAAAGTAGCTAGGCCGCCTTTTGGATGGCCAAGGGCAGTATGACCGTGACAGTGGTTCCCACGCCTACCACACTGGAAATTGTGAGTTCTCCATGGTGCAGGTCAACCAGCGATTTTGAAATGGCAAGCCCGAGGCCTGAGCCGCCTCTGCTCTTGGTGAACTGGTTTTCCAGTTGTTCGAACGGCCGACCCAGTTTTTCAATGTCACTGCTGGGGATGCCAATTCCAGAATCAACAATGGTGATTTTGGCATTGTTCTTCATCTTGGCTACGGAAAGCCTTACCTGACCGCCTTCCGGCGTAAATTTTACGGCATTCGACATGAGATTGATGAACACCTGCTTCAACGCGCGCTTGTCGGCCGTCATCTCAAGGGTTCTCGGCAGATCCAGAACCACTTCAACCTTGCCCTCTGCTGCACGTGGACCGACAAAGCGCATGATATCCTCGATAATGGAGGGAAGCGAAACGGGCGTGGTCTCGATATCCATCCGTCCGGCTTCAATCTTCGACATGTCGAGAATGTCATTGATGACGTCCAGCAGAAACTGCCCGCTCTTGTGAATATCATGTGAATATTCTGTGTACTTGGCATGCCCCAGCGGCCCGAAAATGCTTTCCTGCATCACTTCACTGAACCCGATGATGGCATTGAGCGGCGTGCGAAGCTCGTGGCTCATATTGGCCAGGAATTCCGATTTGGAGCGGTTGGCGGCTTCTGCGCGTGTTTTTTCCCGGGCATATTTGTCAGCCAGATCCGCCAGCCGTTGCGATTGTTGTTCGGCCAGCAGGCGCTCCTTCTGCAGGTCACGCACCGTCATCATCAATGTCCGCTCCGAGAGGAGCAGATGTTCCTCCTGCTTTTTCAGCGCCGTGATGTCGGTGCCCACGGAAACAAATCCGCCATCGCGCGTGCGCCGTTCATTGATCTGCAGCCAGCGTCCATCACCCAACTGCACTTCCAGTGATTTTCCATCCGATGTGTCACCTGCTGCATTGGGCAGGAACTGCCGCACGATGGGTTCCTTCGCAGATTGGGTGACCTGGGCATAGGGTGTGCCGGGCACGCAGGAAGAAGCAGGCAATGAGTGGAACTGCTGGTATTTTGAATTGCACAGCACCAGGCGGTTCTCCGTATCCCACAGCACAAAGGCCTCGGAGATATTTTCGATGGCATCCTTGAGTCGCAGTTCCGCATCGAGGTTCATCTTGTCGCTTTGCTTTTGCGCCGTGATGTCAAACACAATACCGATGAGATGTGGTGCATTAGGACTGTCACCTGGAGCCAATGCTGCGCGGGCCCGCAGCCAAACCCAATGACCATCTTCGTGACGCATGCGAAATTCAGGATTGAAAACGCTGCGTTCGCCCCGCAACAGTTCTTCGATCATGCCTTCGATATTCATGTTGTCAGGATGGAGCCGCTCCGCCATTTCCCCGATACTGAGCAGCTCGCCCTTGGGCTCGAGGCCGAGGATTTCAAACATGGACTTGGACCAGAATATGGTGCCTTCAGCCAGGTTCCAATCCCACATGCCGCAATTGCTGCGATCCAAAGCCTTGTCCAGCCGTTGGGTTGCAATCTCCAGCGTCACGTCAGCTTCGGAAGCCTTGGCCGCCTGCCAGTGAAATGCGCCAGCCAGCATGGTGAGCACGAGAAGCGTTACGATGAACAACACCGAAAGACGTGTTACGCCGATCCACCACGAGGCCAGCAGATTGGAACGTTCTTGTATGACGATCAGGCTACCAGGAAAATTTCCCAAGGTGTGGGCTGTGACATAGGCGCCCTCACCATCTGCAAGGCGCATGAAGCGCATGGTGTCTGCATTGAAGTCCGTTTCTGTAATGAACGCCCGCCCCAGGACGTCAGTAATTTTCCGGCCCATCAAGCCGCTTGAAGATGGAAGGCTGGCCAGTACATTACCTTGATTGTCCACCAGCGTGAAGCTGCGGTCTTCCGCTAGCGCGCCATGGAGCAGGGCAGCAGCGAGAAGCTCCGCATTTATCGGCCGCACCGTGCGGCCGGCGCTGACATCGGAAGCGAGTTCGGTTGCCATGTTCTGTGACGCGATTTTTGCATAGAGAACAGAAAGCCCGTTCTGTTCCTCGATGTGATCATTGCGGCTCATCAGCAATTGGGAAAACAGCGAAATGCATAAAGCGAGAATGAAAAGTGCGGTCAGGATTGTGATGATGCGGCGCAGGGATTTCTCGGAAATCAGGATGGCCCATTTTTCAGGCAGCGGCGAGGGCAGCCGTAACGCTCGCTCCCTGAAGAATAATTCGCCAATATGCGCCTTGCCCAATTTCTAAATCCCTGCCTGTCGCCGTGCCCCGCGGCTTTCAATTCGAAGAAAATACGCATATTCCGAATCAATTTACCCTATTGATTCGAAAACGAAACGACTTGTCCAGCTAACTATTTTTTGAATGATCAACCGTTTAACATACGAGACACAATTTCAAAGCAATCACGCGACAATTTTGGCGTCTGTAGAATGCGTTGCAGCTGTTGTGTTGCAGCCTTTTTACGCACATCGTCCATCATCCTCCAGCTCCGAAAACCGGTGGCCATGCGGGCCGCAACCTGGGGGTTGAATGCGTCCAGCTTGAGGATCGTTTCGGCTACGATTCGATATCCATCGCCACTGGCAGCATGAAAGCCTGAAAGATTGATTCCTGTAAAGCCGCCAATCAGCGCATAGACCCGGTTCGGCGTGGTGAGTCTGAAATCAGGATGTTTCATTAAAGCCTCGACCCGGGCTGCTGCATCAGGTCCGGGCATGGACGCATTGAGCGCAAACCACTTGTCAACCAGCAGGTGATCCCCACGATGGCGCTCGTAAAATTTCTCAAGCTGCGTGTGGGTCTCAGGCAGATCGATGCTGATCATTGCCGTAAGGGCCCCAATCTCGGTCGTCATGTTGGTGGCATGGGCCAGTTCGGCATGAATGAGTTCCATGGATTGAGCAGGCTCTCCCATGGCGAGCAGGCCTAAAGCTGCAAAGCGCAATGCGCGCCGTCCAGTGCCTTCGGGAGTGGGTTCATAATGGCCGTGCTCTGCGGTGTTTTTCCAGATCCCCCGCAAAGTCTTGCTGAGCGCCTTTCCCAATTCCGCGCGAACATGATCTCGCGATTTCAACACAAGATCAGTATCCACATTCGCGGCCAGCTCCGCCACGATGTCAGCTTCTGTAGGCAATCCCAGCATCAGTGCCTTGAAGGCATTGTCCAGGCCGTTGTCTTCCAGCGTAGCATTCAAAGCGTTGGCATAATCTTGAATGCCGGGCGCAGGTTGATGGTTGCTGAAGGCATCAAGTGTCGATGTGATTACGGCCTTCGCGAGGTTCTGGCTGGCTTCCCACCGGTTAAAGGTATCGAGGTCGTATCGCATGAGAAACAATTGGTCGTCCGCCGTCTGGCCGGAGTCTACGATGACCGGGGCAGAAAAGCCGCGATTGAGCGATAATATGGGATTTTTAGCAATATTTCGGAACCGGAACGTTTTCTGTTCGACGGCAAGTTCGATCAAGGGCGTGTTCAATTTTCCAACTCCCTCCAGATCAAGCACCAGGTCTTCACCGTCGGGCCCCACCAAGCCAAGCCTGAGAGGAATATGCATGGGTTCTTTCTTGGCTTGGCCGGGCGTGGGCAACGTTAATTGCTGCAGCGTGAGGTCAAACACTTTGGCCTTGGCGTCATAGGCGCTGGTTACGTAAACGCGTGGCGTACCGGCTTGCTCATACCACTTGAAGAATTGCCTCATGTCGCGCCCTGAGGCATCTGCCATGCAGGCCACAAAATCTTCAACGGTTGCAGCATGGCCATCATGGCGCACGAAATAGATATTCATTGCTTCGGCAAAAGCCGCATCGCCGATCAGCGTTTTCATCATGCGGCAGATTTCAGCGCCTTTTTCATAAACTGTCGGTGTATAAAAATTGTTGATCTCGATATAGGAACTTGGCCGGGCAGGGTGGGAAAGAGGCCCTGCGTCTTCCGGGAACTGTCTCGCGCGCAATGTCTTCACATCGGTGATGCGCTTGACCGCACGAGACCTGAGATCAGAGGAAAACTCCTGGTCGCGAAAAACCGTGAGTCCTTCTTTCAGGCAGAGTTGGAACCAGTCGCGGCAGGTAATGCGGTTGCCAGTCCAGTTATGGAAATACTCATGTCCAATGATTGCTTCGATGTTGGTGTAGTCCATGTCGGTCGCGGTTTCGGGCAGGGCCAGAATGTATTTGTCGTTGAAAACATTCAGCCCCTTGTTTTCCATCGCACCCATGTTGAAGTCTGAAACGGCAACGATGTTGAAGACATCAAGATCATATTCGCGTCCAAAGGTTTTTTCATCCCAGCGCATGGAAGCCTTTAATGACTCCATGGCCCAGCCGCAACGGTCCTCCTTCTCTTTCTCGACGTAAATTCCCAGCGCAACTCTGCGGCCCGACATGGTGGTGAAACTGTCATGAACGGCGGCAAGGTCTCCCGCCACAAGCGCAAAGAGATAGGATGGTTTTGGATGCGGATCCTGCCACACGGCGAAGTGTCTGTCTGAGCCCGTGATGTCGCCATGCTCCAGCAAGTTTCCATTGGACAGAAGCACAGGGCATTTTGACTTGCTGGCTTCCATGCGCACCGTGTAACGCGTCATGACGTCCGGCCGGTCATAGAAATACGTGATCCGCCGAAACCCTTCCGCCTCACACTGGGTGCAGAACATCCCGTTGGATTGATACAGCCCCGATAGCGCCGTATTGTCCACGGGATCACAATCCGTTTCAATCTCAAGGACAAAGCTTCCCGCAGGCGTTTCCGAAATGGTGAGGCTCTCCTCATCAACCACATGCGCCACGTCATGGCCATCCAGTTTCACGCTGATGAGTTTGAGCTTTTCGCCCGAAAAAACCAGTTCAGCCGTTTCGCCCCGGCATCGCACTTGCAAACGTGACTTCACCCGCGTTGCACGGGCTTCAAGCGAAAAATCAAGATGGATGTGGTCAATCAGGAAGGGCGCAGGCCTGTAGTCCTTGAGGAAAATCGTGGAAGGAATATCGGGCACCATTATAGGCCTCGCAAATCAGTTAATTGCCGCGCAAACTGACGCTCCCCCGGCGATTTGTCAAAACCTATCAACGCGAAAGGGCGCAAGATTAATATTACTTCTTATTCCCGTCATCATCTCTGCAATATGGCGTCCGGTGCTTGGTCCCCAGGTTAGCCCCATATGCCCGTGACCAAATCCATACCACACATTGGACGTTGTTTTGGAAGGACCAATTACGGGAAGCGAATCGGGTGTACCGGGCCTTCGTCCCATCCAGCGGGTGGTTGCCGCATCCGGCTCCTGCAACCCTGGCAACAGGCCCTTGAAGATTTTCCAGAGGGCATCAGCCCGCGCCCAGTTGGGAGGGGCGTCAAGACCTGCAAACTCATCCGTGCCCGCCAGCCGAAGCCCCATGTCCATGGGCGTGGCCGCACCTGGCGTGCGCGCATATGTGAGCGAACGCGAAAGTTTTACGCCGGAATTCGGCAAAACCATGTGATAGCCACGCTCCGCTTCCAACAAAACCTTCTCGCCTAGTTGTTGCGAGAGCAAATGGGAATACGCGCCAGCGCAAATCACTAATTTATCCAGCACCATGGTTTTCCCAGACTTCAAGTGCAACGCCTGGGCCGTGTGTCCGTCTCTGTCTATGCGTGCTACATCATCATTCATGATTTCGCCGCCATTGCGCACGACCTGTTCGGCAATGCTTTTGACGACACGTTCGGGATTTCTCACGAAATACCAGCCACCATGAAACGCGCCATGCGTGACGTGGGGGGAAATTGCAGCTTCCATTTCACGCGCTTCGTATCCGCTGAAGGTCTGGCATTCGAAGCCATGGGCCTTCTTGATCGCGCGCTCGTCAGCTTCACTTTCAAACTGTGCCGCATTGTCAAACAGCCGCAAAGTCTCGCGATACACCATAAGGTCGTGATGGCCCACGTCCTTGAGGAGTGTTTCGAAATCGCTGATGACCCGCAGGCCCAGCTCGGCGCGCGCGGCAGTAATGGATTTGACACGGTCCGGCAGCCCATTTCGCGCTGCCGCCATGAACCATGGCAAGGCCTTGGGCAAATATGACCACCTTATCGTGAGCGGCCCCAGGGGATCCAACAGCCACCCCGGAATTTTGCGGTAAACCCTTGTATGGATAGTGGGCATGATTTCGGCATATGCCAAGCCTCCTGCATTTCCGAATGAGCAGCCTTCGCCGGGGGGAAGGCGGTCCACTACCGTCACCCGGTAGCCCGCCCTCTGGAGAAATGCAGCGGTGGAAATTCCAATAATTCCGGCGCCTATAATCGTGGCATGGGGCTGTGTCATGAATCAGGGAAGTTTCGCATGAATGTTCGCGAACAAGCTGGCACAATACGAAAATATTATCAATTCCGTGGAGGTAAGTTAGGATGGCATGTAAAGATGGGGAAAAACCAGGTGTGAGGATCTGACATGATTAGAACTGGCGAACAATATCGCGAGTCACTGCGCGATGGCCGCGAAGTGTGGATCAATGGGGAGCGCGTGAAGGATGTGACGCGTCATGTCATGTTCAAGCCTGCCGTCGATATTCGCGCGCGCATTTATGACATGCAGCATGAAGCAGCCACGCGCGATGTGATGAGCTACGCGGAAAATGGCGAGCGCTTCGCCATAGGCAACCGCCTGCCGCGCGCGCAGAAGGACTGGCACGACAAGCGCAGGGCAGTTGATACTGTCATGTTTGATGTAGGAGGTGTCGTCACCCGCATGGGCGACGAAACCGTGGGCGAGATGTGGTCGCTCTGGGACGGCAAGGACATTCTCAATGAAATTGACCCGCGCTTTGCGGCCAACATCGAACGCCATATCAAGGATTCGATAGCCCTCGACCCCTTTCATGTCTCCGCAAACACGGATCCCAAAGGTGACCGTTCAAAGCCGCCACAGGAACAGGACCCGGATATGCTCGTGCATGTCGTCAAGGAAACCGATGCTGGCATCGTGATCCGCGGCGCCAAATATGAAACTGCTGCTGCCTATGCCAACCAGGCTTTCCTGAAACCCACCATTGCCAATTGGGGTGATGCAAAGCTTTCGGAATATGCCCTGGGCTGCATCGTGAAAATGAATGCGCCAGGCGTAAAGCACATCTGCCGCACCGGCTTTACGGGGAGGGCGCCCGCACGTGATTATCCCTTGTCCAACAAGTTTGATGAAGTGGATACCATTGTCATCCTTGATAATGTGCTGGTGCCCTGGGAGGACGTGCTGTTCTACCAGCACACCCGTGCCGCAGCCTTTATCCGCCAGACCCTGCACCGCTATTCGGCTTTTCCCTTCGTGCAACGCACACAGTCCTATGCGGACCTCATTATTGGAGCTGCCCTGTGGAACGCCAGGCAAACCGGCCTCGACAAGCAACAGGCCGTCCAGGAAAAGCTTGCGGAGCTTGCGGTATGGCGCGAAGGCATCAACGCCCACTTGACGGCCTCCATTGTCATGGGCGAGACCAGTCCCAATGGCTTGCTCATGCCGAACCAGTCTTTGCTCATGTCGGGCCGCTGCCACGCCCTGAACAACCTCCCCAGGATGATGCATATTGCGCGTGAACTCTGCGGTGGCCAGATCTGCGTAACGCCGGATGCAGCGGCCTTCGAGCACCCAGAAACCCGCAAATGGATGGAAAAATACTACACCATCAATGACGAATGGACATCAGATGACCGCCGCAAGCTGCTGGTGCTGGCGCGCGACCTGCTGAATTCGGATTATGCCGGCCACCGCCTGACCTTTCAGCTCTTCGCCCAAGCCCCGCCCTTTGCCCAGTCAGCAGCCGTCTATCGAACCTTCGATTGGAACCAGACATTGAAATTTGCGCAGAAGGCAGGCGGCATGAGCTCCCGCATCTGGGGCAAACAGAAACAGGCAGCAGAATAATGACCGCACACCATCGTATCCGCCCCTTCAATACCAAAGATACCTATCCCGAACAGAAGCTCGACAATGACCTGTGCCAGGCAGTGGTGGCCAAGGGTTCGATGATATTTGTGCGGGGGCAGGTTTCCCAAGACCTTGATTCACGGGAATCGCTGCATGTGGGCGATGCAACGGCTCAGACCGCCAAGACCATGGCAAACATAAAATTACTGATGGAAGAATCAGGCGGTCACATGGACCATATTTGCCGCGTTGTGGTTTACCTCACGGATGTGCGTTACCGGCAGGATGTCTATCGTGAAATGGGGAAATGGCTGAAGGGCGTGTTCCCCTGTTCAACGGGACTGGTGATCACCGCCCTGGCGCGTCCCGAATGGCTGGTGGAAATTGAAGTGACCGCAGTCATTCCGGATAAATGACATGACCTTTTCCATAGC
>JANMAE010000140.1:0-3250 GCA_031359445.1 Hyphomicrobiales bacterium | reverse complement strand
GGTTTGCCCCGTGGAAAACTGTATCAACATGGTGGAACAGACGTCCGGTGTGGATGCGCGGACGGGCCGCAAGATTGACCCCGCTTACGCCAATTGGACAACGCATCCCAATAATCCCACCGCGCGACAGGCGGCGGAGTAACCAAGTAACGCCTGACCCTTTGTCTAATATTGACCGAGGCCAAGAATCAGTAGACCCTTTGGTTTTCAGGGGAAAAGTGCAAAATGGATGACGCCCGCGTTTTGGTTTCACGGCGCGATGCTTTCAAAATCAATGGACTGGAGTTCAATGAAAGCTGCAGCCCGGTTGAGGGCACAGTGCAGTGGGATACTATCCGCTCCCTGTTCAACGGGACGATGCTTGTAACGGCCATCATTTTGGCACCCCTATATTTTTCCTGGTCGGCCCTCGCCGTGTTTTTTGTCTTGTGTTTCTTCACGCTGTGCTGTGGCCATTCCGTTGGCTTTCACCGCCGCATGATTCACCGCAGCTTCAAATGTCATAAATGGCTTGAGCATGTGATGATATATCTCGGTACGGCCGTTGGCATGGGCGGTCCCTTGTGGACAATTCGTACTCATGACATGCGCGACTGGGCGCAACGCACTCCAAAATGCCATCCATTCTTTGCCCACCGTACAGACTTTCTTCATGACGCATGGTGGTATTTGCATTGCCGCATGGAACTTGAACATCCGCCCAAATTCAATCCGGGTCCAGAAATCATGGAAGACCGCTTCTATTGGTTTTTGCAGAGGACTGCCATGTTCCAACAAGTCCCCATCGGCCTCATTCTCTATGCACTGGGTGGGTTTGAGTGGGCAGTATGGGGGGTCTTCGTAAGAGTATCAGCCTGTACGACCATGCACTGGTACATTTCCAGACTTGCCCATACCCGGGGTCCCCAGTCATGGATGGTGGATGGTGCTGGCATGATGGGTCATGATGTTCCGTCTTTCGCCATTCCGACGATGGGTGAAAGCTGGCACAACAATCACCACGCCTTCCCAGCTTCAGCGCGACATGGACTGTTCCCCGGACAGATTGATGTGGGCTTCAACTTTATTCAGCTTCTTGAAAAATTGGGGCTCGCTTGGGATATTCAAACTCCCCAGAATCTGCCCAAACGAAAGGGTCTTCGATCACTCATAGCAACCCAACAAGAGCCCTGACACCCAAAACAAAGGGAGTTGCCAAAAGAACTAATTCAAAAAATGACAGACACACGAGTGCTGCAAAGCCCATCATGTTTCCCGCGCGCGAAGATTGTGTCCTGTCTCTGGCCGTCAACGCAATCAGAGCCTGACTTGGCCATGTAGCCACATCTTTCGGCATGAGTTGGCCAAACAGACTTTGTGATCCCTTACCTTGTTCAAAAGCCGCAAAGGTTTTATGCGGAATTGTGGCGGCCCCAAGCGCTACAAGCGGTAGGCAAAAAAGGTTGGAAAATACATTTGGAAACCGGCCCGCTGCAAATTCCCACGTTGCCACCTGCATTTCGCCCTTCATTGTGCAGGGATAACCCGTCACCACATGATGTAGATCATGAAATGCCAATGCCTCCCGCCGCCATTCGAAGTTGTAGCAGTAAATTTTAAAGCCGAAGACGTCAAAGTACCACCACGCACCGGGATTTTCATTCGCTGATAAAAAGGCATCAGGCAAACCCAATTTGGCAGCCGTTTCGCCAACCGTCATCGAATCTTCCTGCATGGTTACCCCCGCTCCCTACTTAGCCACCTGCAGGGCAGGCTACAATATGGAGAATAGCAGAAATAACTAGCCGCATCTTGCGTCAGCCAGACCAAGGACGGCAAGCGCCACTTCGAAGTTCTGGACAATCAATGCGTGGCCTGCAATCTCTGCGTGGAGGTTTGCCCCGTGGAAAACTGCATCAGCATGGTGGAGCAGGTTTCAGGCGTCGACGCGCGCACCGGCCGCAAGATTGACCCGGCTTATGCCAATTGGACGACGCATCCCAATAATCCCACCGCGCGACAGGCGGCGGAGTAAGCTGGGTAAATTGATTGCTGATATGCTTGCAGTGGCTGTCGTCGGCTTGTTGTTATTTATCCCCAACCGATTTCATCCAAAATATATTGAAACACATTTCGAGGGCAACAGTTTTTATTGTGGGCGGGATGTGGAGGTTTGGACCCAAGACAACGGCTCAAAGCTACTTGTTGGTTTCGGCAATCACAAAATCGAACTGTCCTACTATGGAAGTACTCTTTTTTCAGATCATTATCGCGCGGAGATAGGCGAGGAAGCTGAATATGACATGGAACTCAAACTTTCCGAATTTGGCAACGGTGTCGGCGGTGTTTGTTATTGACACTATCGATAAACCTCTCGACGATGGCCCATGCCAACAACCAGCACAACAAGCGTTTCGTTTCTGATCTCAGTCAGGACACGATAATCTCCGACACGGAAACGGATCATTCCTTCGAAGTCCCTGCCCTGTAATCTGGTTCCAAGCTGCCACGGTTTGTCAGAGGTGATGACGCGGGTTTCTAGAAAAGTCACAATCCGATGGGCCGCTTGCTGGTCCATGGATTCGAGTGCTTCAGTGGCCTTCTTCTTGAACTCAAGGGTCCATGCCAAGGCGCTTCTTCACTTCTGCCAAGGAAATTGGCTTTTCGCCCGACTCATAGAATTCTTTCAAGGCACTTTCTGCTTCAAAGGCATCTTCGAGGTCTTCAAGGTGCAGCAAAATTGCTTCCTTGGCATAGTGGGTTTTCGTTCGGCCTGATCTCTTGGCCAGAACATCAAGTCGTTGTTCGATATCTAAGGGCAAACGCAAAGCGAGCATTATTTTTCTCCTGCTATACGTGTATAGCAAGTTTGTTGAATTTGCAAGGACACGGATGCTTCCTTGCCAGCTTGCTCACCAGAAGCTAGAGCGGTGCCGAACGGACCTGCCAAAGCTGGATTCCCGCCTTCGTGGGAATGACGGGTGGAGGGAGGATGACTTTTACCTCTTTCAGCATGGGTTTTCACATGGCTTCTTTCAATCTCTTCTATCTCCCCGGTGACGGTATTGGCCCGGAGGTTATGGCCCAAGTTGAAATCATCATTGCGTGGATGAATGAGGCTGGCGTTGCATCGTTCAAGACGGATCGTGGCCTGGTGGGAGGTTCGGCCTATGATACGCATGGGAAAGCGATTTCGGAAGAGGACATGGCAAAGGCGCAAGCCGCTGATGCCGTGCTGTTTGGCGCTGTGGGCGGACCTTTGTGGGACAAG
>JANMAE010000139.1:0-7670 GCA_031359445.1 Hyphomicrobiales bacterium | reverse complement strand
ACCGATGCGCCGCAGCTTGGCGAAAGCTTCATGGGAAAACGCATGCGCGGCATCGGCAGGCGAATAGGCCAGCACCGGAAAGCCCGTCTCCAGCAATTCCATCGGCCCATGCATGACTTCCGCAATGGAATAGGCTTCGGCGTGAATGGCGCAGGTTTCCTTGAGCTTTAAGGCCGTTTCGGCCGCAATGGGAAGCGACGGCCCCCGCCCCAGCACATAAAATGACTCTGCCTTGTGCGCCAAAGTGATGAACGCCTCCCATTCCAGCTTCGTGGCAGCGGCAAGCTTCTCGGGCAGGGCCGACAGGCAGGCAATGAGTGCGGCATTCCCCATCCAATGCGCTGATATGGCAGCTCCCGCCACCAGTGACACGATGAATGACTTGGTTGCCGCCACGCTGCGCTCAGGACCCGCAAAAAGCGGAAGGCATATGTCCGCATTGCGGGCTGCGGGCGAAGTCTCCACATTCACCAAAGCAACGGTCAGCGCATCCGAAAGCCGCGCGGCTTCCTGCAAGGCAACAATGTCCGGACTTTGTCCCGATTGTGAAATCGTGATGCAGACCGCCCCTTTCACGCGAAGCTTCGCGCCATAGACCGATACGACAGAAGCACCGATAGAGGCGCAAGGCACGCCGAGGAGAATTTCTGTAAGATATTTGAAATAACCCGCTGCATTGTCGGAACTGCCACGCGCCGATGTCACAATGACAGAAGGCGGTGCCGCGCGCAACCTTGCACCTAGTGCTGCCAGTGCCTTGCTGTTTTGATCGAGAAACCGCGCCACCGCCTCTGGTGCTTCCAACGCTTCCTCGCGCATGTAACTCATGAGGCAGCCTCAGGTGCCAGCGTCAATTCCGCCACGAAATCATAGCTGTCGCCGCGATAATGCGAGCGGGTATATTCCACCACGCGGCCATCAGCGAGATAGGAAATGCGCTCAATGAACAAGGCGGGGCTGCCCTCGGCCAAATCAAGAAGCGCAGCGTCACGCAGCGACAGCGATGTTGCATGCAGCCGCTGCAAGGCCCGCACCGGGCGGAAATTGCGGGCTTCCAGGGCAGCATAAAGCGATTGGCTCACCAACGCGGGATCAGGCAGGAATTTGGCGGGCACCACGGCATGCTCGATGGCCAGCGGCACGCCATTGGCACGGCGCAGTCGTTGGAACCTTGAGATATGTTCACTGGGAGAGATGGAAAGCTTCATCGCCTCCTCGGGCGTGGGCAATCCGCTGGATCGTGACAGCCAGTCCGCTTCCGTGGCAAGGCCCCGCAGTTTCATGTCCTCGCTGAAACTGGTAAGCCGCGACAAGGGCTGTTCAATGCGCTGCAACGCGCCATGCACATAGGTGCCGGACCCGCGCTTCTGCAGCAGCACACCTTCAGCGACCAGCTCGGAAAAGGCTTTCCGCACGGTCACGCGCGAGACCTGCAGCAATTCCGCGACATCGCGTTCACTTGGAACCCCATCGCCCTGCTTCAGCTCATCGGCGGCAATGGCATCCTGAACCATTCGCTTGATGCGGAGATACAGCGGTGCCGCATCCCGCCTGGCAAAGCGATCGCGGGCGAAGATGTCTTGTGCCTTGCTCAAGACCAGCCCTCCGGCAGGCCTTGCGCCTTGCGGGCCATCATGATGGCACCGTCCACCGCATCTGCCATGGAAGGAACAAGCACGCGTTTCACGTCGGCATCCAGATAGGGCGGGTAGACGCCAGCGAGCCCGCCAAGCAGGCAGATTTGCCGCGCGCCCCGCGCCAGCAAGGCACGGCCGAGGTTGGAAATAGCAGCGGCACCTTCAATGACAATCATCATGGCCTGAACATCGCCGCGCGCGGCACATTCAAAAATGATCGGCGCAAATTGTCCGTAGTCGCGGGGCTTGGCCCGCTCGGACCATTGCGAAAGCTCAAACCGGCTGGACCCCGTGCGCTGGATGATCTCCTCGATGAGCTGTGTGGGCTGCAGTAAACCATCGAGCGCAAGTGCCACGCGACGCACGGCATGATGGCCGACCCATGCGCCTGAGCCATGATCGCCCAGCGCGAAACCCCAGCCGCCCACCATGTGCCGCTGGCCCTCTGCAATGGCAAATCCAATGGAGCCTGTGCCCGCGATGACAATGCCCCCTTCGGCACCGCCAAAGGCACCCATAAAGGCTGTATAGGCGTCAACATCGAGCGCCAAAGAAGCAAACGGCAATTGCGCCTGCAGGATTCTTTCAGAGCCTACCGAGGTAACCAGCCCCGCCAGACCCATTCCGGCATGCAAAACAGAAATGGGAAGCGAGGCTTTGTCCGCAGCTTGTTGCGCGGTGGCCATGATCATGGCGAGCGCGCCGTCGAAATCCTGATAGATATTGGAGGAGCCGCCTGTAGCCTCAGCCATCAGGCTGCCGCTATCATCGCGGATCCGCGCACGGCACCGGCTGCCGCCGCCATCAATGCCGAGAAAATATGAGGAGGTCTTGGACACAGAAGAGATAATACCAAAACAATACCAATAAAGGAAGATTTTAATGTGGAGCTTAGAAGCGTATTTCTCCATCGACAGAAAATCCGCTGGACAAGTGGTAGTGTTTTGGTATTGTCAGTCTATGGATATTGCCATGCGGTCAACCGAGCGCAATTCAACAGATACTGTGGGTCTCGATACCTGGGACGACGCGCGTATTCTGACGGCTATCGTGGAAGGACAGGAACGCGCCATTGCGGCTGTTCGCAATGTGCTTCCGCAAATCGCAAGTGCGGCAACCCTGGTGGCGGACTGTTTGCAAAAAGGCGGGCGGCTGATTTACGCAGGCGCTGGCACCTCGATCCGCATTGGCGTGCAGGATGGTTCGGAACTGCCCGCGACTTTTGGCATGCCGGACAACAAGATTGTCTACCTGATAGCTGGCGGCCCACAGGCGATATTTGAAACCTTTGCCGATGCGGAAGACGATGCGGCCGAAGGCGCGCGCGCGGCGGGAATTTGCACCCGTCAGGATGTGATGATCGCCATCGCTGCATCAGGCTCCACGCCCTACACAATAGCGGCGGCCACAAAAGCCAGGGAACTGGGAGCCCATGTCATTGCCGTGGTCAATAATGCAGGCTCAACGCTTGCAAAAAATGCCGACATCGAGATCGTACTGGATTCAGGCCCCGAAATCATTGCAGGTTCAACCCGCATGGGCGCTGGCACGGCGCAGAAGGCCGCCCTCAATCTTCTGTCCACCTTGGCCCACATCAAACTTGGCGCCGTGCATGATGGCATGATGGTGAATGTGCAATCAGGCAATGTGAAACTCAAGGCCCGCGCCCGCAAGATCGTGGCGCGCATTGCGGGTGTTCCCGAACCACTTGCCGAAAAGGCCCTTGATACAGCACAGGGCCATGTGAAGCCCGCCGTACTTTTATGTGCGGGTGCAAAGTCGCTTGTGGAGGCCCAACACTTACTTGCTGACAAGAACGGCAATTTGCGGCTAGCTTTGAAACAGCTCAATGCACTTTAGACGCCAAGAAAAGTTCAACGTAAACATCAGGGAGAATACCATGTTGAAGACAGGACTGAAGGCAACCCTACTTGCGGCAATCGCCATGGCCGCCATGACTGGCGCAGCATCCGCTGGCAAGCTCACCATTGAAAGCTGGCGCAACGACGACGCCACGATCTGGAAAGAAAAGATCATTCCAGCCTTCCAGGCCAAGCACCCCGATATCACCGTGGAATTCAACCCCACAGCGCCCAAGGAATATAACGCCGCGCTCAATGCCCGGCTTGAAGGTGGCACAGCTGGCGACATCATTACATGCCGCCCCTTTGACGCGTCACTGGAACTGTTCAACAAGGGCCATCTCGCAGCCCTCAATGATTTGCCCAACATGGCGAATTTTTCCGATGTGGCCAAAAGCGCCTGGACGACAGATGATGGCAAGTCCACATTCTGCGTGCCCATGGGCTCGGTGATCCATGGCTTCATTTACAACAAGGACATCTTCAAGGAACTGGGCCTTACCGAGCCAAAGACCGAAGAGGAATTCCTGGCCCTGCTGGAAAAGGTGAAAGCCAGCGGCAAATACACGCCACTGGTTCTGGGCACCAATGACCAGTGGGAAGCTGCCACCATGGGCCTCCAGAACATCGGGCCCAACTACTGGAAAGGCGAAGAAGGCCGGAAGAAAATCATTGATGGCACGGCCAAGCTCACCGATCCGGAATATGTGAACACCTTCAAGGCGCTCGCCAAATGGTCGCCCTATCTCGGCGATGGTTACAAGGCCCAGACCTATCCCGACAGCCAGAACCTGTTTGGATTGGGCAAGGGTGCAGTCTATGCCGCGGGTTCCTGGGATATCTCCACCTTCCGCGGCCAGAACGTCAACATGGGTGCCTTCAAGGCTCCGCCGCCTGCCGGACAATCCGATTGCTACATCTCGGATCATACCGACATCGGCATTGGCATGAACGCCAAGTCGGCCAATGCAGCCGATGCCAAGGTATTTCTTGACTGGATTGGCTCGGAAGAATTTGCCAATATTTTTGCAAATGCCCTTCCCGGCTTCTTCCCGCTGTCCAATGCCAAGGTCCAGATCACCGATGATGTGGCGCAGACTTTCGTGAGCTGGCGCGGCGAATGCAAGTCCACCATCCGCAACAGCTACCAAATCCTTTCGCGCGGCACGCCTAATCTTGAAAACGAGATGTGGAACGTGTCAGCTCAGGTTCTGAACGGAACCATGACGCCGGAAGCAGCTGGTGCCCAGCTCGAGGATGGGCTGAAGAAGTGGTACAAGCCCCACCAGAAATAACGCTTGCACGACAGGCCGTTGGAGTTTCTCTCCAACGGCCTTTTTCAAAGAGGGGACATCAGGCGCTCGCCATGGCGGCAGAACACAACAGCGGCATTATCGGCATGGAGAAAGCCACCTATGCGCGGCTGCTGGCATTTTTTCTGGCACCGGCTCTCATCATCTATACCGTGTTTTCGATCTATCCCCTGCTCGCCACGATTTTCAATTCGCTCTATTTGCGCCAGCCCGATGGTACCTTAGTGTTCAACGGACTGGGCAATTTCCAAACCCTGCTCACCGACACCACATGGTCAAAGCCGTTCTGGAACGCCTTTGCCAACAACTGCCTGTTCTTTCTCATACATATGTGCGTGCAGAACCCGATTGGCCTCGTGCTGGCAGCACTCCTGAGCCTGCCGCGCCTGCGTCTGGCTGCCGCCTACCGCACGCTGATTTTCATGCCGACCATGTTGTCCGTGGTGATCATCGGTTTCACCTGGCAGCTCATTCTTTCGCCGCTGTGGGGAATAGCCAAAATGTTTCTGGGCTTCTTCGGCCTGGGATTTCTTTTCGCACCATGGCTGGGTGTGGAATCCACCGCGCTGATCACCACGTCGCTCATCTCCGTGTGGCAGTTCGTGGGCATCCCCATGATCCTGATCTATACGGCGCTGCTGGCCATTCCCGATGAACTGATTGATGCAGCAACCGTTGACGGATTGAACCAGTTCCAGGCCTTCATCTGGGTCAAGCTGCCCCTCATCCTGCCCGCGATAGGTCTTGTTTCAGTTCTGACTTTCGTAAACAATTTCAACGCATTCGACTTGATTTATGCCATGAAGGGTGCGCTGGCCGGTCCCAATTATTCAACCGACATCATGGGCACGCTTTTCTATCGCACCTTCTTCGGCAACCAGTTGCAGCTGGGCGATGCCTCCATGGGCTCCACCATTGCCACCATGATGTTTCTCATCATTCTCATGGGCGTGATGATCTATCTCTTCCTCATCCAGCGCCGCATGCAGCGCTATTCATTCTGAGGGCGGCGATGCGCAAACCCCTGAGCTCCTTTGCGGTCCACACGGTGCTGCTGCTTTATACAGCGCTCGCCCTTGCGCCCATCATTCTGGTGATCATGAATTCCTTCAAGGAACGCAAGGCGATTTTCGGTGCACCCTTGCAGCCTCCAAGCCTTTCCACTTTTTCACTGGTGGGCTATGACCGCGTATTTTCCGATGGCCGTATTCTCACTTACTACATGAATTCGATCACCGTGACGGGGGCCACGATTTTTTTCACCTTGCTGTTTGGCGGCATGGCAGCCTGGGCCTTGTCGGAATACAAGTTCCGCTGGAATACGTGGCTGGCGCTTTATCTCTCCATCGGCATCATGGTGCCCATCAGGCTGGGCTCGGTGGCCCTCATCCAACTGATAGCTGGCCTCAATCTGATCAATACGCTCTCAGCACTTGTTCTGGTCTATGTCGCGCAGAACCTGCCCCTGGCCATTTTCATTCTCTCGGAGTTCATCGCGCAAATTCCGCGCGATTTGCGCGAAGCCGGGCGCTGCGACGGGCTTTCCGAATATCACATCTTCTTCTACATCATATTGCCGCTGATCCGGCCGGCCATGGCAACCGTTGCCGTGTTCACGATGATACCTGTTTGGAATGACCTGTGGTTTCCGCTGCTTCTGGCGCCCACCGGCAACAAGCAGACCATCACGCTCGGCGTCCAGCAGTTCCTGGGTCAATACATCACGGACTGGAACGCGGTATTGGCGGCCCTTTCAACAGCCATCATTCCGGTGCTGGTCTTCTACATTGTTTTTTCACGCCAGCTGATCCGGGGATTGACCTCGGGCGCGGTGAAGTGAGTGCGACATGGCTGAAGTCAAGGTGACAGACCTCAACAAATCCTTTGGAATGGTAGAGGTTCTCAAGGACATCAACCTCACGGTGGAAGATGGTTCTTTCGTCGTGCTGGTGGGTCCCTCGGGTTGCGGCAAGTCCACCCTGCTCCGGTGCATTGCAGGACTTGAACCGGTCAATGCAGGCAAAATGACCATCGGCGGGCGAACTGTGAATGATCTGCCTCCCGCCAAACGCGAAATTGCCATGGTGTTCCAGTCCTACGCGCTTTACCCGCATATGAATGTGGAAAAAAACATGGCCTTTGGCCTGCGCTTTGCGGGAACGCCCAAGCTGGAGATTGCAGCCCGTGTAGCCGAAGCCGCCCGCATCCTGCAGCTGGAACCACTCCTGAGGCGAAGACCGCGCGAACTGTCAGGCGGCCAACGCCAGCGCGTGGCCATCGGGCGCGCCATTGTGCGCAAGCCCCAGGTATTCCTCTTCGATGAACCGCTCTCAAACCTTGATGCAGCACTCCGCATCAACACCCGCGTGGAAATCGCCAAGCTGCACAAGCTGCTGCAGGCCACCATGATCTATGTGACGCATGACCAGGTGGAAGCCATGACGCTCGCAGACCAGATCGTGGTGATGAACAAGGGCCGCATTGAACAGGCGGGAAAACCGCTGGACCTTTATTACAGGCCCGCCAATATGTTTGTGGCAGGGTTCATCGGCTCACCTGCCATGAATTTCTTGAAAGGCCGCATGGGAAAGAAGAACCGCTTTGAATTGCAGGCAGGCGGCAGCATTGCCCTCAAGCTTCCCGCCTCCAGCATTGCAGGCGAACCTGCGACGCTTGGCATCAGGCCGGAACACCTCAAGCTGGTGAGTGCGGCCAAGGGCACGCTTACCGGAACCCTCGAACACATCGAACGCCTGGGCGAGATGGGCTATGCCCATGTCAGGCTTGCTGATGACACCCTGCTCACCGTGGAAGTGCGCGGCGAGCCTCCCCACAGCCGCAACGGCGAAGTGGGCGTC
>JANMAE010000060.1:0-19924 GCA_031359445.1 Hyphomicrobiales bacterium | reverse complement strand
CAACGCCGATCAGATTGGTAAAGCCCATGATGGCAAGAATGCTGCCAACGGTGCCAGTGCCCACGCCTGCATCAAACACGGCATCCGATTTCTTTTGAACGTAGCGGCCAACTAGTCCCGCCATGACGGCAGGATGGATGTAGCCGACGCCCTGCAAATCGGCGTCGTAGGTTTTGGACCAACTGTCGTAAAGTTTGATGAGATCAGATCTGGATTTGGCGCGGTAGACGCCTTCAAGCCAGGCGTCGCTGGTGTGGCCCGTCATTCAGCGGGATAATAAACGCCGGTGGCCGGATCCTGGCGCAGCTTGGTCACTGCGATCGGCATTTGCGGTTCCTTGACAGGCACGCGGGCTTTGGCAGCATTCACTTCATTGAGCAAACGGCGGGCCGTGAGGGCAGTGAGTACACCGACAACGACAACAGACACAATCTTGGCCAAAAACATGGGTTTCTCCTTGCTGCCCAAACTATAATCCGAACTTAGCCCATAATGCACGGGTTTCCAGTGTCTCAATAGCCGCAGCAGGAAGCTCCGCAAAAGTGCCAAAACCAAGGCGCTTCAGGCCCCAGCCCTTGGGTGCGGATATTTCCTTTACAACAAGCCTCTCGCCGAACTTTTGTTTCAATACTTCATGCAAATGGCCAAGCCCATCGATAAGGCCCAGGTCCATGGCTTGTCGGCCCGCCCAAAACGCACCGGAGAACATTTCATGTTCTTCGCCTTTGAGCTTGCCCATGCGCCTGCCCTGCACCAATTGCTTGAAGGCCAGATGAATATCCTTCTGCAAGGATAACAGGCGGTCCACATCTTCCTGTTTCTGCGGCTGGAAAGGATCAAGAATAGCCTTGTTTTCGCCTGAGGTATGGACCCTGCGCTCAATGCCCAGCTTTTGGATCGTTTCCACAAAGCCGAAACCTGCCGAAATCACGCCAATGGAGCCAATGATGGAGCTTTCGTCGGCATAGATTTCATCGCCGGCGCAGGCCAGCCAATAGCCACCGGAAGCTGCCACGTCCTCGCAGAAGACATAGACCGGCAGATTATATTCAGCCGCAAGACTGCGGATGCGGGCGTGAATAAGCGATGACTGGACGGGAGAGCCGCCAGGCGAATTGATGGACAGTGCCACCGCTTTCACATTCTTCGTAAAAGCCTTTTCCAACAGGGGATTTATGTCCTTGGCGGTGAGGCTGCCACGCAAGGGTGAAGCCATGCCGATGGCCCCATGCAGCCTTACGATGTTGACGGTGGGGACGGATTTACGAAAGCGTTGGGGAATGAGGCGGGACAAGAAACTGGGTTTTGACATGCAGCAGAAATAGGAACTTCTACAGCGGCCCGCAAGCCTTAGCGTAAACGCCAGGTTGAGCCATCACGCAATACGGCGTCGGCATCAGGCGTGAACTGCGAATTTTCCCCGTGAAGAATAAGTCCGGGGAGAAGCTGCATGGGTGCTTTGGAACCCTTGATGCCCTGCACCACAACACGCGAGGCGGCCGTGCCTTCACGGGCATAGAGGGGGGCCACGCGGATGTCGCCGAAACGGTCTTCCATGGCGGTGAGGATTTTGCCCAGCGTTTCGGCCCGGTGCACGATTGTGACGCTGCCGCGGTTTGCCACCATGACATGCATGGCCTTGACCCAAATTTCGAGGTCATCGGGACCGAAGGCATGAGCCTGGGCCTTGAGGAGATTGGGCGAAGGGGTGGATTTGGTTTCCTCGTAATAGGGCGGATTGGCGAAGGCATGGTTGAAGGAGCCATGCTGTGGCATTTCGGAAAGGTCGCGGCGGAGTGCGTCCTTGACGTCTGCCGTGATCACGCGGACGCAGTGGGCAAAGCCGTTGCGCTTGGCATTTTCGTTGCACAACAGCGTATAGCGCGAGGCTATTTCAATGCCTGTCACATGGATTGTGGGGTTGCGGGCAATCGTGCAGAGCGCTGCAACGCCTGTTCCAATCCCTGCTTCAAACAGCGTTTCACCGGCCTGGCAGGGAATGGCGGCTGCCAGAAATACGGCATCGATGCCAGCGCGATAGCCCTTTTCCGGTTGCAGAATGCGCAAGCGACCGCCCAAAAAGGCGTCTTCCGTCAACGACCCGGGCACCGCCGCAGGTGTGGCAGGTGGGGGTGAGGAGGTGGCCAAATTGACCTGGGCAGTCAGTTGCATAGGGCACGACTTTATTGAGACTTGGTTAGCGAAGCGTTACTAAGCGGGTGAAAGGCTGCTGATTAAGTCTTTTGCCCGTGACAAATTGTTCTTTTCCACAACTACGCGTCGCGGAATGGCGGAGATTGAGCCTTCAACGGCGCTGGCATATTGATCAAGAACCTGATGTTCAATCCCTGCCTCATTTAGCGAGTGCTGGATAAAACTCAGATAAACCAGATCATTGGTACGCAACAATTCCACCATTCCAGACGTTTATCCCGAAATTAAACTCGCGGCAACCGGTCACGCTTGTGCTAGGTTTCACTTGCACCCTAGTCTGGAGCAAATCAACATGAGAGGCAACACCATGGGTGTGGTTATTCCCTTCGGAACCAGCGATGACAAGCCACAGCCCAGCCCGAATGCGCTTGTGGGCCTTGTGACCGAAGACATGAACAAGGTGAATGACGGCATCTTGGCGCGGGCGCAAAGCCACGTGGAGCTGATCCCCGAGATTGCGGGCCATCTCATCAATTCCGGCGGAAAACGCATCCGTCCCATGCTGACGCTGGCTGCGGCGCGCATGTGCGGATATGCAGGCGAGCATCATATCCGTCTCGCAACCGCGGTTGAATTCATGCACACCGCCACATTGCTGCATGACGATGTTGTGGATGAAAGCGATTTGCGGCGCGGCAAGCAGGCCGCAAGGGTGATCTGGGGCAACCAGGCGAGCGTTCTGGTGGGCGACTATCTGCTGGGGCAAGCCTTCAAGATGATGGTCGAAACGGGGTCGCTGGAGTGCCTGCGCATTCTGGCCCATTCCGCCGCGGTGATTGCCGAAGGCGAGGTGCTTCAGCTTTCGATTTCCCAAGATACTTCCACCACCGAGGATGCCTATTTGCAGGTGATCGGCGCCAAGACTGCCGCATTGTTTTCAGCAGCGGCAGAAGTCGGCGGCGTGATTGCAGGAAGGCCGCGTGACGAACAGGCGGCCCTGGAATCCTACGGGCGCAACTTGGGCATCGTGTTCCAGCTTGTCGATGACGCGCTGGATTACTCAGGCAAGCAGGCAGACCTTGGCAAAAGTGTTGGCGACGATTTCCGCGAGCGGAAAATCACCCTGCCCGTCGTGCTGTCGTTCCGACGCGGCTCCAAGGAAGAGCGCAAGTTCTGGAAGCGAACGCTGGAAGAAGGCTGTCAGACGGATGACGACCTGATCTATGCGCGCAAGCTGATGGAAAAGCATGGGGCGCTGGCCGATACGGTTGAGCGCGCCACGCATTATGGCGATATCGCACGCGATGCGCTGGCGATCTTTCCCGATAACCCGTGGAAAATGGCTCTCCTCGAGGCCGTGGATTTTTGTGTGACCCGGGCGCACTAACCCAGGCAGGTGCAAGCGGTTGCAAGCTGGTGAGTAGCCAATGGCTGACTTTGCAAAACTGCGCCACGACATGGTGGAACACCAAATTCTCTCACGCGGAGTTGGCGCACCGCTTGTCCTCGAAGCCATGCGCAATGTGCCGCGGGAAGTTTTCGTTCCCCAGTCTCTGGCAGAATTTGCCTATGAGGATTTCCCACTGCCGATTGATGCCAATCAGGCGATATCACAACCCTATATCGTGGCTCTCATGGTTGAGGCGCTAAACCTGGCGAAAGGCGATATTGTGCTGGAAATTGGAACAGGCTCCGGCTACGCGGCTGGTGTTCTTTCGCAAATAGCGGGCCGCGTCTTTACGGTCGAACGCATCGCCCAACTTGCTGAAAAGGCTGCAGCGGTGCTTTCTGATCTTCGCTACGACAATGTGCTGGTTCGCCATGGCGACGGCACCCAAGGCTGGCCCGAATTTTCACCCTATGATGCCATCATCGTCGCGGCTGGCGCAACCGCAGTGCCTCAACCCTTGAAACAACAATTGAAAATCGGCGGTCGGCTGGTGATCCCGGTCGGCAAAGACCCATCCACCCAGAAGCTGGTTCGCGTGACGCGCCTTTCTGATGACGGCTTCAGGACTGAAGACATCGCAAACGTCCGTTTTGTGCCCCTGATCGGTGAAGAGGGTTGATTACGTCCGAGGCAATTCTTGTTATTTAGCTAACCAGGCGCGCTGGCTTCACCCACCAGCCGGGGTGTTGGCTCTTGAGTTTTGTGGCGGCCGCGCTGGCATCGGCGTAATCCTGAAACAATCCAAAGCAGGTGGCACCCGAGCCTGACATTCGGGCGCAGACCAAATTGTTCTGGCTGGCAAGGGCGGCCACCGCCTCGTTTATCGCGGGACAGATTGTAATGGCTGCGGCCGCGAGGTCGTTGCGCCACGTAGCAGGGTCCGTGAAATCCTGGATGGGCGCGCCGAAGTCCTGACCTTTGGCCAAGCCTAGCGCCTGGAACACGTTCACCGTGAGACAGGCAACGCCGGGATGCACCAGTACAATGGATTGATTTGCAGGTGACTCATATGGCTTGAGGCGTTCGCCTGTGCCTTGCATGTGCATGGGGCTTGAAGCAAGACACACAGGCACATCGGCGCCCAGGTGCTGGGCTATTTCGTGAAGGGCAGCGGGGTTTACCGTAAGCCCAAACATCTTGATCAAGCCGCGCAAGGCCGCTGCCGCATCAGCCGAACCACCGCCTATCCCTGAGGCAACGGGCAGGTTTTTTTCCAGCGTGAATTTCACCGGCTGCAGAGCGGAAATTTTCGCAAGGCCATGCCAGGCGCGAATAAGGCTGTTGCTTTCATCCTTCACCAAATCTCCGGCGAAGAGCCCGGAGATTGTCACTTCAAGCTTGGTCGAAGGCTCCAGGGTGATCCGATCGCCCACATCGGCGAAGGCCACAATGGAATCCAGTTCATGATAGCCGTCGGCTCTTCTCCCAAGTACATGCAACGCCAAATTGATCTTGGCCCTGGCCTGCTCCTCAATGAGCATGAGACTTAGCCGCTGGATTTTGTCGGCGGGTTTTCCGCGGGCTTGACCAGAACCTCATCCGGCAGGCCGTTCTTCAGCTTGTCTTCGACACGTTTGAGATCGTCCGGTTCAGGCTTGTTATCTTTGGAATGCTGCCACTGGAACCTGGCTTCCAAGGTGCGGCCCACACGCCAGTAGGCGTCGCCCAGATGCTCGCCAATGGTAGGATCGGCAGGATTCAAATCCACCGCGCGCTCGATCTGCTCAACGGCCTGCTTGTAATCACCGAGCTGGTAATAGGCCCAGCCCAGACTATCGACTATGTAGCCATCATTGGGTTTCAACTCGACTGCTTTCTTGACCATCTGCAAGGCTTCGGCAAGATTGGTTTTGCGTTCGATCATCGCATAACCGAGGTAGTTCAGCACCGTAGGTTCGCCAGGAGACAGGGTAAGCGCCTTGCGGAAATCCGCCTCACCCTTGTCCCAGATTTTCTGTTGCTCATTGGCGATGCCGCGATAATAAAAGGCCCGCCAGTGATCCTTGGTGGGTTGGGCAACCAGGTCGATAGCCTTGGAATAGGTTTCAGCCGCTTCAACAAATTTCTCATTGCTGCGATAGATGTTTCCCAGGGTCATCAGCACATCGTAGTTCTTGGGGTCCTTGGCAATGATTTCAACGAGTTTGGCCTGGGCTTCGCTGCTGCGCTCCAGCCTTTGCAGATTGACCGCAATCTCGGTGTCGGCATTGATGCGCAGCGGCGAGGATAGCGGCACCATGTCATAGGCTTCAATGGCTTGCTGGTAGTGTTTGATGTTGACGTAAATATCGCCGAGCAACGTTGCGAGGACTGGCCCATCGCCTTTCAAGGAAACGGCAAGCTGGGCATATGGCAGCGCTACGTCAATGCTCTGGTCATCTGTCATGGCTGACGAAAGTGAAAACAGTGCTTCGCTGGCCCCTGCTGCGGGTGTTCCCACAAAAGTTTCGGGCTTTTTGCCCGCTTCGGCATTTTTGAGGGCAGCTTCAATGATGGCATTGCGGTCGCCACCAGCAAGGAACGCCTGATAGATTTTAATGGCTTCCGCTGTCCTGTCATGGCGCTCCAGGAAATTGCCATAGGCCTCGACCACGCGCAAAGAGCTTGCCGCCTGCTCATAGGCTTTCTTGTACGACGCTTCAGCGCGCATGGCATTGCGCAAATAATCCGCGATCAGTCCCGCATGATAGGATTTGAAATTGGCGAAGGATTCATTGCTGTCGAGCTTGTCCAGAACCTTCAGGGCGCCATCGAGCTTGCCTTCGCCAGCGTAAGTCCATGCCTGCAGGAGATAGGATGTGAGTTCACCAATGGGCGCGTAAGCCGACTGGGAAAAATGCCTTCGCGCCTGCACATAGTGATGATTGCGGAAATCACGCAGGCCAAGCACGATCCGCGCCAGCCGCTGCTGGCTGTTGACGGATAAAACCTTGATCGCGAGTTCTTCGGCATCAGGCAAGTTTCCACTGGCCACCTCAAGATAGAAAAGCTTCTCGACCAAGACGGGATTGTTGGGGTCAATGATCAAGGCGCGGCTGAGATAGTCCGCGGCCACCGCATTGTCGCGTTCACGGCTAGCGGAAAGCCCCGCGAGGTAATTGCCGGAAAGGCTGGGTGCTTCGGACAGGGAGAATTCAGCCCGGGAAGGGGAAGATGCCGATAGCATCAGCAGGGCCACGAATGGCAAAACAAGTCTGTTCATAGGTATTCCGTCATATTTGCGCGGCATTTCTTGCCGCAGGGTGATTCATCCTCATAAAATGGGGTTTTTTCGGGATGGTGGCAATAGCAAAGCGGCGGGTTTCGAAAACCCACCGCTTTACGATGTCTTCAGAGTCTTTTTTCAGCTTATTGCGATAAGCGCAATTCAAGAAGATTTGCGGCAATTTTTTGAAATGCCTTTTTAAGGTCCGACGAATTTGTCGCCGTAATGCGGTGAGCAGCATCCGTGGCGCAGGAATTCATCAGTGCTACGCGCGCGGGAACTGTGGTATCGAGTTCAAATTCAATGGTATAAACTTCGATGCCACTTGCCTTGATGGCTCCGCACATTGATGTTGACTGTGTGTAGGAGTTGCCGTTGGTGGCAGCACAGTTAATGTGGTCGGCGGCAGCGCCGCTGCCAGAGACTGTGGGAGCACCAGATATTACACCCTTGCAGTAACCGCTGTTGTATTCTGCATCTGTCATGAGAATCATGATCTTGTGCAAATGATCGGCTGTATAGGATGCAGGAACGCTCGAGCCCGACCATAGGCCGAAATTCGGAGAGATAGCATACCAACCCCAGGCAATTCCGACTTGTCCAGCGGTTGAACTGCCCGCTGTCATGGAATTAATTGTGGCTTTCAAATCCACCTTATTGTTCGTGAGTGGGAGGACTTGGGTCGAGATGCATGGATTTCCGGGCGCGGGATAGGACATTCCAACTTTGGAAGTGACGACTGACGCATCTGTGTAAGCCTGGGCTCCCGTTCTTTCAGACGCGCATGTGCTGATTGCGAATGTCTTGTTTGTGGAGCCGTTTGAAAATGTGAAGTTTGTCTTGCCGGGCGAAGTGCTTGTGCCCGTTCCAATGACACCCCTGGCAACATCTGCAAATGCGCCGACATTGACGCCATTGTTGTAGGGAATTACAGCCACCTTGGAATAATATGGATTGTTTCCTGCCCAGACGACAGTGTCGACAAAATCAATAGCCGCTGCTTTGAGATCGGCCATTTTTGTGCCCGTTCCCATGGAGTTGGTATTGTCCAGCACCAAGGACACTTCGATGCTGCTGCCAGATTTCATCACCTCCGATTTGGCAGGTACGTCAAGGTTATTAATACCAGCAACGTTCATGAACCAGGTCTTGACGTTTGCTTTGCCGGTTACCGTTACATGGTCAGCATAATTAACCAGATCGAAATCCATGACAGTTGAATCGCCGGTATTGGTATAATTGCTGTCGAAATAGGTACGTGCCAGCGTCTTCATTTCCGCGTCTGTCTTGCCAGTCAGGGATGCCGCATACAGCGCAGCTGAATCCAGGGCCGCCACCAGATTTGATTTGGTGTTGGATATGCGCGAGAAATCAATGGCCGAGCCTGCGGCAAGAAACATTGGGATGGCTGACAGACCGAGCATCATGGCAACGTTGCCGGCTTGATCAATGCGATACTGCCGGGCTTTTTTGCCAAAGGCCGAAATCACTGACTTTACAAATTTCTGCATGGTTTAGGCCTCTCCTGAGGATATTCTTTGGGAGAGACGTATGCCAACCGGATGAAAGACTGCTTGCGTAAAAATGTTGCATTTTAATCACTTTGAATATTTCAAAGCGATCACATCGAACTGGTAAACATCAGGAAACACTCTGTCGCGTTTTGAAACAGAATTCCTCACATATTGGGATAATTCGGGCCTTCGCCTCCCTGCGGCACAACCCAGATGATGTTTTGCGAAGGGTCCTTGATATCGCAAGTTTTGCAATGCACGCAGTTCTGGGCATTGATCTGGAAGCGCGCTTTGCCTTCCGATTCCACCACCTCATAGACGGCCGCTGGACAATAGCGCTGGGCAGGCTCAGCCCAGAGCGGGAGATTTACGTCGATGGGGATCGCGGGATCAATCAGCTTGAGGTGCGAGGGCTCGTCCTCTTCATGGTTTGTTGCCGAGAAGGCCACGTTGGTGAGCCGGTCAAAGGAGAGAACACCATCGGGCTTGGGATATTCAATTTGCTTGCACTGCGCTGCGGGCTTGAGGGTGGCATAGTCGGGCTTGCCGTGTTTCCACGTGCCGAGGCCGTAACCAAAAAGCGTATTGAGCCACATATCGAGCGCCCCTAGCACGACGCCTACGGCCAGACCCAATTTCGACCACATGGGCTTCACATTCTTTACATTTTTCAAGTCCTGATAAACCCAGGAACGCTCATAGGCTGCCTGATAGCCTGTAAGTTCATCAGCTGAGCGACCGTGGTTCAGGGCTGCATAGGCTGCCTCGGCGGCCATCATGCCGGTTTTCATGGCGTTATGGGTGCCCTTGATGCGCGGCAGGTTCACAAAGCCCGCGGAACAGCCAATGAGAACGCCGCCCGGAAAGCACAGTTTTGGCACAGACTGGAAGCCGCCTTCGGTGATGGCGCGCGCGCCATAGGCCACGCGGCGGCCGCCTTCAAGAACCTGTGACACCAGTGGATGATGCTTGAAGCGCTGGAATTCCATGTAGGGGAAAAGATAGGGATTTTCGTAATTGAGGTGAACGACAAAACCAATGGAAACGAGATTATCTTCCAGATGATACATGAAGCTGCCGCCGCCTGCCCTGCCGCCCAGGGGCCAGCCCATGGTATGGGTGACTTGGCCCTGCTTGTGGTTTTCGGGCCTGACTTCCCACAGCTCCTTCATGCCGAGGCCGAATTTCTGCGGCTGGCTGTTTTGGGCCAAGTCAAAGCGGGCAATGATCTCCTTGGCCAGTGAGCCCCGCACGCCTTCTGCTATGAAAACATATTTTCCGGTGAGTTCCATGCCGGGCTGGAAATCGGGCTTGCGGGTGCCGTCCTTGGCAATACCCATGACGCCTGCCACAACGCCCCGCACCGAGCCATCTTCGCGGTATAAAACCTCCGAGCAGGCAAAACCCGGATAGATCTCCACGCCAAGCGCTTCGGCCTGCGTTGCCAGCCAGCGGCAGACATTGCCGAGCGAAACCGCATAGTTTCCGTGGTTGTTCATCAGGGGCGGCATCAGGAAATTGGGAATGCGTAACGCGCCCTTGGGGCCCAACACGTAGAAACGGTCCTGGGTCACTTCGGTGTTGAGGGGAGCACCTTTCTCCTTCCAATCCGGAATGAGTTCATTGAGGGCTATGGGATCGATCACCGCACCTGAAAGAATATGCGCTCCCACTTCAGAGCCTTTTTCCAGGACACAGACCGAAATTTCAGGCGAGAGCTGTTTCAGGCGGATCGCGGCGGAAAGGCCCGCAGGCCCCGCACCCACGATCACCACATCATATTCCATAGCCTCGCGTTCTATCTGTTCCACAGGGCATTCTCCTTAGGGGTATGCTTATCGATCCTCAGCCTGTTATAGTGACTGGGAGACCAGTGCAACATGACCATTGCGGACACGCCAATAGTACAAAACGACATGACCCCCGAACTAGCCCGCGCGGCGCTGGCGTGGCTCATGGCGATGGGCGCTGACGAAATTGTGGGGGAAGAGGCGGTTGACCGGTTTGCCATCCCTGCCCCGCAGGTGGCGGTGCCACAAAGATCCCCGCCTGCTCCGAGCCAAGTCCCAAAAGCCATCACTGCCAAAGTCGGGGATCATGTGAACGCGGCTCCTGCCAATGCCTGCAGCAGCATTGCCGAGCTTGAGGCTTCCTTGCAGCAACTCGAAAATTTTCCTCTCAAGCGGACGGCGAGCAATTTGTGCTTTGCCGGTGGCAAGCTTGACGCACCGGTCATGATCATTGGCGATGTGCCGGGCCGTGATGAGGACATCGAGGGACAAGTGTTTGCAGGACACAACGCCGTGCTGCTGGATAAAATGCTGCGCGCCATCGGACTTTCGCTGGAAAGTGTCAGCCTGTTCAATTTCATTCCATGGCGACCGCCGGGAAACCGTGCCGTCACGGAGCCGGAAATTGCAATCTGCCAGCCATACCTGCTGCGGGCCATCGAACTTTGCGCGCCACGCCATATCCTGAGCCTTGGGCAATTGCCGATGCAGCGTCTGCTGGGACGGAAAGACAGCCTCATGGCCGCGCGCGGCAAGTGGTTTGAACTCGATGTGCAAACGCGCAAGATTCCGCTGCTTGCCAGTTTTCATCCCAGCTACCTCAGCCTGCAGGCGAGCCAGAAACGCCTGGCATGGCGCGATCTTCTCACCTTCAAGGAGGTTCTTCATGACTGAAGCGCGCAACTTCATTCCGCTCAACATCGCAGTCCTCACCATATCCGATACCCGCAGCACAGCCGATGACAAATCCGGGCAGACCTTGCATAACCGCATTATGGAGGCAGGCCACATAGTGGCCGAGCGCCGGATTGTGAAGGATGATATTCCAGCCATACGGCAAGCCGTGCAGGACTGGGCGGCGCGGTCTGATGTGGATGTCGTCATTTCCACGGGCGGCACTGGGCTCACGGGACGGGACGTGACCATTGAGGCGCTCCGTCCACTGTTTGAAAAAGAAATCGAGGGATTTGGCACGCTGTTCCATATGGTATCGTTCCAGAAGATTGGAACATCCACCGTGCAGTCGCGCGCCACCGCAGGGGTTTTGAAAGGCACCTATATTTTCTGCCTGCCGGGATCACCAGGTGCCTGCCGGGATGCCTGGGACGAAATCCTGAAATTCCAGCTGGACTACCGCCATCACCCCTGCAATTTCGTCGAAATCATGCCACGCCTCGAAGAGCACCTGCAACGGACGAAGGGCTAGTCTGAAAATCTAAGCCAGTTCCTGTTTTCGAAAACCGATGCCGTTGACGATGGCAAGTTCCAGAAAAACCGCACAGGTTACATGGGTCTGAAGTATGAGATTTGCCGTAGTTTGCGTCCACGCAGCGCAGGCAAAAACAGCGTTCGTGGCGTCATTTTTCCTCCATGGCGCTATTTGCGGACCTCCACAAGTTTGTTCTTGTTATGTTCTGTAGCTGATGTTATATAGGTCATATGGCTACATTGCTTGACATGAGACCATCGGTTTCCTTCGATGGCAGCATCACCGGAAGCGGCCGCTACATGGCCCTGCCGCAGCAGACGCGCGGTCGCGGCGCCCGCAGCAATGAAACGGGACGTTTTGAGAAGAACGGCGTTTCATTTTTTGATGATGGCTGGGAAAGCCTCGGGGAACTTCCCGCCCTCAAGACAACGATTTTCGAAGAGCTGCCCAAGAGCATCATTGCGCGCAATGATTCCCCTGATATCTCATTTGACCGCTCCATCAATCCCTATAGGGGGTGCGAGCATGGCTGTGTGTATTGCTATGCGCGGCCTACGCATGCCTATATGGGTCTCTCGCCTGGCCTGGATTTTGAAAGCAAGTTGTTCATCAAGCCAAATGCGGCCGCGCTTTTGCGCGAAGAACTCAGTTCACCAAATTACGAGCCGCGCGTCATAGCCCTTGGCGCCAATACGGATGCCTATCAACCCATCGAACGCACCTACCGGATCACGCGGCAGATTCTGGAAGTGCTTTCCGAGTTCAATCATCCCGTGGGCATTGTCACAAAATCGGCACTGGTGCTGCGGGATATGGATATCCTCACGTCGATGGCCAAGCGCGGGCTGGTGAAGGTGGCGATTTCACTCACGACGCTGGACGGGAAACTCGCCCGTGCCATGGAGCCCCGCGCCTCCACGCCCCCCAAACGGCTGGAAGCGTTGCGCATCCTGTCTGCTGCGGGCATTCCCACCGTTGTGATGATAGGCCCGGTCATTCCGGCCGTGAATGACATGGAAATTGAAGCGATCCTCAAAGCTGCCGCAGCTGCTGGCGTGAAGGAAGCGGGCTATACCATGCTGCGCCTTCCGCTAGAGGTGAAGGATATTTTCAAGCAATGGCTGATGACAGAAATGCCGGCACGTGCCGCCAAGGTCATGAAGCTGGTCAAATCGGTACGCGATGGCAAGGAAAATGACGCAACCTTCGGGCGGCGCATGACCGGCACCGGCCCCTATGCATGGACCATTGGACGGCGTTTCCAGATGACCGCCGAGCGCCTTGGCATTAATCTCGCGCGCGTCAAACTGCGATCGGACCTGTTCAAGAAGCCAATCCGCTCGGGAGATCAACTGGCTCTGTTCTAACAGAGATACCTTCGCATTCGTGACAAGGTTTTCGGATTGGGTCATGATTGCGGGATGTCGCTTGCTGATTCCCCTCTTCCACATTTGCGTTTTGAACGTGCTGCCGCGCGTGAGAATTTTTCTGCGATCTGTGGGATTGACGAGGCCGGGCGCGGGCCATGGGCCGGGCCTGTGGTGGCGGCTGCTGTGATACTCAATCCCCGCCGCGTTCCCAAGGGCATCAATGATTCCAAGAAGCTCTCGCCGGAAAGGCGTGAAGCGCTTTATGCGGAACTCATGGACTGCGCCGAAGTAGGCGTTGGCGTGGCCGATGTCGCCCGCATTGACCGTGACAATATTCTGGCTGCCACGATGTGGGCAATGCTGCAAGCGGTGCTTTGCCTGAAAAGCCGGCCGGATTATGCCCTGGTGGATGGCAACCGCGCGCCCGGGCTCTCGTGCAAAACCGTGACGATTGTGGAAGGCGACGGCACATCGCTTTCGATCGCTGCCGCTTCCATCGTAGCCAAGGTGACGCGCGACCGCATGATGGTGGAGCTTCACGCGCAGTTTCCCGCTTATGGTTTTGCCCGCCACAAGGGCTATGGCACAGCGTTTCACCAGGCAGCGCTTGCGGCGCACGGCCCTTGCCTGCACCACCGGCAAAGCTTCGAGCCCATCGCGCGATTGATGCTTCGTTAACCATACAAATTGAATTCGATTCACGCGCTGCCTGCAAAGATTCATACCATAGGTCTCAAGTTAGTTTGTTGCGTATGGGTGTGTGTGTGGGATTTGAAACGAAGCCGGATGTTCGGCCTCTTCACAATCGGATTCTGGTTGGGGATTGCCTGGAGGAATTGAAAAAAATTCCTTCAGGTTCGATCGATCTCGTGTTTGCCGATCCCCCGTATAATTTGCAGCTTGCCGGTGACCTCACGCGGCCTGACCAGAGCAAGGTTGATGCTGTCAACGACCATTGGGACAAGTTTTCCAGCTTTGCTGCCTATGACGCTTTCACCAAGGCGTGGCTTGCGGAATGCCGCCGCGCGCTGAAGCCCAATGGCGCGTTATGGGTCATTGGTTCCTACCACAATATTTTCCGCGTGGGCACGGTGCTGCAGGACCTGGGCTATTGGATCCTCAATGACGTGGTGTGGCGCAAGACCAATCCCATGCCGAACTTCCGCGGCCGGCGGTTCACCAATGCACATGAAACCATGATCTGGGCGGGCAAGAGTGCCACCTCCAAATATACTTTCAACTATGAAGCCATGAAGATTTTCAATGATGATTCGCAGATGCGGTCGGATTGGACGCTGCCCCTGTGCACGGGCGGCGAGCGCCTGAAAAATGCCGATGGCGACAAGCTTCATCCCACGCAAAAGCCAGAATCGCTGCTGCACCGCGTTTTACTTTCTTCCACCAACCCAGGAGATGTCGTGCTTGATCCTTTTTTTGGCACCGGAACCACCGGTGCTGCCGCCAAGCAGTTGGGCCGCGTTTTCATCGGCATCGAACGCGAAGAGCATTATGCCAAGGGCGCATTGGCGCGCATCGGTTCCACCGAAGCCCTTTCGGACGAAGCCCTCAGGACCACAACGCCCAAACGCTCCGAGCCGCGCATTCCCTTTGGCTCGCTTATCGAGCGTGGCCTGGTGAAAGCCGGCGATGTTCTGGTGGACCCCACGGGGCGGATTGCCGCCAGCATTCGTGCCGATGGTTCGATTGCCTGCAAGGACCAGAGCGGCTCCATCCACAAGATTGGCGCCTATGTTCAAGGTGCGGAAGCCTGCAATGGCTGGACCTTCTGGCATGTGCGCAAGGGCAAGACGCTGGTACCTATCGACGTGCTGCGCCAACAGGTGCGGGCTGAACTGGGAAGCGCTGCCTAGTCCACAATATCAGCCCTGCAAGATTAAGGGTTGCACACGGGCGGGTGCGGATATAGCAGTTGCCAGGATCAACCGGAGATCCTGTCATGAAAGCGCGCCAGCAAACATCCTTCCTTTTTGATCTCGATGGCACATTGGTTGACAGTGTGTACGATCATGTCCTGGCCTGGCACAGCGCGCTGAAATCGGAAGGTATTGAAGTATCGATCTGGCGCATTCACCGGCGCATCGGAATGTCGGGCGGGTTGTTTACCCGCGCCCTGGCACGTGAAACGGGCATCACATTCAATGATGAAGTTCTGGCACGCTTGCGGGCGCATCATGCGGCGCATTACAATGCAAATTCCGGCAACACGCGGCCCCTGCCCGGCGCGCGAGAATTGCTGAAACATCTCACTGACACGCAAATTCCATGGGCCATTGCCACATCAGGCCGCATGGCAACGGCTGGCCCGGTTCTGAAAATTCTCGGCGTGGACCCCGACAAGGTGCCCGTCATCACGCGCGACATGGTGCTTTATGCCAAGCCTGATCCCGACCTGTTCCTGGCTGCTGCCGAAAAGCTCGGCATTGATATCGAAACGTCCTGCGTGGTGGGTGACAGCATCTGGGACATGCTGGCGGCCCAGCGGGCACGCGCCCTTGCCATCGGTTTTCTCTCCGGCGGATATGGCGAGGAGGAATTGCAGCGCGCGGGCGCCTACCGCGTGTTCGATGATCCGGCAATGATGCTTGCACATATTGATGAAGTGGGCGGGAGGCGCTGACATGTACAAGCTTTACAACGTCAAGGCCTGGGGTTCCTTGTGCGTGCATTGCATGCTGGAGGAAACGGATGTGCCCTACACCAACATCTGGATGACGCCGGAGCAGGTGGCAGCGGATGCATTCCGCGCGATCAGCCCCTTGGGATTTATTCCAGCCCTTGGCCTGGATGATGGCACCACGATTTTTGAATCCGCGGCCATTGTTTCCTTTCTGGTCACCGCACATCCAGACAAGATGATGGCGCCGCCCATTGCCACGCCGGAATTTGGCGAATTCCTCGCGTGGCTGCATTTCTTGAGCACCAATATCTATCCCGCCATCAATCTCAGCGAGCACAATTATCTCGCGCGTGATGCAGCAGAAGCTGCCTCCATGGGTGCCAGGGCAGTTGAAAAAACCTTCGCATTATGGGCAGTCATCGAGCAACGGCTGCAAGCGGAAGGTCCGTGGATGATGGGAAGTACTTATTCCGCACTTGATGTCTATACCTTCTCGCTGACGCTGTGGTGCAAGCCCGGCGAGCAGGCGTTTCTGCAAAACTTTCCTGCTGTTGCAAAACTTGTCAGTGCCGTTCGCGCCCGTCCGCAGCTCAAAGCCGCACTTGAGGCGCATGGCGTCATGGAACCACGGAGCTAGGTATTTCCTTTTTAACCACACTGTCGGCTTTTGAGCAATCCGCGAAGGTTTATTTGGATAACCGGGAACCACCGCCACCTGATTGCGTTATGGATTGTGAACATAGGGTGACGAAAATGAGCTTTTCCAGTGAACCGGCGTCCGCGCCAGACATAAGCTTCCTGCGCAATGTGGGCGTTGGGCTTTTTCTGCTTTTTCTGGGCGCAGGAAGCATCATGGTGGTAGGGGCATTGAAAGCTGGAGAATCTACAGTGGAACCCCAACTCGTTGCCGCCGACGCAGTTCAGTAATTTCCCCTTGGCTGGCGCGGCAATGTGCAGCCCAGGATCAGGTTGCTTTTTGCTTGCGCGGCTTTGCCCTTGATGGAGTAAGGCGCATTTCTTCTGCGTGGCTTACGATTTTTCGCATGACTGTCGGCAAGGCTTCGGCATGGAGATGGCTGCGGTGCACCCAAGTAAAATTCTGGATGGCGGGAAAGCTCACGTCCTCGGCGAGCCGTGTTTTCCACACCATAAGCTCGAGATGGAAATGCGTGAACGTGTGCTCGACCAGGCCCACAAGCTTCTTCCACTTCGCCTCCACCGGCGGCATAATGTGCTGCGGAAACTGGTCTCCCCATTCCGTTGAGGGCACCTCCATCATGCCACCCAACAGGCCTTTTTCAGCGCGGCGACGCAGGAGAATGGCGCCATCTGCGCGCTCCACCCAGAAGGCTACACCGCGGCGGGTTGGAACTTCAGCCTTGGGCTTCTTGCGCGGCAAGGTTTCCGCGATGCCCTGCTTGCGGGCGAGGCATTCCTCCGTCCACGGACAGATCAGGCAATTGGGATTTCTGGGCGTGCAGATGGTGGCCCCCAGATCCATAATGGCTTGGGCGAAATCCCCTGCCCTTTTTGCAGGAACCAGTTTCTGGGTGGCCGCGTGGATCTGGGGCTTTGACTCCGGGAGTGGTTCTTCAATCGCATAAAGCCTGGTTATCACCCGCTCGACATTGGCATCCACGGCGGCATGGGGCTGGTCAAAGGCAATGCTGGCTATGGCGCCTGCCGTATAGGGTCCGATGCCGGGCAGGCTCCGCAGTTCCACTTCGGTCCGGGGAAAAGCGCCCTGCCAGCGCGAGGCCACTGCTTTTGCGCAGGCATGCAGGTTTCTGGCGCGGGCATAATATCCAAGCCCTGCCCAGGCGCGCAGCACGTCGTCCTGGCTGGCTGCAGCGAGATCGTAAACCGTGGGCCAAAGCTGCAGGAATTTCAGATAATAGCTTTTTACCGCGGCAACGGTGGTTTGCTGCAGCATGATTTCCGAGAGCCAGACGTGGTAGGGATCCGCATTCTCGCCCGGCTTGGAGCGCCAGGGAAGTTCGCGGGCGTGCCTGTCATACCAGGCGAGCAAACGTGCTGCCAAATCTTCGTAAAGCCCTTGTTCCGCCATGCTCTTCGCTCAATACATTCCCAATAATTCAAGGATGCAGTATAGACTTCCCATGGAACGGTTAGACAAGCATTTTGCCGAGATCACCAAAGCGAGCTTTGCCCGTTATGGCTTTGCCTATGGCGAATTGTTGGCGCGCTGGCCGGAAATCGTGGGAGAGGCCTTGGCTGGCACTTGCGAGCCTGAGCGAATCAAATGGCCGCGAAACGCCCAGAACAGCCCGCAAAACCAGGGTGGAACACTGGTGATCCGTGCAGCACCGGGCCGCGGTCTTGACCTACAGCACCAGATCCACCGCATCATCGAGAAGACAAACCAGTTCTATGGCTATGGGGCAGTTACTGCAGTAAAAATCGTGCAATCCCATGAACTCAAGAATAAGCCCTTGAAAAACAAAGCCAATATATTAGATGCTGCAACAACAGAAAAACTTTCCGCGGAGCTCAACGCCATTGCTGACAATAAATTGAAAGACGCATTGGCCAGGCTCGGAAGCGGCGCGCTGGCACGGATTACAACTTCTCCACAGCGCAAATAATCAATTGGTTCCAACCCTTAACATCTAGTAGGACAGGTTTCATGAAAAACTTCACCAGACGTAATTTTGTGATGGCCTCTGCCGCAGCGGCCGCCATGGTGCTTGCAGCACCTCATGGCTTTGCAGCTGTTGACATGAAGCTGCTCAACACACCACCCGCCGAAGGCGACATGACCATGGGGCCGGATACAGCCAAGGTCACGGTTATTGAATATGCCTCGGCCAGTTGCCCGCATTGCGCGGCTTTTTACAAGGACGTGTTTCCCACGCTCAAGAAGGAATATATCGATACGGGCAAGATCAAGTTCATCTTCCGCGAATTCCCGCATAATGACGCAGCCCTTGCTGCTTTCATGGTGGCGCGTTGCGCGCCCAAGGAAAAATACTTCCCGCTGGTGGATGTGTTTTTCAACACGCAGCAGGAATGGGTTGCCGATCCGCTCAATGGCTTGAACAAGATTGCCCAACAGGCAGGATTTACCAAGGAGAGCTTTGATGCCTGCCTGAAAAACGAAGCCGTGGCCAAAGCCATTTACGAGGTGCGCGATACGGGCAGCAAGCTCGGTGTGACCGGCATTCCCACATTCTTCATCAATGGAGAATTGCTGGATGGCGAAAAGACCATCGAAGTGATGCGTGCAAAGATTGACCCGCTCCTGTCATATTAATCGAGACTTCATAGTATTCACAGCGTTCGTAATTTGATTTCGGTGCCACAAGCATATTTCCATTGGAGGATCGGGCACTATAAAATCATCACATCGAAACTTTATGTCTTCTGGAAAACAAAATGGTGAAGAAAAAAGATCAATTAAACGAAAATCGCCACTCTGTATATCTGAGTTTAGGATTTGGTTTTGCCGAAGATGAGTAGTTGTCAAAATATATGGTATTGATGACGCCAAAAAACATTGGAGTGCTTCGAGTATGTGTTGGTATGAGAGATGAAACAAGCAGTGCCTGCAAATCCAAATATCAGCTTGGGGCATTTTATCTTTTGTTATGTCAAAATGCAGAAAATGAACATTTGTCCTTTCATAGACATTCGAATTTTGATTAATAAGTTGCTCAACAATATCTCCACCTACGTATTTCACATTGCAAGTGGCCATCACATGGTTCATCCAATGGAAGTCTCCGCAGGGTGCATCGAATATTGTGTTCAATTGGAATTTTTTGAAGAGCAATGGGAGTTCTGCCCTCAGCGTAGCTGTGGCTTCCAGCGACGAGCCGACTCCACTAACGCTCTCCTTTCCACCCCAAAAGTTGTATTTGTAGATTCGGTTAAATCGGGTTTGCATATCTTTTGACGCCGTAACAGAATGAGTGCGCCAAATTTTTTTTATTTTTCTGGCCAACTTATTCAAGTTCATCATTTTCTATCTGCCCCGAATAATTTTACCCATTGGCGAAGTAGGCATCGCATCGAGCGGCCTAAGACCTTTTGCTGATATACTCTCGTTAAATAAATGAATGCATTTAGTTCGAGGTGTGATCAAATCTTCTAGCTTTAGATCAGGATCGAAAAATAGTTCTATTGAATCAAAGTGAACTGGATAAAAATAGTCAATTGGTGATGCCTTGCTCGTCAGTCCGTGATGCTTTACCAAATAAGTAAGTGCTGATGGTGACCTTGCCCCAAACTTCTATCCAGTCTGAAGTTCGCTCTGGCGGTTGATTATGTCTTGTTGATCTTGTTTTGCAAGAGGCGTGGGCGCGCAGGCCCGTAGGGCCGGAGCGTTCATGCCTCTTGCGCGTTTTGCGTATT
>JANMAE010000057.1:0-18681 GCA_031359445.1 Hyphomicrobiales bacterium | reverse complement strand
GAAAGCAGCGGAATGGTTGCCATGGTGATCGAAACAACGAGCAGCAACCGGCTCATGCTAGCGGGATCAATGAGCTTGAAAACTGCGGCAGCGCCCAACACGACAAAGGCAAACTCGCCGCAAGGCCCCAGAAGGAATGAGGTTTCGAGGGCTGCTGCCGATTTGACTTTCATCAGACGCGCGAAACCATAGGTCATCAGGATTTTTGCGATGACCAATGCTGCGGCAATGGCAAGAATCTGCAGGGGCTGTTCGGAAAATCCCTGGAGGTCGATGCCCAGTCCTACAGTGAGGAAGAAGGCGCCCAGCAGAAGCCCCTTGAAGGGTTCGATGATGGCTTCAATAGCGCGACGGTATTCCGTTTCCGCGAGGGTGAGGCCCGAAATAAAGGCGCCCAGCGCCATGGAAAGACCGAGCTGATTTGCGAGGACGCCGGTTCCCACCGCAATCAGCAGGACGGCCGCCATGAACAAATCCGAACTGCTGGTTCCAGCCACCATGCGCAAAAAGGGGCGCAAGGCATAGCGGCCAACGCCTATGATGAAGGCCACCGCCACCACGGCCAAGAGAAGTGCTTTTATTACGCTGGTGACAACCGGGCCGGAAGCTTCGCGGCCAAGAATATCCACAGTCAGCAATATGGGAATGACCGCCAGGTCTTGAAATAGAAGGATTGCGAAACTGGTGCGGCCAGATTGGGTGCCAAGACGCTTTTCATCTGAATAGAGCTGTACCACGATGGCCGTTGACGAAAGCGACAGCGCCGTGCCGATCACGATAGCCTGTGCCGGTGTGTAACCCGAAAGGTAGGCCACTCCACCAATGAGGAGCGTAGCACTGGTGACCTGCAGGCCGCCAAGTCCGAACACAAGCCGCCGCATGGTCAGAAGGCGCTCTGGGGTCAGTTCAAGGCCAATGAGAAAGAGCAGGAAGACCACGCCAAGTTCGCCCAGGGACGCGAGGCCTTCGGAATTGGCCAAGGCAATCACATTCAAAAATGGGAAACGCTGCGCCAGGGTTCCGAGTACATCGGGGCTGAGAAGAAAACCGATCAGGAGAAAACCCAGAATCGCATTGATGCGCAGGCGTACAAGCAGCGGCACCAGCAAGCCTGCAGCTGCAAGAATGATCAGAAATTCCTTGTAGGGAGCGGCCTGCGCTGTTTCCATTTACCTCAATCACCAGTACTGGACATAGGTGGATGGACTAAACCGGCATCATGCGGCGATAGGCCATGCGTGTGAGTGTCATGCCAATGGCCATGGCAATCACAAACATGAAGCTTTGGGGATAGCCGAAAACGAGGCTTGCCACTGCAGGACCAGGGCAGAAACCACTCAAGCCCCAACCCAAGCCAAAAAGTACCGCACCGCCCAAAAGCTTTGCATCCAGCACATCAGAGGCGGGGACCAAGAAGCTCCGGGCGAAGAGGGGAGCAGTTCTCCGGAAAACGAGCCGGTAACCCAGGAGCGTGACCATGAGTCCAGCCCCCATCACAAAGATCAGGGATGGATCCCAAATGCCTGCAAGATCCATGAAATTCAACACCTTCATGGGATTTACCATTCCTGAAATGGTAACGCCTGCGCCAAACAGCAGGCCCGCAATCAAAGCCGTGAATTTTTCCATTTCAGACCCCCATGATGTGACGGGTGATAAATACCGTCACGATGGCTACCGCCATGAATGTGCAGGTAGCGGCGAGCGACCGCAGGGAAAAGCGGGACAGGCCGCATATGCCATGGCCACTGGTGCAGCCTGAACCAAGCACTGTACCCACGCCTACAATGAGTCCTGCCGGGATGATGAGGGCGGGTCCGCCGTGGAACGAAATGGATGAGGCACTAAAGAAGAAGATGCCTGACATTGCCGCGCCCAGCAACATGCCAATGAAGAAAATCAGCCGCCAGGCAAATTCGGCATTGAATTCCAAAGTGAGCAGGCCTGCGAAAATACCGCTGGCGCCTGCTATCCGGCCGTTGCCCAGCATCAGCACAACGGCGGAGAGTCCGATCAAGGCACCACCCACCAGAGCGGAATAGGGTGTGAAATCAGTTATGGTCATGGCTGCTCCTGTAACTACGGGATGACTTTAAGCTTTCCCTTCGGTAATTGAAACAGCATGTTGGAAAGAAAGACAATTTGGGTGCTGCAGGGCGCACGCGCCGGTGACAATGCCCAGGCACGCGAACTGGCTTCGCTGCTGGACGCAGACGCCGTGACCCGAGAACTCACCTTCAATGCGCTGCATCATGTTCCCAATGTTTTCCTGGGCGCTTCGGTTGCCACGCTGACAGAGCATTCGCGAGTCTTGTTGCAACCGCCGTGGCCCGCCATGGTAATCGCCACCGGCAAGCGTAGCGCGCCCGTTGCCCGCTGGATCAAGCAGCAATCCCAAGGCGCCACCAGGCTTGTGCATCTGGGGCGTCCGCGGGCTCCTCTTTCAGCCTTCGATCTGGTCATCACCACACCGCAATATGCTCTGCCGGCTGCGGCCAATGTCATTGAGAGAAACCTGCCATTTGCCACGGCGCGCGATGTCGATGTTGCAGAGCTTGGGAAATGGCGCAGGGTTTGGGACGGGCTGCCTAGGCCTTGGGTGGGCGTAGCTGTTGGAAATGCCAAGTTTCCACTGCGTTTTGGCGCCAAGGACATTGAAAAATTCGCAAGCAACTTGAATGGACTTGCTAAAGTCATCAATGGCTCGCTTCTGCTCATGGCATCGCCACGAACAGATCATCGCTTGATCGAAGGCATTGCAAAAATGCTGGATGTTCCTCACAGGAGTTACGGCAGGTTTGACCGAGACAACAACCCATACCAGGCCGCACTTGCGCTGGCTGACCGCTTTGTTGTTACTTCCGACAGCGTTTCCATGCTCAGTGAAATGATGAATACGGGAAAGCCCGTGGATGTTTTTGAACTTTCAACGCATCCGCTGCGCTTGCAGTGGAGCGCAAAACGCGGGACTGCCGCATGGCTTTCCCGCCATGGCTTCCTGCAGCCTCCGCGTGACGTTTCCGCTCTTGTCAGGCGCCTGATTGTGGATGGACATGTGGGCGTGCTGGGCGGGCGGCAAGGCCGTGGCTATGTGAAGGCCCACGAAGATGTTGTGGTCAACCGGCTTGCTGCCATGCTGAAGGCTTAGACACCAAGCAAAGGTTTCACAATGCGAAGCACCCAGCGCGGTGTTTTATAATAAAACTCGCGAACGATGGGACGGAGAATGCGCAGGTACAGGTTTCCAAAAACCCGGCCTGTGAGCGTGATCGGAAGATAATAATCATTGGTTTCCATGCAGGCCGAGCTCCAGGATTCCTTATGAGCATCATGGGGAACCATCAGGTCAAATCTTGCAAGGCCCTGGGCAATGCAATGACGCTGGGAAAGATCCATGTGCAGGCGTCCGGGAGAAAGATCAGTCAAGGCGTTCACATGAGACGTGATATAAGCGTAATGGGTGCCGTGGAAATTGAAACCTATTTCCCATGACACTGCACGCTCGCCCGCGCTCAATTCAGACGTTACCATTTCGACGCCGGAATTTTTGTCGTGAGACAGGAGCTTGAGGAAGCCGACGTGGCCCGGGCACCTGAGAATGCGGTTCTGCCGGCCGCGTTCTTCCAGCCATTTGTTTTTTTCCGCGATCGCTTCGGCAATGGCCGCATCGCAGGTTGCGCCATGGGGCAGCGTTCGAAATGCGATTTCCCCCTGGGTTTCAAGTTCCTTTCGGATTTTCTTGCGGCGCTTGCGTTGGGTTGACGTGTAGCGCGCTTCATAGCTTTCATCACCGGTAAAAGCCGTGAGGTCAAGATAAGGTGCCTTCTCGTGCAGCTTTGCGTCAATCATGTCGCTTACGCAAAAGCCATGGATAGCAGCATCGGCGCGAACATGGCGCAAGCGAATGATATCAATATTTTTCAGGCGCTGAACATATTTCATTGCCTGATTGAGCCAGATGCCAGGGTTCTGGCCTTCGGCAATAAGTGCGTCGCCATATTGGCAGAATGGCTCTGACAGCCAGCGCAAGATGGTGACTGGGCCGCGCTGGTCTTTCATCAGTGGCAACACAAAGACCAGTCGTTCCTCCTGAAAACCGGTTATGACGCAAAGTTCCAATTTACCGCTATCCAGAATATAGGTTTTAGCCCAGCTTGAGATCCAGCTGAAACTCTGGAAAACCGAAGGATTGACCCTGCAGGAAAGCTCCAGTTCCTGCCATTTGGCGGCAAGCGACAAAAGGCCGGGCAGGGTTGTGACCATCGACAATCGGGCGCCGCGGGGCAATGCGGAATAAGCAAGCGTTTTGCTTACAGCAGGGCGTTGAACCGCATGCGTTTCAGCCACTGTTTTCAATTTGAGCATGTTAAAAAGACTCCCGCTGTTATAGCAGCGGGAGTCTGATGGGAATTCACTTAAATTCCATTGCAACCTGTAAAGAGGGTTAACCTCAGCTTAACATTACTGCGCGTTTGGCGTGGCGTTGTTCGGGCTGTCCTTGTCGCCATCATCCATGTTTTCATCCATCATGCCGCGGTGGTGGAATTTGCCTTGCTGTCCCCGCATGTCGTCCATGCTGATGCTGCCATCGCCGTTGCGATCCATGCGGCTTACCATCTGTGACATGGGCGACTTGTATTCGTCCGCAGTCACTTGGCCATTGCCGTCGCGGTCAAAACGCTGGAATTCCCGTACCATGTCAACGTTCCGTGCCTTCAGCCACAGGTGCTGGAATTCAGCCAGAGTCATGCTGCCGGACTTGTCTGCGTCAAATTCGGTTATCCAGCCCGTGCGATTCGTGTCGATTTCCTCCTGGGAAATCTTGCCGTCCTTGTTGGCGTCATAGCGTTCGGCCAGTCCCGTAAAGCCCATCTGGCCATGGCCGCCCATATGCTGCCACCTACCGTTATTGGCAATTGCAGCGCCGCCAATGGCCAGCAGGCCAGCTGCCGCGACCAATGCTACTTTGAGGATATTTTTCATTTTTTGCTCCTTGCAGGGTTACCTATGACCAAGGACGGAGAACGCCTGGCTCATCCGTCGGCCCAAGAGATTAAGTTTTTGTAACGTCATCAGGCTTCGGCTTATCGCCAAAGGTTACAATTTCGCGCAGCAGGCTGCCAAGGTTTTCCTTTTTTGTTTCAGGCTGGGGAATGGGACGGCACACATCGCGTGCGGCAAGACCAATACGGGAGGTCATGATGCCATTCACCGCACCTTCGCCAAAGCGCGCGGAGAGACGTCCCAGCAGGCCTTTGCCGATCACATGTTGGATGAGATTGTCCGACAGGGCCAAGCCGCCAGTTACAGCGAGATGCGAGATCACCATGCGGGCGAGCTTCAGGGTTGAAAGCGTGGAAGGCCTGCCGCCATAGAGCTCAGCCAGTTCGCGCAGCATGCGCAGGTTTTGCGCGGCAACAAACAGGATATCGAGTGCAGCAGCAGGTGTTACGGTCGTGAGCAGGGTGACACGACGCGAACGGCGCGCAATGATGCGATGGGACTCGTCGTCTAAGGATTTCATCACCAGACGGTCAAACAGCTTGATGCGGTCGCGCGGGTCCATGATGTCATCACCATGGTCGCGGAAATTTTTCATGCCCCAGGCCGTGTCACTTCGCCCTGCATAAAGAGCTTGCAGGTCTGCGATGGTTTGGCTTGCGGCAGCTGCTTCATCAAGATTGATGGCGCGGGTGGCATACTCCTGAATATGCTCGATGCGCTTGAGGCGGGCCAGACCCCAAAATTCGCGCGCGATGATGGCCAGGGCGGCGATGCCTGCAAGGCCTGCCACACCCAGCGCCAGCCAGCCCAATGCTGGCGAACGGACGAAGAAATTCTCAACAAGGGTTGTGATGGAGAGGCCAGCCCACAGGGTGAAAAGGCCTGTGAGTGCCGATACCAGCAGCACGCCCCAGCGATACCGCCGTCTGGCGTTATGGGGAATGACGGGCACATGCACCAACTCACCCTTGGGCAGGTCTTCCTCGAATTCAATGTGATGCCTGGCGCGGGTTTGCGCCTTTTTTGTGGAAGGCTTCGGCGTTTCCACATCATCCAGCACAAAGGCTGTGGGTTTGCGGTGCTGTTCAGTCATGCGAGATAGTCCCCCAAAAGGAAATCAAGTGCGCGGTCGAGGCGGATTTGGGGGAAGCTCTTGTCTTTGAGCAGGGGCGGGCGAAAGCGCACGAATTTCAGCTGGCCCTGCAAAGTGCCGTCCAGGGCGCGGCTTGCCGTTTGCGGCAAATCACCGGGAAATATAGCCGCTTCGCGTTCGCCGTCGAAAGTGGTGTCGCCCAGTTTTTCACCCTTTTGCGGAATGCCCGCGATGCAGGGAAGGTCTTCGCCCTTCTGATGCACCTTGGCTTCGCGGGTGGCGCGGATTGCGGCCATGGCAGCGACCGCGATTTTTGCGCCGGAAAATTCGGCCCGCTTGGCTGCATCACCCACGATCATGCGGAGAATGTTTTCCAGCCGGTCATGGCTGATTTGATGCAGCAGGTCTGCCTTGGTTGCGGCAAAAAGAATGCGGTCTATCCTGCGGCCAAATACTTCCGACAACACGGAGTTGGCACCCAAGCGAAAGCAAGCCATCACTTCGCCCAACGCATTCTTCAGGTCCTGCACCGCAGCGGTTCCGGCATTCAGCGCGGAGAGGGTGTCGACAAGAACGATCTGCCGGTCCAGCCTGGCGAAATGGCCAAAGAAAAATGGCCGGACGATTTTGGAAACATAGGAATTGTAGCGACGTTCCATCAGGTCGGCCAGACTGCCTTTGCGGTAGGTTGTGCCTTCCACCATATCCAGCGGCGCGAAGGTGAGAAGCGGCGAGCCCGCTAATTGGCCGGGCATCAGGAAGCGGCCGGGGGGCAAGCTTGACAGCGAAACATCATCCCTCCGGCAGGCAGCAAGATAAGCGGTAAAAAGTTCAGCGGCCCTGACTGCGGCAAGTTCATTTGCAGGCCCTGCTGGATCAAGTGTGCCCAGATGTTGCACCCACTCTCCGGCAAGTGTTGCGCGCGGTTCCTTTTGGCTCGCGGCGATGGTTTCTGCAGACCATTGGCAAAATGACAGGCGCATGAGAGGAAGGTCCAGCAGCCATTCACCGGGATAATCCACAATGTCGACATGCAGTTTCCCCGACTGGAAATTGCGCGCGAAAATCCCACGCGGCACATATTCCAGGGTCAGGCGAAGCTGGCTTATCTGGCGCGTGCTTTCCGGCCAGCTGCGATCGGCTGCGGTGAGTTTGGCTAGGTGATCTTCATAGGCAAAGCGCGGAAGATCATCATCAGGCTGCGGTTCGAGATAGGCCCTTGTGATACGGCTGCGGGCTTCAAACAAGGGAAGGCGCGCCTCTTGTGTGAGGGCATGAACGAGGGCTGTGATGAAAACAGTTTTGCCGGAACGCGACAGGCCCGTTACGCCCAAGCGCAGTGTCGGGTTCACCAGGCCTGTGGCGAAATCCCTGAGACCCCCCGCAGCGATCCTGCCACTATCCCACACATTCTGAAGCGTCACCATGTCAATGCGCATAATTGGGGCGGGGAACTGCCAATAACAAGAGAAACTTATTTGCCGATGTCGGCTACTTCAAACGGCGTGGTCTGATAGACTTCATTGATCCAGTTGCCAAATAGAAGATGGGCATGGCTGCGCCAGCGGTTTTCCGGGGTCGCATTGGCGTTGCCACCGGGATAATAATTGGCGGGTTTTTCCGTTGGTTTTCCGCTCGCCTGATCACGGTGAAACTCTTCGCCCAAGGTGTTGGTGTCATATTCGATGTGGTTGAACATGTAGAGCTGGCGATGCGGATCATCGGCGATAAAGCAAAGGCCTGCTTCATCTGATTCCATCAAGATTTCCAGGCCCTTGTCGGAAGGCAGGTTGGCGCGCAGGACTTCGGTCCAGCGGGAAACCGGCATGGAAAAATCATCAGAAAATCCCCTGAGGTAGGGCGATGCGGGACTGAGGTTCTTGTGCCGGTAAACGCCGAACGCCTTCTTGGGCAAGGTGTGTTTGGGAACGCCGTGAAAGTGATGCAAGGCAGCTTGCGCGCCCCAGCAGACATTAAACGTGGAGTGTACATGCGACTGGGTCCATTCGTAAATGCGCTGGAGTTCGTCCCAATAGGTCACGTCCTCAAATTCCAGCAGTTCCACCGGCGCGCCGGTAATTATAAATCCGTCAAACTTCTCGTGGCGGATGGATTCCCAATCCTTGTAGAACGCGATCATGTGTTCGCGCGAAGTATTCTTGGATTCATGTTTGGTGATCTTCACCAGGGCCAGTTCGACCTGCAGGGGCGTTGCACCAATCAAGCGGGCGAACTGAGTCTCGGTTTTGATCTTGTTTGGCATCAAGTTGAGCAGGCCAATGCGCAACGGCCGGATATCCTGGCGGGCGGCGGTGGCCTCGGTAACAATCATTACGCCCTCGGACTCAAGGGTTATGCGCGCGGGCAGGTCATTGGGAATCTTGATGGGCATCAGGCTAGCCCTTGTCGATTTTGGCTGCCAGAACGCTGAGAAAATCTTCCGCGTTCCTGATGGCTGGCACATCTTCCATGCGCATTTCATAGCCAAAGTTTGCAGCTATTTTTTTGTAAAGCGGAATGCGGTGATGCAGCAGCTGCTCAAATCCCCATACCGCGAAATCATCCGGCACCACGTCATCGTCATGACGGATCTTCCGGAGTTCCTTGAATTCCTGCCATTTCTTCTCGAGAAACTCGGGTTGGTAATACATGGGCTTGGGGTATTTGCGGAAGCGGTCCACCAGCATTTTTGTGTGTTGGGGATTGCCTTCAATATAAAGTATCACGGTGCTTTCACTGAGCGACTTGAGAACCGGATCATGGGGATCATCAGGGTCCACCACCTCACACAGGCTGCCGCCGGAATCACAGACAAAATCCTTATACTGATAAATTTCACGGGCGCGCTCGATGAAGCCTGGCACATCCAGCAGTGCGCGAATTTCAGCGTCACGGTGCTGGTTCTGGCGGCGTTTGTACTCCACAAAGGAAATGCCGCCCAACGCCGGGTTTCCGGGTTTTCCGAGATAGGTGGAAAGCGGGCTGAGATTGTCGAAGGTGATGTTGGAACGGATGTAAATGGAATCCGATTTCAACAGGCCGGCGAGGAACGGCACCTTCATGGCTTCGCGCTTGAAATTGTCGACGATGGGTTCATCCATGTAGCGCGTGCCGATACGGTAATCGACCGAATACTGGAACCAGGCGCTTTTCTGCAGCATGACGGCAAGCGTGGTTTTGCCAACGCCGGACATTCCTATGATGGTAATGGCCTGCGCGGGAAGATTTTGGAATTCCGTGGCGGATGAAAATCGCATGAGAGCGTGATTAGCCGAAACAGGCCACCATGGGCAACACCCTGCTTCTAGAAATCCTTGGTGAGGCGGAAATCGAAGGAATGCGAGTCATATTCATAATTGGCCACGTTGCTGTGGTTACGGAGGTAGGTGTATTCCACCGCCGGCGCATAGCCAAAAATATTGAAATCGCGTTTGGTGAGGCTGATTGAGCCTATGTAACGCTTGTCATCGCGCACCACGCCATAAATCGGGAAAATGCTGTCAAAATCTGACTTGATGTATTGTGCGTTGAAGTTTGTGGTAATGCCGAATGGCAGTTCCTTGTAAAGGCCCATTCCGATCGAATAGGATTTGTAGGAATTATAATCGATGCCGGAAATGACGCGGTCATAACCCATGGTGGCAGACACGGTGGCATCTGACGCGAAGGCATGGCTCCAAGAGCCGTCGAACATGAGAGCAGTGCCATCGCTCAGCTTGTTGTCAGGGTTGGTGCGCCATTCGTAAACCGAGCTCAGACTCAGGCGATTGCGCGGCGAGACATCCTTCACGAGGGAAACGCGCGGGCCATAGCTATGATAGGACAGGCCGTCGATATCCGAATTGACTATTTGGCTTGCCACGATGCCAAAGCCAGTGTACCCGCCTTGGAACAAATAGCGAAGTTCCGCGGACTCGCTGGTGCCGTAGATGTTGAAAGTTTTATCGTCATAAAGCCGCGCGTTTGCATTGGCTGTTGCGACGATTGAGGCATGATTGCCCAGGCGTTTGGAATAACCCACACTTCCACCGCCCGCAAATCCGATACCGCTTTTCTTGCGTGAGGCCTCATCTACCGTGATGGAGCTGCCATCTGGATTATAGACGGTTTTTATGGAGCTTCCGTTATTGATGTTCGTGCTGGGTGCCGCTGAAACATAGGTATTGAAGGTGAAAGGACGACGTGCATCGATAGTATCGATGAAGGAGCGGATGCCATTGGCTGCGTCTTGTGACGGCGCCTCGGCCATCAGCAGTTTCAGATTATGTTTCGCACTTTCATCGTCCTCGAGTTCAAAAAGGGTTTGGGCGAGTTCGGAACGCACCAGAGTGAGACTGGGATCGTTTGCCAATGCAGCGCGGTACTTTTCCGCTGCGCCGGTGAGATTGCCGCGACCGTGAAGAATCAGACCTTCAAGAAACAGGCTGCGGTTTTTCGCGAAAGGGCCGGTAAGAGGAAAGCGCGTGAGAAGGCTGGCAGCAAGCTCATGCTGTCCGGATTTTGCCAGCCGGATGAGAATCCCCACCCGCTCTTTTTCACTCAAGTCCTGATAGGCCGAAACCTGTTGGGCCGTGGCTGTCATTTCAGCCTTGGCAATGGTGGTCCCGGTCAGCAGCAGAAAAGAAAGCGCGCCAAAAAATGCGCGCTTTTTGGAAGCTGCGGCCAAACTTTTTATGGAGGGCATGTGCCGATGCCGGGGTTGTTGCAACCATGGAAAACGCCACTCTGTTGGACATATGCCCGTCTGTCGTCGTTAATTGGGGGTTCGCCGCCGATAGGGTCTTTCGCAACAGCTACAAAATTATAGACACCCGTGACTTCAGAAGGTCCCGCAGTGGGATTTCCAAAGAAACCAGCATAAGCCGGATTGTTGCCGTTGAGCCAACCTTTGGCTGGATCGAATTCGGCCTTGCCGTTGGCAATTGTATTACCAGTAATGGTTCCCGTGATAATCACATCATCATTCATGAAACCGGAAAAATTGGGGTTCCCGGTAGCAGTTGAATTAACAGTCAGCCGACCTACGCCACCATTAAGGGTTTGCCATCCTGTCCATTGTGTGGGCGTGAGAGTGCCCACGAACTTTGCGGTGCCGAAGTCTGCTGTTAACAGGCTGTTTCCAACGACCTGCCAAGAACCATTGGCCGAGAGGGTACGGGCTGGATTGTTAGGATCAACCCAATTCCAGGTTTTCGATGTGGCACCATACTTTCCAATATAGGTTGCACTACCGCCAGTACCAATTGGCGGCATATTGGCAACAGGAGTAGCGTTGCCACCAAAAGACCATGCTTGTTTGCGTGCTTCGCCTGCGCCAGACACATCGCGATATTGCGTTGCATGACTATTGGTCCAATTCCAGACCTGCAATTCTTCGTCAACACCTGCGCCCAGGTCTATAAATGCATATTCCTTATAATTCGCGCCAAGGCCAGCTCCAAATGTTGAATTTGTGCCAAACGCAAATTCGTCCATGGTTTTTGCTACTGGCCATGTGTTGTTGGTTGCGGCCTTGGTATCAATTTCCAATTTTGCTGTGTTGGTTGCGCCGCTGATTTCCGTGAGTTTTGACAGGCTGCCGGGTTTTGGGGAAATGATATTTGCAAATTCAAGCGCGATGGTTGTATCGCCGGTGGCAAGAGTAACACTGTTTCCGACGTTCGTACTTGGAGGCACATTCGTGGGCAGTGGTACTACAGGAATTACAGTAGCTACTGGCGTCTGGCCTGTGGCAACGGACGTTGCAACACAAGGGCCGCTTGTCGGGATATCAATGGTGTTGCAGGTTGTGTCGCCCATTTCGCCCGTGCATGCTGACAGGGCAAAGCCTGCTAGAACCATGATTGATACCGACGCTAGACGCATGATGGATTCCCGCTACCCCAGATACTGTTCGCTAAACTTGAACGAGTTCCGCTAATTTTGCGTTAAACATGGTTTTTTATTAAAGGTTCAAAATGGCACAGAGCGTTAACACTTTCGCAACCTGGTATGAGGCAACGGCGGTGCGGCGGGCCGCGAGGGACGCCTTGCGCGGCAAGGTCCAAGCCGATGTGTGTGTGGTGGGTGGGGGCCTTGCTGGGCTAACGACGGCGCTGGAGCTTGCGCGCAAGCATAAAAAAGTGGTGCTGCTGGAGGCGCAGAAAATTGCCTGGGCGGCTTCCGGACGCAATGGCGGATTTGTTTCGAGCGGGTTTGCCGAGGGCATTGAAAATGTGCAGAGGCGCGTGGGACTGGAAGCGGCGCAGGCTCTCTATGGACTTTCCGTTGCGGGTACGGAATATGTGCGGCGGGAAATTGCAGAAGGTGACCCATCGCTGAAAATGGGGGAGGGGTGGATTGTGGCGCTGCGGCACAAGGACAGCGGCGCGTTGCGTGCCTATCGCGATAGCATGGCCTTGCACTATGGCGAGGATTTTTCCTATCTGGCATCTGCGCAAACACGTGAACAGCTCAACTCGCCGCGTTATTTCGAAAGCATTTCCAACCCTCGTGCATTTCATTTTCACCCCTTGCGCTATGCGTTCATGCTGGCTGAAAAGGCTGAGCAGGCAGGCGCTGTGGTTCATGAAAACTCGGCTGCTCTCAATGTTGAAAAGCGCGGGGGGGCGTGGCGGGTGAAAACTGCAGCGGGGGAGGTTTCCTGCCAGCATGTGGTGTATTGTGTGTCCTCGCTTGACCGAAAAATTCATCCCGTATCGGGGCGCGCCGTGTTGCCCGTTGCCACCTATGTTGCCGTTACCGAACCTTTGCCACAGCAGGAAGCGATCCGCACTTCATCGGCCATCGCGGACACGCGGCGCGCCGGTGATTATTACCGCTTGATCAGCGAAGGGCGCATTTTATGGGGCGGGCGGATCACCACGCGCGTGTCAGAGCCTTCGCGCCTGGCAGAACGCATGAAGCAGGACATGGTCTCTACCTATCCACAATTGGGCAGCCCCCGCATCGCGTATTCATGGGGTGGGCTCATGGGCTATGCCTTGCATAAAATGCCGCTGATCGGGCGCGATGCGGAAGGCCAGTGGTTTGCCACGGCTTTTGGCGGCCATGGCATGAACACAACGGCCATGGCGGGCGGTCTCATTGCGCGCGCCATTGCCGATGGCGATGACGAGTATCAGCGATTTTCCGCTTTTGCGCCGACGTGGGCCGGGGGGCAGGCCGGGCGCATAGGGGTGCAGGCATCCTATTGGTGGATGCAGTTCCGCGACCGGCTCGATGAACGGCGATCGCTTCGTTCATAGATTTTCCCGGCACAATTTTTGCTTCGCTGCAACTGTTAATTTTGCCGTTACGTAAGTCTGGCATAAGGGAAGCCATGGAGGCTTGTCGAAGTTCTGCAAACTCGCTACAAGCCCGCGCCTAGAACCCGGTGGAGAGACTTTTATGAATGTACTAGCCGATCTGGATTATAAACCGAGTGAAAATGAGCCGTTCATGAACGAACGGCAGGTTGCCTATTTTCGCAACAAGCTCAATGTGTGGAAGGAGGAATTGTTGCGCGAGAGTCGTGAAACGATTTCGCATCTGCAGGATGAGAATCACGTTTTGCCGGATCTGGCGGACCGGGCGTCTTCGGAAACCGACCGTTCGCTGGAATTGCGCGCGCGCGACCGACAGAGAAAGCTGATCTCCAAGATCGAAGCTGCCTTGCAACGCATCGAGAACAGAACCTATGGCTATTGCGAGGAAACGGGTGATCCCATCGGCCTCAAGCGGCTTGACGCGCGGCCCATTGCAACGCTTTCCATAGAAGCCCAGGAACGCCATGAACGCCGCGAAAAGGTTCACCGCGACGATTAAGCCTTGTGGCTGATTCCGGCCTCACTCAACAAAGAGATCAACCTTTTTGAAGGTTCTGACGTCGATCAAGCCTACATCGGATATCCGCAATTCGGGGATGACGACCAATGCCAGCAGCGAATGCTGCATGAAGGCATTGTTCAACGAGCAGCCACAGGCTTTCATGGCCGCCACCATTTTTTCCGCTTTGGCAGCAACAATTTCCGCAGGTTCATCTGACATGAGGCCGGCGATGGGAAGTTCCACGCGGGCAAGTTCGTGCCCTGCACTGATCACCACCACGCCGCCACCGATTTCACTCAGGATATTTGCGGCTTGGGCCATGTCGGCATGATTGGTGCCAACGATGATCATGTGGTGGCTGTCATGAGCTACGGTGCTGGCCACGGCGCAATCCACGCCATAACGGAAACCTGATACAAAAGCATTCACCACGGTGCCCAGGCCGCGGTGGCGTTCAACAATGGCGATCTGACAGACATCTTCTGACCGGTTCATTTCAACCAAGCCTGATTTCACGGCCAGGGATTTTTGCAAAGCCCTGGTGGGCGCCTGGTTTTCAATCACGCCGATAACCCGGGCTTCCACCGAGTTTGCTCCGGGGGGTGCCGCGATTTCAAAGTCCTCAGGCACAATGCGGCGACCCACATGCACCGTGTTTTTGGCATAAGCCGGATATTCAAATTTTTGCGGCTCCTTTAGCAGCTTGCCGTTTTCGGCAAGCACGACGCCACGGGCAATGACAGTTTCAATGGGCAGTGAAACGAGATCAGACGTCAGGATGAGGTCCGCGCGGCGGCCAGGCGTTATGGAGCCTAACTCGCGTTCCAAGCCAAAATGCTGGGCCGTGTTCAGGCTGGCCATCTGGATAGCCGTAATCGGGGGAAGGCCCTGGGCAATGGCGTGACGGACAACGCGGTTCATGTGACCTTCGTTTACCAGGGTGCCGGAATGGCAATCATCAGTGCACAGAATGATATTGCGCGTATCGATGCGGCGCTCGGTTACCGCCTTGATCTGGGCTGCCACATCATACCATGCGGAACCCAGGCGCAGCATGGCGCGCATGCCCTGACGCACCCTGGCAATGCAATCATCCAAATTGGTTCCCTCGTGATCATCAGCGGGACCACTTGCCACATAGGCGTGGAAGGGATGACCCAAATCGGGCGAGGCATAATGGCCGCCCACGGTTTTTCCAGCGTTTTGCGTGGCGGAAATTTCTGCCAGCATCTTTGCATCGGCGTTGATCACGCCTGGAAAATTCATCATTTCACCCAGGCCAATGATATTTGGCCAGGTCATGGCATCGGCCACATCTTCGGGGGTGATCGTCGCGCCGGAATTTTCCAGGCCTTCGGCGCTGGGCACGCAGCTTGGCATCTGCACGAATACATTGACAGGCAACGCCATGGCCTCGTCATGCATGAGACGGACACCTTTGGAACCCAGGACATTGGCGATTTCGTGGGGATCAATGAACATGGAGGTGGTGCCGTGGGGAATGACAGCGCGGGCAAATTCCGTGACTGTCACCATACCGCTTTCCACATGCATGTGGCCATCGCACAGGCCGGGCACGAGATAACGGCCGTGGGCGTCGATCACGGTTGTGCCGCTGGCAATCATGCAGCTTGCATCAGGCCCCACATAGGCAAAGCGGCCTCCCACAATTGCCACATCGGTTGCCGAAATGATTTCACCGGAATGGACATTCACCCAGCGGCCATTCCTGATGACCATATCCGCTGGAGCGCGACCTGCTGCCACGGCAATGAGGGTAGGGGCAAGTTGGGCCCATGATTTCAACTGGCTCATAAGGTCATGGCCTCAATGGCTTCCTGCAGCAGGGCCTCAGAGCCCGCACACAGGATGTTGCCGCCTTCGGCAGGGGTGCTGCCGCTCCAGCTTCCCACGGCACCGCCTGCGCCTTTGATGATGGGGATGAGGGCTGCAATGTCATAGGCCTGCAGGCCTGCATCCAAGGCGAGGTCCAGGTGGCCTGCGGCCAGCACGCAATAGAAATAGGCATCACCGCCATAGCGCATCAGCCTCACCCTGCGACGCAAGGCCTGGAAGGCAATCTGGTCACTATTCCGATAAAGCTCCGGGGCTGTGGTGCCCGCCGCTGAAGACTGCAATGCAATGCCTTGGCGCGCATGCAGGGGCCCCACGTGGCCGCGGTAGTCGTTCCATGCTCCATGCGGGTTGCCATAGAACATGTCGCCTACAAATGGCTGGTTCATAACGCCTATCATGGGCTTGCCTTCGTAGTTCAACGCAATGAGCGTGGCCCAGGTTGGCATGCCGGAAATGAAGGAACGGGTGCCATCCACCGGATCCAGTACCCAGGTGAAGCCCGAGCGGCCTTCTTTCACGCCATATTCCTCGCCATTGATTCCATGGTCGGGAAAGCGCTCCTCAATCATTTTCCGGATGATTCGCTCACCGGCGCGATCACCTTCGGTGACCGGATCCCAATCATGGTGGGGTTTTGTGTCAATTTCCGCGTTTTGCCGGAAATGGGGAAGAATTTGCACGGCAGAAGCCCGCGCCAAGGCGATAGCGAAGTCGGTCAATTCAGTCCAATCCGCTATCAATTTCTGTGTTCCCTCAAAAAACAGCTAGTTTAACTCCTAGAGCAGAGCCAGGTTTTGCTCAAGCAGTGGAAAAATGTTGCAATGCACTATAAACTTCGACTTATGCAAATTTTGCATAACTAGGTTAATTCAATCGATTATTGATTATTAACAGCGGCCTATAGAATTTACGTAATGCAGGAAGTGTGTCATTTTTTGATCACTCGGAAAATATAATTGTCGATGTCTTGAATCAGAAATGGTGCAGTGCCATATCAAACACGTGAGACTAATACTCTCACTGCCCTTTTTGGGCGTTTCCTCCCTAGACTTGGGCCGCGCTGTACGCAGTTGCGGCCCTTTTTTTATTCCGCTGCATGGCGAATGGGATTGGCAAATTCCGTCAGGGTTTCGAGCATTGTCTTGATGACTGCGGAAAGGGTTTCCTGCAGGGGCTGGAAATTGGCCGATTTTTCGAAGCGGGCCTCATTCATATAAAGCGCCCGGTTGATTTCAATTTGCAGGGCGTTACGGCCGAGCATCGGGGAACCATAGTTCTGGGTGATGAACCCACCTGCGTAGGGCTTGTTGCGCACCACGCGCAGGCCCTTGGCCCGGAGCAAATCTTCCACAAAGTGGGTTATTACTTCGGGGCAGGAGGCACCATGCCGATCACCAATCACCACATCAATGGAGGATTTTTGCGGTGGTGACGAAAAGCTTGCCGCATTGGAGGGCATGGAATGGCAATCCAGCAACAAAACACTGCCGGTTATGGCCAGCACCTCGTCAAGCAAGGCTTTAAGGGTGCGGTGATAGGGGCGGTAAATCTGCTCAACGCGGGTGAGTGCATCTTCCAGGCTCAGGCGTTCCCGGTAAATTTCTTCGCCTTCCGCCACCAAGCGGGGAATGGTTCCCAAACCTCCGGCGACGCGTGGCGAGGTGGTGTTCATGAAGCCGGGCAACTCACCCACAAACATGCGGGGGTCAAATTCATAGGCTTCGCGGTTAAGATCGATATAGGCGCGCGGCACATGGGCCCGCAGCAATGGCGCGCCACGCGCAATACAGGGCATGAAGAGTTCATCAATATAGCAGTCTTCCGATTTGCGCAGCGCATCCACCGACAGCCGCGTCATGCGCAAAAGGTCTGTTGGATAATTCCTGCCGCTATGAGGCGAATTGAACACGGCGGGCGCCGTCCAGGCGACCGGTGCAAGAATTTCAAAGGAAGGTTGGTGCTTCTTATCTGCCATGATAGGTTCTATGAGTATTGATCAGGCGAGCTGATCTGTCCAGACAGCTTCACGTCCTGTTTACCCAATAGCTATTAAGTATGGCCAAATTCTAATAGATGTTTCACAAAGAGGCTGGAAACGATATGATGACCAACACCATGGCAAAGATCATTCTGGCTGAAGATGATGAAGACATGCGGCGCTTTCTCGTGAAAGCGCTGGAGAAGGCTGGCCATCATGTAACCGCTTTTGGCGAAGGTGCGAGCGCATTCGAGGAAATCAAACAGACGACGTTTGACCTGCTGCTCACCGATATCGTGATGCCGGAAATGGACGGAATTGAACTGGCCAGGCGGGCCGCCGAACTGGATCCCCACCTCAAGATCATGTTCATCACCGGTTTTGCAGCGGTAGCGCTTCACCCCGATTCGAAAGCACCCAAGGATGCCAAGGTTCTTTCCAAACCCTTCCATCTCCGCGATCTCGTGGCAGAAGTGGACAGGATGATGGCCGCTTAAGGCTTGCCAGCCGCAAAATCCCGCCTTATACCCCGCGCAGACCCAGTGGGCGGTTAGCTCAGCGGTAGAGCACTACGTTGACATCGTAGTGGTCGTAGGTTCGATCCCTATACCGCCCACCATTTTATTTCATTGTATCAAATAGTTCGAGACGATATTGCGGTTGGTCGAATATGATCGACCATGTGTTGCGGCGGTAAACTTAGAACAAGCAATGAACAACGCGAGTGACTGCAAGAAAAATAGACAAATTGGTGTAAGAAATATTTAGCCGGTTACGACCAAGTGGCTTGTCAAAATTTTATGCTGTTTGACACTCAAGGGAACCATCGGCCTGATCGTCAGAGCATCAAGTTTTTTCTGTCAATTTGATTACACTGTTTCTTGCGTGCCTCAAGGAAAGTGAAATCAGGCAATAAAAAGGAGCTTTGAATAATTCAAGC
>JANMAE010000049.1:0-2648 GCA_031359445.1 Hyphomicrobiales bacterium | reverse complement strand
GCGGCAAGGGTCGAGGGGTGACTTTCAGCCCCTGTGCTTTGCAAAGAATTGCATAATGTCTTCGAGCACGGGAACCGAGCTGCGCCGGAAGGGCTTGGCCAGCGCCAGCAGAATGCCGATGTGGCTCACATCGGCATATTCCCGCAGTTCGACCACGCCACCCTTTTCCCGCAGCTTCCGCGCAAGCGAACGGCTGTTGCGGGGATAGACCGTGGTGTCGCCCGTGCCCGCCAAAAGCAGGAAGGGGGGCGCATCAGCGCGGGCAAAATTTATGGGTTGCGTCGCATTGAGATCAGGGGCATTGCCAAAAGCCTCTATGGTGGATTTGCTGTCCAGCGGCAGAAAATCGAAAGGTCCAGCCAAAGTGGCCACGCCGCGGAGCGCCGAAGCATCAACACCCGCCGCATCCAGATATGATGTATCGAGAACGGCCATGGCCGCATTATAGGCACCTGCCGAATGTCCCACCACAAATATGCGCGAGGGATCCCCGCCATATCCTGCACCGTTTTTTTCGGCCCAGGCAATGGCCAAGGCCACGTCCCTCACGAAATCCGGAAAGGGATGATTGGGCACAAGCCTGTAATTCATGACCAGCGTGAGATATCCGCGCGCAGCAAAGGTTCGCCCGATGAAGGCATAACCGCTGCGGTCGCCTTCCCGCCAGGAGCCACCATGCACAAACAGAAGAAGCGGCAGAGGTGCGGCAATTTTATCCGGACCATAAATGTCGAGTTGCTGCCGCGCGTCTTCACCATAAGGCACATCACCAGCAACCACCCGTGTTTGCCCATCCTTCAGGATGAAAGCGTTGAACGTGGCAAGCGCTGCAAAATTATAAAGGAGCGCTGCGCTGATCGTGAGGGTCGCGGCAAGGAACAATAGAAATCGCATCAGCTTAATACGCGCCGCAGCGAGGATTGGTTGCATGCACCAGCAAATGAAAAGGAGAGCCTCAACTGGAAGCTCTCCTTAAACATGTGGTGTCCAGGTACGCAATACATGATCCCGGACTTGCCCCGACACATCCCCGCGAAGGATTTTCGTGTCATGAGCCACTATGCGCCAACAGAGTTTCGAAAGGGTTTCCAAGGCGGAAGAAAGTGCTTAACAGCCGGTTTATTTACTGTGTCGCTTCGACCAGCGAACGTGGTTTCTGTTCCATTCTGACACCTTGCGACAGCCAGCGATCCAAAAAAACTGCGAGCCACTTTTTTACGTCGGCATCATGGATGAGATTTCCATGCAAGTGCTCATGTGCCCCTTGCGCATGCGGCAGTGAAAACCTGTGGGCGGCCTTTACCACCCAGCGATGCATGGTGAGCCGCGTGACCTCCGGGTGAAATTGAATGCCATAGGCGGCTTGGCCAAACCGGTAAGCCTGATTTTCAAAATGCTCGCCTGTGGCAAATAATTTGGCACCACGCGGCAATGACAGGCTTTCGCGGTGCCATTGGTAAACTTGTGTGGGCCAATGCGAAATTCCGTCACCGCCATTGACAGGCTTGATGGGATAATAGCCGATTTCCACCCGCTCCTGATGATGCCGACTAACCTTTCCGCCCAAATGCATGGACAGCATCTGCGCACCCAGGCACACGCCGAGAAAGGGTTTGTCTTCCTTGAGCGGCACGCCAATCCAGTCAATCTCGCGGGCAATCCAGGCTTCACTATCATTGGCGCTCATCGGGCCACCAAACATGACGGCACCCGCATGCTCCTCCATTGTGGCAGGCAGCGCGTCTCCCAGACAGGGCCTGCGGATATCCAGCGAAAACCCTTTTTCCCGCAACATCATGCCAATACGCCCAGGTGTCGATGTTTCCTGGTGCACAATGATCAAAATCTTGCCCGCTTTCACGTCAAAGCTCCTGTTGCAAATCAGCTCAGCTGTAAATTACCAACTATTGTCACAAAACTGCAAATAAACTTGAAATAGGGGTTCCCAATCCTCACATGGACTGTTACACACCGTACGCGTTCATTAACGCGGGATGGAGCAGCCCGGTAGCTCGTCAGGCTCATAACCTGAAGGTCGTCAGTTCAAATCTGGCTCCCGCAACCAAAATAAAGCCCGTTATCTCAATGAGATAGCGGGTTTTCCTTTTTCGGGGTTGAGTGAGAAATGTAGCTCTGGGTTACACCTGGGTTACACTTGAAAAAGAATTTGCGGGATACCCACAGAAAATTCAAACATGGAGTGCTCGAAAATATTTGAGATTGCCATTTTCAGTTCCAACCCAAGTGCCTGTATGGTTCAGCAATTTAAGCGTCCTTTGCCAGTGGCCAACGCGCTTTCGCGCAGCCAACACGCACAACATCGACAATTTTGGTCCCGCCGGAGAGAACGCCTAAAAGCAAACTGGGTTTGGGATCAATGATGGCCTTTTTGAAGGGGGCTACGAACTTGTAATCTGGTGTCACAAGCCACGTTCGACCCTTGTCATTAGCGACTGGCAGAACGCGGTAGCGTCCTTGCAACGGCGGCGGCGCATCTGTCGGCAAATTAGATGTTAAGTCCCGGCATTTGATGGATAGGGTTTAGCTTGAATCTTTCGGGCTGATTTGTCCAGCATTTACAGATGAACTCGTAAGGTGTCAGCCCTTTGAGGGCTTTGAGACGACGTGCGAAGTTGTAGGCATTTATG
>JANMAE010000019.1:0-32781 GCA_031359445.1 Hyphomicrobiales bacterium | reverse complement strand
ACCCATTTTCAGATAGCTGCTTCGGTTTTGAACTGGATGGGCTATGCCGATTCCGATCTGGCATCACGCTACAATGAATCTCTTACGCTTGGAACCAGCCACGAACCTGCTTTCACAACCGGTGACGTATTCGGACTGTTCTCGACCCAACCAAAATGGAATCCCATAGATTTATCGGCGAACTACCGGGAGAACTCTTCACTGGCCTTGCAGAATTGACGGCGTAGACAATAGGACTTCGGTAGAAAATTGTCAGCGTGCAGGCAATTCCTTCAGCTCCGCGTAGAAAGCCGTCACTCCCTTGGCCATCATTTCTGCACTGAAAGTTTGTTGCATCGACTGCGAAAGCGACTGGGCATCTTGCGCGGTCGCTTGTGGGATTGCCAACGCCATTTCAATATGCCGCGCGAGGCTTCGTGCATTGTCGGGCGGGCAAAGGTTTTGCCGCGGCAGCATCTCCGAAATCCCCCCCACATCACAAGCAATGATAGGAACCTGTCCGGCTCCCGCTTCAAGCACGACATACGGAAAGGATTCTGCCCGCGATGGCATGACAAGCAAGCGGCCACACTTCAATGCTTCCGCGGTGGGCAGCCGCCCAAGAAACCTTACATCCTGCGAAAGCCCCAGATCTTCGGATTGTCTTTGAAAGCGCGCGAGATCAGGTCCATCTCCCACGAAATTGGCGGTGATGGGTCGCTTGAGTTTGAGAAGTGCAATCGCTTCAAGCAATATATCGACACCTTTGAGCAAGCGCATGTCCCCGATGAAGAACACATCGCTGGCATCAGACCGTGGCTCTACCTTGGAAAATTCATCCGGCCACAGACCATTGAACACTACAGCATGGCGTTTGCCGTCCAAACCTATCTTGCTCATGAAACTTTCACGTTCATGCTGGCAGACGAAAAGCATCCCCGTGCCGATTTTCCCAAGCGCCCACTCTGTTGCAAGAAAAATCCCGCCAGGAAATCCCAGCCAGTTGTAGTGCAGGCTTCCACCATGAGGCGTATAGACCGAAAGCACTCCGAGCGCGCGTGCGGCGATGCGACCATATAAACCGCCTTTGGCGCCATGACCATGAATGACCTCCGCGCCTATTTTTTCTGCACTTGATTTGGTTTGAAGCGCCGCAGAAACATCTCCGAGCCCCGGCAACCGCGATATCCCGATGCGCTGGATGCCAAGAGTGCAAAACGGTCTGATCTGATTCAGCAGGGTCTCGGCAACTGTTCCTCCTGTGGACGAATCGCACAGGATGCCAACGTCGTGTCCCAATTGGGATTGTCCTCGCACAAGATCACGCACATGACGGAACAATCCTCCCACCGGTGTGCGGAATACATGCAGGATTTTCATGGGATTTTAGAACCAGCGTTCGCGGACATAAATGATATCGCCGGGATAGATTTGTGTGGTGACAGGAACCCGCGTAGTGGAGGTTCCAGTAACGTTTTTGCGTGTGATCAGCACGGCACCCTGGTCAGCGCGCGGGCTGTAGCCACCGGCAATGGCGATTGCATTTTGAATACTGATGCCTGGCTGATATGGAAAGCTGCCTGAACTGGTCACTTCACCAAGAATGTAGAAAGGCCTTAGAGCCGTGGCCTGTACCGATACTTTTGGATCCCGCAGATAACCACCGCGCAGTCTGGTGGTTATGATTTTTTCAATTTGCGGCGTGGAGAGACCGCCGATGTGGATGGATTGCACATAAGGCATCGAAATATTGCCCGAGGGGTCAACCAGATAATCTCCAGTGAGATCAAGTTCACCGGCAACGCGTATTGTGAGCCTGTCGCCCGCGCCCACCCGGTAGCCCGTGAGATATTCATAGGCCGCTGCGGTGCCTTGTGAGCCATAGGGCGCCACAATTCCTCGCGCCTCATAGGACGCCAATTGCGAAACGCTTGACACCGCTTGGGGGCCTTCAACCAGGCTTCCATCGGCAATAAGCCCGGTTCCGCCCGGAGGCGAAGCAGGGCTGTATTGCTCCCAGGTTTGAGAGCATCCCGCAAGGGCCAACGCACTTAAAATAAATAGGAGATGACGCTTACGCACGAGTTTCAATCCACTTACTGCTATGCAAGCGATCCCCAGCCTGCCTCTCGGAACCATATGCAATTATGGTTAGCAATGGTTTAATAGTGCGAGTGATGCACGTTAAGGAAATGGTTACCATAACTGCCGCAAACCTTATGGGAGGCCGTTTCCGAAAAAGGTGTTTTGCGTTCTATGAATAATCACTCACAGCTTGCACCCACCATCAATCTTGTGGATGTCCTGCGCGGAATTGTCCGCCACAAACTACTCATTGCTTTGATGACGCTGTTGGCTTTTGGCAGCAGTGCATTCTATGTCAATAAGTCAAGTTACGTCTATACAACCCAAGCCCAGATTCTGATCGAAAATCTCGCTTCACCCTATGATCGTACGCAGTCTTCAGCCGACGAGCGAACGGATACCATTGATGATCGTATCGTATTGAGCCAGGTCTCCGTATTGAAATCGCGCGATTTGGCAGTGGGTGTCGCGCGGGCTCTCAAGCTTGAGGAAAAACCGGAATTTGACAGCCTGAAGGGTGGCGAATTAGGAACAACCCAGAAAATGCTGCTGGCCCTTGGTTTCGGCGAAGATCCCCGATTGATGAGCAAGGCGGAAAGAGCCTTGAAACGCTACTTCTCGCATTTGCTGGTATACCAGGTGCCCGAGTCTAACGTTGTTGCAATCAAGTATTCTGCCAATGATCCAGCAGTAGCCGCCAATGTCGCAAATACTCTTGTTAAATTATATGTAGAATCAACGGCGGAAACCAGGCTACGGCCAACTAACCGCGCGCGCGAATGGCTTGGCGGACAGATTGATGATTTGCGTAAGAAGCTGGCGGGATCGGAGGCAGCCATTGAATCTTTTCGCGCCGAAGCAGGCCTGCTGAAAGGTTCGACAACTACTTTGAATGCACAGCAGCTTTCAGAACTCAATTCACAAATCACGCTGGCTGGAACCGCGCGCACCGATGCCGAAGAACGCGCCAAGTCCATCAACGAATTGCTGGCGAGCCGAGGTAACGTGGACGAATCGCCTGATGTGCTCAGTTCCCCCAATGTGCAACGGCTTCGGGAACAGCAAGTCTCTGCAGCTCGTGCTGTAGCGGAGCTTTCAGCTACCTATCTGCCTAATCATCCCAAGATGATTGCTGCCCAAAATCAAATGAACAACATCAATCGCCAGATCAGGTCGGAAGCCTTGAAAGTGGTTCAGGGCTTGGATGAGCAAGCCCGGATTGCTCAGGCACGTGAGGATTCCTTGCGTGCCAGACTGGAAGAAATGAAAGGGAGTGAATTGCTTGCCAACCAGGATGACGTAAAACTCCAGGCTATGGAGCGTGACGCTGCCGCAGACAAAGCGCTGTTGGAAACCTTGCTGCTCCGTTATGCCGATGCCAGTTCTCGCCAGAATCTTTCAACGCAGCCAGCTCTCGCCCGCATCATTGAGCAGGCAGCGCCACCGGCCAGCCCATCTTTCCCAAAGCCGGGACCCACCGTATTGTTGGCCACCCTGGCAGGACTGATTATGGCACTGGGCTTGTCCTTCCTTATGGAAGTCATGACGACCACAGGGGGATCAAGGGAGCAAAAGCAGGCCGCCACCATTCCCGCCACAGTTCTAAAAGAACCTGTACTGGTTTCTGCACCACCTCCTTCACCGCCCAAACCGAGTGTCATGGCCTTGGCCAAATTGCCTTCTCTTCCCAATTCCGCTGACATACGCGAGCTTCTATCGGCCACTGCGCGCGAGGATGATTATGGTCTGGGCGAAGCCGGCTCTCAGATGGCCAGTTGGGCGGCGGCCTTGCCACAAAGCGCCAAGCGGCGGCAAGTAGCCATCATTTCGTGGGATACCGACATACGCGATTCATCGCTGGCCGCTGTCATTATGGCGCGGTCCATATCATCTCTTAACCTCCGTGTGGTGGTTGTGGATTTGGCAACGCATGGCTCGTGCGTGGAAATGTTCTTTGGCTTGGCCGCAGGTCCGGGTTTTGTAGATCTATTATCGGGCAAGGCTGACTTTACCAAAGTCATCGCCCGCGACACCGAATCGAATGTGCATCTCCTGCGTTTTGGTTTCACTCGCGATGATGCCGCCATGGCATTGTTGGCGCAGCGCACAGAAGTGGTTTTGCAGGCCCTTGGCACCATTTACGATGTTGTTATCGTTCATGTTGGTGAAGCCTCGGAAAACACCCACGAGCTTATTCCAAATTGCCAGGGAGTGGTTATGTTGGCTTCGGCCGAAAATCAGATCGAAGCTGGCGTAACGTTAAATAGCATCAAGACTGAAAACAATGTGGATGCCCGGCTGGTAGTCCTTGAGCAAACCTCATTGTCGCCCGTAAAACGCGCAGCTAGCGCCTAGGGCGTGCCGCGTTAACTTTGAATTAACCACGTCTTTGTTCCTCAACTCCGTTGCAAGTGCTTGGCAACACATATTTGTTAGATGTGACTGCCAGCCTTTCACATCCATTTTGGGTGACCAGTTCAATCATGGCAAAAACATCAATTCTCAAAACCAGCCTCGATATGCTGTACTATTCCGGTGCCTCCCAGGTTTTACGGCCTATATTTGGCGGCCTTGGAGCAATATTCATGCTGCATCATGTGCGCCCAGGCGGTGGTTTGCAGAAAGGATTTGCACCCAACGCCGGACTAGAAGTAACGCCCGAATTTCTGGGCTCAGTCATCCAACTCGTCCGTTCGCGGGGGTATGACCTGATTAGCCTTTCTGATGCGGTAGAGCGGATCAAGCACAATAATACAGGCGAACGTCCTTTCGCTGTTTTTACTCTGGACGACGCCTATCGCGACAACCTGATTCATGCCCGCCCTGTATTCCGTAAGCACAATTGTCCGTTCACAATATTTGCAAGCCCCGCAATCCAGGACGGAACCTGCGAACTCTGGTGGCGGGGCCTCGAAGCCGTCATTGCTGGAAATACACAAGTACGCGCAACGATAGCTGGTCAAGGCTTGGTCCTTAAATCGGTGAGCGATACGCAAAAAAGGGCAGCATGGCAGCAGGTCTATTGGCCGGTTCGCGCCATGGAGCAATTTCAACAGCGAAAATGGATCAGGGACTTCTGTGAAACAAACCGGGTGGATCTGGCAGCCATTTGCCGGTCGGAAGCAATGACATGGGATGAGTTGCGCGCAATTGCCCGCGATCCGCTTTGCACCATTGGCGCCCACACCGTGCATCATTATGCGGTGGCAAAACTCTCGCAAAGTGAAGCCCTGAGTGAATTTACCCAATCACGCCAGCGTTTGTCCCAAGAGCTTGGAAGCGCTCCCCGTTTTTTTGCCTATCCCTATGGCGATGAGGACTCAGCGGGAAAACGCGACTTTAAACTGGCTCAAGCGGCAGGATATGAAGCAGCGTTAACGACCAGAAAAGGTTTGATTTTTTCGGGCCACGCCAATCACCTCACGGCGCTCCCCAGGCTGTCACTTTCGGGTGAATTCCAGAAGCTGCGTTACGTCGATGTTTTGCTCTCGGGTTCAGCCTTTGCCTTGTGGAATGGTTTCAAGCAGGTCAACGTTGCTTAATCATCAGGCCGTGACATCCAGCGTACGATAATCATCACGATGGGAAGCCAACCGATCCCTAAAATGATGAAGATCGGCAACTGCAACCATGTATCAAGCCCCACAACGAATTTCGCAGCCAATGCCATGGCAATCAGGGCATAAACAATAATGATAATAACAGTGGCCGCGATGCCAATCATCTTGCGCTGTCGGATTTTCATGCCGATTTATTAAAGGTTTCCCCGGTCAATGAGAAGAACAACCTTGGCCTGCGACTCTAGCCCCGCTTGAATTGGCATGCCAGCCCCCGTATTCCGCTCGGTATGAAACAGGCATCGAGTCGCGCTCAAATCGCCGCACCGCAAGTTCGTCGCTGGCTTTATTTCATCGCTTTTCTTGTTTTCTGTATGGTGCTGGTTGGTGGCTTGACGCGATTGACCGATAGCGGTCTTTCCATCACGGAATGGGACCCTATAATGGGCGTAATTCCACCGCTAAATGAGGCGGATTGGTTATCAGCATTCGAAAAATACAAACAAATCCCGCAGTTCAAAGCTCTCAATTCGGCAATGAGCTTGGGCGACTTCAAATATATCTTCTGGTGGGAATGGGCACACCGGTTTTTGGGACGTTTCATAGGCGTGGTTTTTGCAATCCCGCTCGTGTACTTCGCAGCTTTGCGCAAACTGGAACTGCGCATCTTGCCCGCTTTATTGATGCTCCTGGTTTTGGGAGCCGCACAGGGCGGACTCGGATGGTACATGGTGTACTCGGGGCTCGAGAGCCGCGTAGACGTCAGTCAATATCGGCTCGCCGCTCACCTTACACTCGCCGCGTTGATTTTTGCAGCTGTTCTCTGGGTGGCGCTCGGCATAGGCCTGCGTCGTTATTTTCCAGGCAGCTTTGATGACGTATATGCGCTTTTGTTGATTGCCCTCGTGTTGCTGCAAATATCTGCGGGCGGCTTTGTGGCCGGACTGGACGCAGGGCAGGGGTATCAGACTTGGCCCAAGATGGACGGAAAATGGATTCCCGATGGTCTTCTTACCATGGTTCCTCCATGGCAGAATCTCTTCGAAAATGCACTCACCGTGCAGTTCGACCACAGAATGCTGGCCTATGTTCTTCTCGCCGCAGCCATCATCCACGCATGGCGCAGCTTCTCGATACCCAGCATGGTCCTCGGCTATACGATTTTCACGCAAGCCTGCATTGGCATCCTAGCCCTTCTACTGCATCTTCCGCTGGCCATCGCATTGGTCCACCAGGCCGGTGCCTTCGTGGTTCTCCTGGTGGCCGTCTGGAACCTGCACAGCAGATTGGTTATCCGATTGCCTGATCTAGATCAGCGATAAGGTCCTCAACATCCTCAATGCCGACCGAAAGTCGAACCACATCAGGACCCGCACCCGCCTTCTTCAATTGATCAGGCGTAAGCTGGCTATGGGTTGTCGAAGCGGGATGAATGATAAGTGATCGCGTATCGCCCACATTGGCAAGATGCGAAAACAGTTTGACGCCGGACACAACCTTGACGCCAGCTTCATAGCCACCCTTCAGACCAAAAGTGAACACGGCACCCGCTCCCCGCGGCGAATATTTCTTTTGCAAGGCATGATGATCATTGTTGGGAAGCCCCGCATAATTCACCCAGGCCACCTTGGGATTTTGAGAAAGCCACTCCGCCACCTTCTGCGCGTTGTCGCAATGTCTCTGCATGCGTAAGCCTAAAGTTTCCATGCCGGTGAGGATATAAAACGCGTTCTGCGGTGATATCGAAGGTCCAAGATCGCGAAGTCCAAGTACGCGGCAGGCAATGGCGAACGCAATGCCGCCAAAAGTTTCATGGAATTTCATGCCGTGGTAGGATTCATTGGGCTCGGAGAGCAGAGGATAGTTGCCGCTCTTCGACCAGTCAAAATTACCGCCGTCAACGATGGCACCACCCATGGAATTACCATGACCGCCCATGAATTTGGTGAGCGAATGCACGACAATATTCGCGCCATGCTCGATAGGTTTGCAAAGATATGGAGTGGCCAGGGTATTGTCCACAATCAGCGGCACGCCGGCGGCCTTGGCGATTTTTGCCACGGCTGCAATGTCGGTGATGCGTCCGCCCGGATTGGCGATGGACTCGATGAAAATAGCCTTGGTCTTTGGCGAAAGCGCTTTTTCGAAGGAATTAACATCCTCAGCATCTGCCCAGACAACGTGCCACCCGAATGATTTGAAAGAATGATTGAACTGGTTGATGGAGCCACCATAAAGCTGCCGCGCTGCCACAAATTCATCGCCGGGCTGCATCAGCGCGTGGAATACCAGCATTTGTGCGGCATGGCCTGAAGCAGCGGCCAGAGCAGCCGTACCGCCTTCGAGTGCTGCCACCTTGGCCTCCAGAACGCCCTGCGTAGGGTTCATGATCCGGGTATAGATATTGCCGAAGGCCTTGAGCGCAAAAAGGTCCGATGCATGTTTCACATCGTCAAACACAAATGCGGTTGTTTGATAGATGGGAGTAATCCGTGCGCCTGTGGTCGGATCCGGTGCTGCGCCGGCATGAATTGCGAGTGTATCGAATCCTGGAACTCTATCGGTCATTATTTCCTCCTGTTGTGTTTTATGAGACTATTACCGGAATGGCTTTACGCCAAGCCCCAGACTTTGAACGCGCCCGCTTTCATGGCTGTGCTGTTTCCGCGATGAAATAATGCCGGAATTTCCGCCCACCCATGCCCATTCGCCCGACGCCTTGCCATACTCGATCTTGGGGCAGAGGTTCATAACCACTCTCAGCCCTTGCGCCTCAGCCAAGGCGGCAGCTGCATCATTGCGCACCGTGATCTGCATCCAGATCACGGATGGCTTGGGATTAAGCGTCAGTGCCTCATCGACAATAGCGGCCGCAGCCTCGGAATTCCGAAAAATATCCACCATGTCTATGGGTTTTGGAACATCTTTGAGAGAAGCGAAAACCGGTTGCCCAAGCAGCGTTTGCCCAGCAAGCCCAGGATTGACGGGTAGAACTTCATAACCTTTGCTCATCAAATACTTCATGACGAGGAAAGATGGTCTTACCTCATTGCTGGAGGCGCCCACCATCGCAATGGTTTTCACGTCATGCAAAATGCCCAGTATATAGCTCGCTTCGTAGGTGTCGTGATTCATGGTAGATTGATGCGGCCATTGGCATCCAATGGAAAGAATGGGTTATGGGCCACCTCCCACAAGTTTCCTTCCGGGTCAGAAAAATAACCTGAATAGCCGCCCCAGAAGACTTTATGTGCCTTTTTCACGAGGGTTGCGCCCGCAGCCCCGGCGAGTTCCATGATCTGGTCAACTTCGGTTTCGCTCCCGCCATTCCAGGCAACGCTCACGCCCCGGAATGTCGGTAGAGGCAATGCGGCAACACCTGCATCTTTCGCCAGCGCATTATAACCAAAAAGTCCAAGCACAATTCCATTGGCATCAAAGAAAGTAACATCAGCATTGCTGGCACTCGAGGCCTTCAGTCCCAGTTTTTCATAAAATGACCGCATGACCGGCATATCCGAAACCCCGAAGGTCACAATATTTATGCGTGGCTTCAAATCTCATGCTCCCAGTGGGGATGGCGTTTCTGGATAAAGGCCTCAATCCCTTCCTTGGCGTCGTCAACCAACAGGTTTTCTGCCATCACCCGCGCCATATAGGCATAAGCCTCGCTTGAATTCATTTCTAGCTGAGCATCAAATGTCCTCTTGCCAATGCCGATGGCAGCAGCAGATTTGGAAGCTATTTTTCTAGCGATTTCGTCCGTCACCTTGCGCAGTTCGTTTTGCCCTGTCACGCGGTTGATCAATCCCATGCGCAAGGCTTCGTCAGCGTTGAACACGTCACCCGTCAGCAGAAGTTCCATGGCGTGCTTGCGCGCCAAAGCCCTCGAAACCGCTACCATTGGGGTGGAGCAGAACAACCCGATATTCACGCCTGGCGTACAGAAACTCGCGCGGTCAGAAGCAATGGCAAGGTCACACGTGGCCACCAGTTGGCAACCCGCAGCACTTGCCAGTCCATCAACTTCAGCCATCACTGCGGCAGGATGTTTGCTAATCGCCAACATGAGATTTGCGCATTTATCAAACAGTGCCTGAAAATAAGACCGTCCCTCATCAGCATCATTGCGGTGCGCGGTTATTTCCTTGAGGTTATGTCCGGAACTGAAGGCTGGTCCCTGACTTGCAATGACGATCACGCGGGCTTGCGAATTGGAAAGCGCATCCAACAGTGCATCAATCATGGCGGCGGACAGGCTGTTACGTGTCGGCGCGTCATTCAGCGTCAGCCGCAGCACATCTTCGTTTTCATCTCTCAGAACCAGTTCGCTCATTCGCCTTCCGTTTCCAGTTGCTTCAATTTTTCCGTATAAGTGGGATCGTCGATCAACTGCTGTACAACTTTCTGATTGTCCTGCGTAGGGATAAGCGCGTTAAGAGACGCAACGATCTTATCCCTCATGTCCTGCGCCATTGCCGTGTCTTTCTGTGCTTCCTCAATCTGTGATTTAATGTCAGCGGTCTGGTCATTCATAATATTGGCATAGGCGGCGCTTACGGTTGTGACCGTCTGGTTCCAAATGTCCACATTTGCAAAGCCCGCAGCCTTGACATCAGCGTCAAATGCCTTGCCCTGCGGGTCTTTGTCCACAAACTCCTGCAACGTCTCGTAGTTCTCAAGTGCCGCGTCCTTGTACTTGTCCTTGAGCAGGATATAGGCATCGACAGCGCGTTTTGCGGCATCAAGGGTCAAATCCACCATTTTTACGTCGGGAATCTCGCCCACATTCACTTCATCGGCAGGCGGTGTCTCATTATCAGTAGGCAAGCTTGGGTCAGGTTCTGTGGGGTCTGGCGGGGCAAGACCCGGAGCGGGTGGTTTGACGTCTTCTTGTGATTGAACGGTGGCTGCAGGGTCGCCAGCCGCATTTGCCACATTCCAACCTCCCTGCATGATGATGAGAAGGAAAGCACCTACAACTGCTGCATACCGCGTCATGTCTCACCCCGGCAAAGTCCGATTCTGCATTGTTCAGAACCACTTGACCGTTTCTTAGCAGCATTGCGGGGCAATTTGGAGCAAAAGAATTCATTTACGGTACTATAATACCACAACAAAAATTCGCCTGTTTTTGCGGCTTTTGATTGACTTATTCACATCTAATCCGTATTACCGCACCATTCGGAAGGGCAGGGGCAATCTCTGCCTTCTTATTTAAGATCGACAACCCAGAGTAACTGACATGACAACCTATTCGGCGAAAGCCAAGGACATCGTGAAAAATTGGGTGCTGATTGATGCAGAGGGACTTGTTGTTGGCCGCTTGGCTACCATCATTGCCAACCGTCTGCGCGGCAAGCACAAGCCAACTTTCACTCCACACATGGATTGTGGTGACAACATAATCGTCATCAATTGCGAAAAAATCGCCTTCACAGGCGCCAAGCGCCAAGACAAGACCTATTACTGGCATACAGGTTTTCCAGGCGGCATCAAGGAACGCAAGGCCCATCAGATCCTCGATGGCAAGTTTCCGGAGCGCGTTCTTGAGGCAGCCGTGAAGCGCATGCTTCCAGGTGCTTCGCTCAAGCGCCAGCAGATGACCAATTTGCGTATTTACAGTGGCTCAGCCCACCCGCATGAAGCGCAAAACCCGGTTAAGCTGGATGTCAAGGCAATGAACTCCAAGAATGTTGTGAGAGGTTAATTATCATGGTTGAACAAACAACTCTCGCAAATCTTGGCGCTGCCATGGGATTGGCCGCAGCCGCTAATCCCGCAGCTGCTCCTGCAGCACCCGCCAAGCCAAAGATCGACGCCAAGGGCCGTGCCTACGCCACCGGCCGTCGGAAAAATGCCATTGCCCGTGTATGGGTAAAGCGCGGTTCAGGCAAGATCACGGTGAATGGCAAGACAATCGAAACCTATTTCGCCCGTCCGGTGCTTCGCATGCTTGTGCAGCAGCCTCTTGATTTGGTGAACCGCGGCACGCAAATTGACGTGGTTTGTACGGTGGTAGGCGGTGGCCTTTCAGGCCAGGCCGGTGCCGTGCGTCACGGTGTTTCCCGCGCTCTTACCAATTTTGAGCCAGATCTGCGTCCAGCCCTCAAGAAGGGCGGCTTCCTCACGCGCGATAGCCGCGTTGTGGAACGCAAGAAATACGGCAAGGCCAAGGCCCGCCGCAGCTTCCAGTTCTCGAAGCGCTAATAGCCAATACATCTCCTTCAAAAGGCCGGAGGAACCTCCGGCCTTTTGCAGTTCTATTGTTCAAATTCTTCCTGCGATTGCTTAACAACAACCGGGATCATCAGATCGCCCCAGTGTCCGCCATGCGCATGATGGCGCGCGCCTCTTTGCAGTTCCACGGAAATTCCAACCTCCACAGCGCTGATGACAGCGTTATTCAACCTGTGTAATTCATTGGCCACACGATTGATCGCCAGTTTTTGACGCTCGCTCATTTCTGAAGATTGAGCTTCGGCACGTTCTTTCACATGTGTTTTGAACATTTGAATATCTCCTTATGCAGCTTTGAATTGTGCAGTTTCAGTGGATTCATGCATGGCGCCAGTGGAGGATTGACCCCCGCTGATGACAGTGGAAACGGCATCGAAATACCCCGTTCCCACCTCGCGTTGATGCCGCGTGGCGGTGTAGCCATCAGCTTCCGCGGCAAATTCCGCTTCCTGTAATTTTGAGTAGGCCGACATCTGCGTGGCCTGATACCCGCGCGCCAGTTCATACATGCCGAAGTTCAATTGATGGAAACCTGCCAGCGTGATAAACTGGAACTTGTAACCCATGGCGCCAAGTTCACGCTGGAATTTTGCGATAGTCGCATCATCCAGTTTCTTTTTCCAATTGAAGCTCGGCGAGCAGTTATAAGCCAGCATCTTGTTGGGATGCACTTGGCGCACCGCTTCGGCGAATTTCTTCGCCTGAGCGAGGTCAGGCGTTGAAGTTTCACACCAGATCAAATCAGCATAGGGTGCGTAGGAAATCGCGCGTGCAATGCAAGGCTCTATCCCGTTTTGAACATGATAGAAACCTTCCGGTGTACGCTCATCCTTTTTCACAAAAGGTTTATCGCGCTCATCAATGTCTGAGGTGAGCAGCTTGGCAGCCTCCGCGTCAGTGCGGGCCACAATGAGTGTAGGAACGCCCATCACGTCAGCAGCAAGCCGTGCGGCAATAAGATTGCGGATATGCGCCGAGGTGGGGATCAAAACCTTGCCGCCGAGGTGGCCGCATTTCTTTTCGGAAGCCAGCTGGTCCTCGAAATGCACAGCTGCAACACCTGCCTCAATATAGGCCTTCATGATCTCGAAAGCGTTCAGCGGACCGCCAAAGCCTGCCTCGGCATCCGCCACAATCGGCGCAAACCAGTTCTCCACGGACATCTTGCCTTCGGCGTGTTCAATCTGGTCGGCACGCTGCAATGTCTTGTTGATCTTGCGGGCCAGTTCCGGCCCCGAATTTGCCGGGTAAAGTGATTGATCGGGATACATGTCGCCCGCCACATTGGCGTCAGCAGCAACCTGCCACCCGGAGAGGTAAATCGCCTTCAATCCTGCACGCACCATTTGCATGGCTTGGTTGCCGGAAAGAGCCCCCAATGCATTGATGAAGGGTTCCTCGTGAAGAAGCTGCCACAGCCTGTTGGCGCCATTTTCAGCAAGCGTATGGCGGATGGGCAGCGAACCTCGCAGCCGCTGAACATCTGCCACAGAATAAGTGCGTTCAATCCCGTCAAAACGTCCTTTAGGGGCAGAAGGGGTAATGGCATTGAATGCAGTCATTTTGTCAGCTCCTTGCGCTCGTTGACAAATAATTACATTGCAATGCAAAAATAACCAGAATATTCAAGATAATGTGTCATTGTTTGTAAGGTAATATTAAAAGTAATGTAAATCATGTAAAGGAGAACCATGGCCGGAAGCAAGATATTTGCAGGTGCGCGTCTACGGCGCATTCGCAACAGGCAAAACCAAAGCCAAGCCGCATTTGCCGAAAGCCTTGGCATCTCCGCGAGCTATCTGAACCTCATCGAACGTGACCAGCGCCCATTGACCGCACAGGTCCTTCTACGGCTGCATACTCAACATGAAGTGGATATTGCCGAACTTGGCGCCTCAGCGGAACAGGGCACTAGCCTGGCCCAACTCAAGGAAGTAATCGCGGATCCCCTTCTCATGGGTGAAATCCCCGCCACAAGCGAACTTGTCGAGGCAGCACAAGTAGCCCCCAATCTCGTGGGTGCCACGGTCAAACTTTATCAGGCCTATCGCGAAGTATTGAAACGGCTTGGTGACCTCAATCAGGAAATTGCGGTCACAGGTGCCGTAACAAAACAATTGCCATTTGAAGCGGTCAGGCGATGGATCGAGGCAAGTGGCTCGCTCTTTCCTTCGCTCGAGGCCCTCGCTGAGGAAATCTGGTTTGAACTTTCGCCTAAAGATGACGTGCTCGCTGGCTTGAAAGCAAGGTTGCGGGCAAATTCCGGCATTGATATGCGGATTGTCCCAATTGACATTATGGGCCCGGATAGGGCGCGATATGACCGGCACTCACAACGCTTGTTTGTATCGGAGACATTGAACGCGCAAGATCGTGTGCTGGAAGCCGCACTTTTGGTTTCCCGCCTTGAGGGGACCAGCGCAATAGACGAAGTGCTGGCCAAAACCGCATTCGCCGGACACCCAGAAAGCAACAGGCTGGCCCGTCAACATCTTGTGCGGCTTCTGGCAACAGCGATCCTCTGTCCCGCCGCGAAGTTCTCTGCCGCCATGCAGGATTTGAATTTTGATGTAAAGGCGTTGCAGTCCCGCTTTAATGTTGGTGTACGAACCGCAATGCAACGCATGGCTTGCCTTTCGCTCAGGGAAGACTCCGAAGTTGCATTGGGCTTCTTGGCAATTGATGCAAGTGGAGCAGTCGTTGAACGTGTGGGAGAGTTGGGCTTTTATTTACCCACAAGTGGCGCCTTGTGCGGGCAGTTGCCAATGTTTGATTTGGAAAATGAGCCGCGTGTTGCCTCCATGCAAAGCGCGGATGGCAAAATCTTGTTCCTCATCACATTGCGCGACGGCGCTGTAACGTGCGCGCTTTGTGTTCAGCCACAACCGGCCTCAAAAACGGTTTACGGCCGGTTGGCTGAAGCTCAGGTTCCGCGTCCCTTGGGCCCCACGTGCCGCCTCTGCGAAATCAGGAATTGCACGCGCCGCCGCGAACCGCCCTCAACCCGTCCGGCTGTGATGAATGAATTTGTGCGGGGAGCCACTGATTACGAACCTATGTAACGAAATGGTGAAGGCCCGGTGAGGGGTAACCGAGCCTTCAATGCAAGCCTGGGGACTGCGGGGATCGGAAATTGGCTTGCATCCTGCCACATATGTAGGAAGCCAACAGGAAATTACGAGTGGGGAAGAAACACGTCTTCGTGATATTTGAATTATTCAGACCGCATCCGAACATACGTCCCCGGCGCGTCACAAAGCACTTCCAATTTGCCGTCCCCCGGAACGGGAGCCGAAATCTTGTTTCCTGAGTGTGCGGTTATCCAGTTTGCCCAATCCGGCCACCATGAGCCCTCATGCTCGGTAGCCCCTTTAAGCCAGTCCTCTAAGTTGTCTGCAGGCTTGTCATTCGTCCAATGCTGATATTTCCGCTGCTCCGGTGGATTGATGACACCGGCGATGTGGCCTGAACCTGCCACAACCAGCCGCGTTTCACCGCCCATGAACTGGCCCAGCCTGAAGACGGAGGGCAAGGGCGCGATGTGATCTTCCCGCGCCCCCAGATTATAGATGGGAGTGGTCACCTTTTTCAGGTCGATGCGGACATTGTCCAAAACCATCTTGCCATGCGACAGCTTGTTGGCAAGATAGCATTCGCGCAAATAAAAGGAATGAACCCCCGCCGGCATTTGCGTCGAATCCGAATTCCAGTAAAGCAGGTCGAAGGGCATCGGCTCTTTGCCCAGCATATAATTGTTGATCACATAGGACCAAATCAAATCATTCGACCGCAGCAGGTTGAAAGCATCGGCCATCCGCGAACCTGCGAGATAACCCTTTTCTTCCATGCGCTCCTCAATCCATTTCACCTGTTCTTCATCAACGTAGACCCTAAGGTCGCCCGCCTTTTCAAAATCAACCTGCGTTGTGAAGAACGTGGCTGCATTCACCCGCCGGTCGTTCTTTGCCGCCATATAGCCCAAGGCTGCCGCAACCAGCGTGCCGCCGATACAATAGCCAATTGTATTGATTTTTTCCGCACCCGTTGCGTCCTGCACGGCCTGCACCGCTTCCAGGTAACCTTCTTTCATGTAGTCGCCAAAGCTCTTGCGGCCTTGTTTCTCATCGGCATTCACCCACGACACCACAAAAACGGTGAGTCCCTGTTCGGTTGCCCAACGCACGAATGATTTCTTGGGGTTGAGGTCAAGAATATAGAATTTGTTGATCCATGGCGGCACGATCAGCAGCGGAATTTCAAAAGTGCGCTTCACCGCTGACGCATATTGTATCAGCTCAAAAGTGTCGTTTCGGAAAACCACCTTGCCGGGCGTCATGGCAATATTCTTGCCGATTTCAAATGCCGTTGTGTCAGACTGTTTGATGCGCAGGCGGCCGTCGGCTGAAGACATATCCGCTTCAAGGTGCTTCATGCCTTCAACCAGGTTAGCGCCGCTGGTAGCCAGCGTCGCACGCAAAATCTCAGGGTTGGAAACCGGAAAATTGGACGGCGAAAGCGCATTCAGGATTTGCTCGACATAGAACCTGGCTTTGAGGCGCGTATGCTCATCAACGCCGTCTGCATTCTTGACCAGATCCTGCGCCCAGGTCGATGACACCAGATAGAATTGCTTCAGGAAATCGAACATGGCGTTTTCCTGCCAGTCCTTGTCCTTGAACCGTTTGTCATTCCGGGCAGGGGTAGCAACTGGAGGTATCGCTGTGCCCAGTGCCTTGGACCAAGCATTCTGCCAGAGCTGGGAATAGCTGTTCCACAGCTTCGTTTGCGCTTCCATCAGTTTTTGCGGATCGGAGGCGTAGCTTTGCACCACAGCACCAAGCGTCTTGGTCACCTGGTCAATGGGCGTAACCTGCGTTTCAGCCTGTTTTTTTGCAAGTTCAGGGCGCTCGGCAACCATGCGGGCAAGCTGTGCCGCATGTTCCAGGAACTTCGCCATATTCTGTGCCAGTTGCACAGGGTCAGCCAGTTTGAAATCTGTAGGCTTACCCGGACCTTGTTCGCTCATCCCTATGTGTATCCATTCTTTACCAGCAGTTTAGTAGCGCCACGCCCCAACACCAAATGCTAATTGGCATTTCTTGCAAATTCCTGCATCCGCAGCCATAAGACAGCAACACATCCTAAGGTTTGGCAAAAAAATATGGCGAACGCATTGCGCATCGGTTTGGCGGGTCTCGGCAATGTAGGCGTTGGTGTGCTCGATATCGTTAAGAAACACGGTGAACTGCTGGCAGACCGCGCCGGAATGCCCATCATTATAACGGGTGTGGCAGCGCGCAATAAGAATAAAGACCGGGGACATGACATTTCCGGCATGAAATGGTTTGCCGATCCCCTTTCCCTGGCCAAATCTCCTGACATTGACGTGTTTGTAGAACTCATGGGCGGCGAAGGTGACCCCGCGAAATCTTCTGTGGAAGCTGCCATTGCCGCAGGCAAGCATGTGATTACCGCAAACAAGGCGCTCCTTGCCCATCACGGCGCAGGGCTTGCCCGGGCAGCTGAAGCAAAAGGTGTATGCCTGAACTTTGAGGCCTCCGTTGCAGGTGGCATTCCCGTCATCAAGGCACTCCGCGAGGGACTCATCGGCAACCGCGTAACCAAGCTGTTTGGCATCATGAACGGCACCTGCAATTACATACTGACGAAAATGGCAAATGAAGGCAGGGCCTTCGCCGCCGTGCTGAAAGAAGCCCAGGATCTGGGATATGCGGAGGCCGACCCCACCTTTGATATTGGCGGTTTTGATACTGCCCACAAGCTTGCGGTGGTGGCTTCACTCGCCTTTGGCATGGAAGTAAATCTCGAGGGTATTGATATTGAGGGCATCGAGGCGATCACGCTCGACGATATCCGTAACGCTGGAGACATGGGCTACAAGATCAAACTGTTGGGTGTAGCCGTGGACCATGAGGACGGCGTGGAACAGCGCGTACATCCTACCTTGGTGCCCAAGGGATCACCGGTGTCAGATACCGATGGGGTATTCAATGCAATAGTAGTCAAGGGTGATTTTGTGGGAGATCTGATGCTGGAGGGCAGGGGTGCGGGCGCACATCCTACCGCATCAGCCGTACTCTCCGATATTGTGGATATTGCTCGTGGAAATTGCCGTCCGGCCTTCGGCATTCCGGCCGCCAAACTCAAACCCTTTAAGAAGGCACCGAAGATTGCTCATGAGGGCGGCTATTACGTGGCCCTCGAACTGGTGGATCGTCCTGGCGCTGTCGCTGCGATCGCGCGGATCCTGGCGGATGAAAAAATTTCCATTGAAAGCATCGTTCAGCGTGGCAAACAGGAAAAACAGGCCACCCGCGACACTGCAACCTTTATTCTCATCACCCATGATACGCTGGATAACTCCATCCGCGCCGCCATGAAAAAAATAGAAAAGGATGGTCATGTGACCTCCAAACCACGCCTCATCCGTATCGAGCGTCTGTGAGTAATCGAAATTTCCTTGATGTAGAACGCTCCCTGTCAGGCAGGCGCTGGGTAGCGCGGCTGCAGGACGAACGCTTGGGCGAGGCCATATCGCAGCGCCATGAATTGCCTGAAATCCTCGGACGTGTCATGGCCGCTCGAGGCGTGGCATTGGATGAAGCCGAAGCCTTCCTCAACCCTACAATCCGCACGCTCATGCCCCAGCCCGCAGCACTGCGCGATATGGAAAAAGGTGCCGCACGGATCGCCGAAGCAATAACTGCAGGCAGCAAGATCGGCATCATTACGGATTATGATGTGGATGGTGTCTCTTCCGGCGCGATCTTCAAGCTGTTTCTGAAAAGCGTGGGTTCCGACGCCACCATCCATATACCCGACCGGCTGACCGAAGGCTACGGTCCCAACCAGTTCGCCGTGAAGAGCTTGAAGGAAAAGGGCTGCGAACTGCTCCTCACGCTGGATTGCGGCGTACTCGCTCATGATCCTTTGGCCCATGCTGCTGAATTGGGTCTCACCACCATCATCGTGGACCATCATCAGGCGAGCGAAATTCTTCCCGAAGCCTATGCCGTCATCAATCCCAACCGTCAGGATGACGTCTCAGGCTATGGCTATCTCTGCGCGGCAGGCGTCGTCATGATTCTCGTGGCCACCATCAACAAGCAGTTGCGGGCGCGCGGTCACTATGGTCCTGACTGTCCCGAACCCAACATGCTCCAGTGGCTGGAACTAGTAGCACTCGCCACCGTTTGCGACGTGGTGCCCTTGAAGGGCCTCAACCGGGCTTACGTCACCCAAGGCCTCAAGATCATGGCGCGTCGCGAAAATCTCGGTCTAGCCCAGCTCAGCGATATTGCCCGCCTGAAACGCAGCCCGGATGTCTATGCACTGGGATTTGTAATTGGCCCGAGACTCAATGCAGCAGGCCGCATCGGTCACGCGGACATGGCCATTGAACTGCTCACCACCAGGGACAAGGGCAGGGCCAACCAGCTCGCCCAGGAACTGGAACAACTCAACCGTCAGCGCCAGTCCATTGAACTTCGCGTGGTGGACGCTGCTGTGCTGCAGGCAGAAGCATCGCTGGGCGAAGACCAGCGAAGTTCGGTTGTCATTGTGGCAAGCGATGGCTGGCATCCCGGCGTGGTGGGTCTTGCCGCTTCCCGCCTGAAGGACCGTTACCAGCGGCCCAGCTTCGTTCTCGCCTCCGACACAAAGACCGGTTTCGCCAGCGGTTCAGGCCGCTCCATTGCAGGCGTGGATATCGGAATTGCAATTCGTGCCGCCCACGAGGCTGGTATCATTGTAAAGGGCGGCGGCCATGCCATGGCAGCGGGCCTCACCGTCGAAATCGCGCGCCTGGCCGAATTTCGCCTCTTCATCCATGAGTATCTCGCGCCTTCAATATCCCTTGCGCCCGAAAACACCTTGCTGATTGATGGGGCTCTGTCGGCTTCGGGCGCCACGCTGGAGCTGATCGAACTTCTTGAGCAGGCAGGCCCCTATGGCTCAGCTCATCCCTCTCCCGTATTCGCTTTCCCTGCCCACCGCGTGATTTACGCCGATCCCGCAGGCGCCGATCATATCCGCTGCACTCTGGCAGCGCCTGATGGCACGCGAATCAAGGCCATCGCCTTCCGCGCCATGGGCAGTGAAATGGGCGAAGTCCTGCTCACCGAGCGAAAACTGCCACTGCACGTGGCGGGCCGGTTAAACGTGGACGAATGGGGCGCAAACCGCGTTCCCTCCATCCAAATTGAAGATATCGCACACCCATCCTAGAGACTTGCCAGACTGGATTTACCTCTCTATAGAACCGCTCACAGTGCGCCCTTCGTCTATCGGTTAGGACGACAGCCTTTCACGTTGTAAAGACGGGTTCGACTCCCGTAGGGCGCACCATCACCATTCTAACGCATTGAAGTTAGAAGACATTCAATAAATTGACAGTTTAGCAAAAACGAAATCATGCGATTAGGTCATGCAATCGTTGATGCGCGACTATCTCATAAGAAACAAGAACGGAACCTATTATTTCCGCAGCTACGAAGGCAGCATCGACCAAGCTATTATGGGGCAGCGCTTCACTTTGATGGAGGGCTTTTTAGAGGAGTTAAATCAATAATGCCTTCGACAACTTGCACAATGTTGTCTTTCGAGGCCAATAGGGTCATCCCACTATGGAGATTTACCTTTAGATGTGCGTGTTGTTTGGGAGTTGGGCCAGAGTGATCCCAAAGACTTGCCAATTGATCCGTCTCTGGGCGGAAATGCGAAACGATTCCGACGAACACGCGAGTTTGGCTGGCGGTATCGAGAGCAAAGACGGGGGCACCTGAGAAACCTGGGTTTATAATTGCGTCCATGATCATAAATCTGCATCCTCCAACATCCATCGCGCCAGAAAAACTACCACGTTTGCATATTGGAATCGTAAAAGGATCCCCCGCGTGGCCAACTTGAACGATGCCATGTGGATAGCCGAAAACCAGTAACGATTGACCCTGCATTAGGCCGATCTGATTTGTTACGTTGATGCGCCCCTCTGCTGCTATGGCGATCTCAGCAGTAAAAGCTGAAATGTCTTGTTCTTTGGAGGAGTGATTGACTTCTATGACGCGGAATGTGCGCCACGATCCATCGAAGTAATAATCTAAAGCTTCTCCCGATTTCAAACCCTCAACGACATGTCGAGCCGTAACCCAGCATTGGCCTCTTGGGTGTATGGCAAAGAAGCAAGTTCCCGTTAAGCCGTTATACCTAACAAGCATAATCTGACTCTGAATGTGTGAAGTGATCACTGGTATTACGTCAGTAAAAAACTGAATGTCACCTGTCACGGTCTGATCCTTCACATTACTTTGCGATAGGTGAGAAGCGCCATTCAATGAAGGTGTCACCCTTATGCTACGCAATGGTCAGTTCAATTATGTCATCATCTGATTGGCCACCGCAGTTTTCACACCAAAAGCGGATTGCTAACCCATCACGGCGCGAACTTGGATTATCAGTGCTCTCATTGGGCAATGCACTTGTTATTGTCGAGTTGCCTTCAACAGTAGTAACAACGACAATCTCTTCATCTTCTTCCCTGTTGAATGTTGTTACTTTTGAGTGGTGCAAATTACGCGATTGGCACCTTGGGCAGAGCAAAAGCGGTAGGTTCGAGTTAGCTGAATCAATGTAGACTTTACCAGAATGTTCAAGCGTGGTCATATGGATGGATGCCTTTCCGTGGGAATTGGGAATAAGGGGGACTATGACGTGGTTCACGGGAGAGTTACATGGGTGAAGCGGTTGTTGGGTGCAATAATTATTCATGTGCGTAAATGTGTATAAAATCGTGTTGGTAGAGTTACATTTGTGAGGCTTGACGGTCGTAAAAAGAAGCCATACAAATCATAATCATAATCATAATCATAATCATAATCATAATCGAAAACGACTCATTCAGCTTGTTAATTAGTTGATTTTAATAGGTGTTGCTCTTCATCGCTTAATTCCCGTAGGGCGCACCATTTCTTCATGAATTTCTGATGCAGGCAGCAAGCGAGGTGTGCGTGTTGAGCCATCCGGGAGCCTTCCATGTTCAGTGACTTGAAAAACCAAATTGTTGTCGTAACCGGTGGCGTCACCGGAATTGGCGGTGCGGCATCACTGGCTTTCGCCGCAGCGGGTGCGAAGGTGCTTGCTCAATATCACGCGGGCGGCAAGGAAATGGATGCGGTGAAACAGGCAGGCATAGAAACCATCCAGCTCGACCTCATCCAAACTTCCGCACCACAAACCCTGATTGACCACGCGCTGAAAAAATTTGGTCGCATTGATGTTCTGGTGAACAATGCCGGAAGCCTTGTGGCAAGAACCGCTTTGGAAGACCTCACCGATGATTTCATCGACAAGGTCTTTGATTTGAATTGCCGCCAGCTCATTCAATGCTGCCGTCTGGCTGCCACCCCCATGAAAAAGCAGGGCAGCGGCAACATCATCAATGTGACGTCGATAGCGGCACGAAATGGCGCAAGTCCTGGCGGCAGCATATACGCAGGTGCAAAAGCCTTTGTTTCCGCCTTCACCAAAACCATCGCGAAGGAATTGGTGGACCACAATATCCGCGTGAATTGCGTATCTCCCGGCACCATTCACACAGCATTTCATGATCGTTTTTCAACAGCAGAAAAGCGGGCGGCCACCGCCAGGGCAATACCCATGCAGCGCCTGGGCCTGGCAGAAGATTGTGCGGGAACTTTTTTGTATCTCGCCAGCAATGAAGCTTCAGGCTATGTCACTGGCCAGGTGATAGAAGTAAACGGCGGACAATTGATGCCATGAGTTTTTTTATATCATGAGTTTTGTAACACGAATTTTGAACGACGAGGCAGATGCAGTAGCCCCCGACGGTTCCGAAGTGCGCTTGCTGGCAGCCACCGCGCGTGGCTCCATGGCGCATTTTGAACTACCTCCGGATTCTATCTCCTCAGCCGTGGCCCATCACACAGTTGATGAAGTATGGTTCTTCACGGCAGGCGAGGGGCGTCTCTGGCGCAAGAACGAAGCCCGCGAAGAAACCATTCATGTCCATCCTGGCGTTTCAATTTCAATTCCCGCGGGCACCCACTTCCAGTTCCGTAGCGAAGGTGAAGACGCTCTCGAAGCGGTAGGCGTCACCATGCCACCGTGGCCAGGCCCTGATGAGGCCTATGCCGTGGTCGGCATTTGGGATACGCAAACCACTTCGTAGTCTGCCTCAATTTCCAACGACAATTTACCAGCTACCTACATTCGGCATGCTGGCCCAAGGTTCAGCAACCGGCATCGCACCTTCCTTCTGAAGGATCTCGATGGAAATTCCGTCAGGCGTCTTGATGAATGCCATGCGCCCATCCCGGGGCGGGCGATTGATGACAACGCCCTGGCTCTGCAGCTTGGCGCAATAAGCGTAAATATCATCCACACCGATCGCCAGATGACCGAAGTTGCGTCCACCGGTATAGGTTTCCGGGTCCCAGTTGTAAGTGAGTTCAATCGGAGCGTCCGGGCTTTCTGGCGCTGCAACAAAAACCAAAGTGTAACGTCCCTTGTCATTCACATGTCGGCGCTGTTCTACAAAACCCAGCTTGGCGACAAAAAAATCCATTGCCTTATCCAGATTGGATACGCGAATCATTGTGTGGAGATACTTCATAAAAAAAACCTCTTGTTTGCAGATCGTGCGAATCACTTCGCAAGAATTGTTCACTTTTCCAAGTACTTTTTTGTTTGGATGGAATTCAAAAAGCCTCAATTATAAATCTGCGACTCCATTCCAGCGCCTCATCTTCAAATTAAGCGCGAGTGAGCTATATAATTATTATAATTAGATAAATGAAAGAATTGTGGGAGATGCGCGGTCGCGGTGAATCGCTTCCAGCGTGGCATCCTTGCAACGTCCAACGTTATCCACACACCCGTTACCGATAACCTCTGTACAAATCTTTAACATATGATCAAAACTGATAACGATTGTCACATGAGGCATTGTGGCAGCAAAAAGATGGGGTGGGTAAAATCATGGCGGGGAGTATCGCTCAATCGGGCGAAATGGCATTAACCCAGGAGCATGGCATCGAAGCCAATGTTCAAATTATTCAAATTGATGGCTTGGTGAAATGGTTTGACGTGGGCCGGGGCTATGGCTTTGTCATTCCAAGCAACGGCATGCCGGACATTCTGCTGCACCTGAGCTGTCTCAAGCGCGATGGTTTTGATGCGCCGCTCGAGGGAGCGCGGATCACATGCGAAGTTGTGGCGCGTCAGAAAGGCTATCAGTGCCTGCGGGTTCTGAATGTTGATCTCTCAACCGCCATTCACCCTGTTGAACGCAAGTCGCGCACCCACACCTCAGTCACCCCTTCCACAGGTTGGGTGAAGGCCAAGGTGAAATGGTTCAATCGTGCCCGCGGATTTGGTTTTGTGAGCGAAGGCGAAGGCAAGCCAGACGTGTTTGTGCATATGGAAACTTTGCGCAAAACCGCAATAGTTGAATTGCAGCCTGAACAATGGGTATATGTGCGTTTTGGGGAAGGTCCCAAAGGCAACATGGCTGCAGAAATCCGATTAAGTCTTGAAGGCGGACCTGCACATACAAACTGAGAATTCTCTTGTGCGTTGAGGTGCGTTGATGCGTCGGTTACCGTTCATCCTTACGACTGCGATGCTTTGGCTGTTGTGCCAAACTGTGGTGCATGCAGAAGATGCCCAAATCTCCAAACTGGAGCCGGTAACGGTTGCCACCAGCGAAGGAGCCACGACAACTTTCACCGCTGAAGTTGCTGACACGCCTATATTGCGCGAGCGGGGCCTGATGTTTCGCCACATTCTGCCTCCCGACAAGGCCATGCTGTTCGATTTCGAAAAACCGCGCCCGGTTTCCATGTGGATGAAGAACACAAACATTCCGTTGGACATGCTGTTCATCCGGTCGGATGGAACAATTGCAGCGATCGCGGAAAATACAATTCCTCAATCATTGGATACCATTAGCGTACAGGAACCCGTGCTGGGAGTTCTGGAGATGGCCGCTGGAACCGTTAAAAGGCTTGCTTTGCACACAAACGACAAGGTGTATCACCGTATTTTCAAGACCACTGAAGAGTAGCTTGCTCTCTCGAAAGTTTTGGTTATAAGCACCTTTCTGAAGTCTGATTAGTCGGGGCGTAGCGCAGTCTGGTAGCGCACCTGCCTTGGGCGCAGGGGGTCGCGAGTTCGAATCCCGCCGCCCCGACCATTTAGATCTCACAAAAGAACTGGGAGGCAGCCTTGGTAGCCCGAATCTATAAACCATCCCGCAGCGCCATGCAGTCGGGCGATGCCGCAACCGAGAATTGGTTGCTCGAATTTGAGCAGGAAGTTCCCCGCACCAAGGATCCGCTTATGGGATGGACGTCTTCCTCAGACATGCGCCAGCAATTGCGTCTGAAATTCGCCACCAAGGAGCTGGCCATTGCTTACGCCGAAAGAAATGGCCTCGCTTACGTTGTTGCCAAAGAGCCGCCAGAGCGCTTGAACAAGAAGTCCTATTCCGATAATTTCAAATGGGGCCGCAGCGAAAACTGGACACATTGATCCTCTGTTCAATGCAGACCCGATAGGCTAAATCCACAACGGCACGACCCCGTAGCTCAGCTGGACTAGAGCAAATGCCTTCTAAGCATTAGGTCGCACGTTCGAATCGTGCCGGGGTCGCCATCGCTTTGTTGCTGTTTTTGTCGGTATGGAAGCCTGTCCTCGCAAATTTACACTGCTATGGTAAAAGGAACTCCCCGCATTTCGGTGCAGGATTGTTGCCCCACGGCATTAACGGCACTGTCGAAGTTGAATTCTGTGGTGAACCTTCAATCAGCTTGTCGGTATAGCTGAGATAAACCAGCACATTGCGTTTGGCATCGCATCCTCGCACAATCTGCATCTTCTTGAAAAACAGGGACCTGCGTTGCTTGTATATTTCAATGCCCTGTTGGAATTTATCCTTGATGGTGATTGGCCCGACTTGACGGCAAGCAAGCGACGTCTCCGAACGTTCCTCGGCAAAACCAGCCCATCCCGCCCAACCGCCAACTTCAGGCACTGTAAAATAACACGCAACCCCTTCCACAAGGGGATCGTCGATTACATAAGTAGCGAGCTTGGCATCAGGAGAAAACAGGCGGAAAACGGTGTTCTTCTTGAACAGTAATTGCGGATCGTCCGCCTCCTGTGAAAGTGCAGGGAGGGTGATTGAAATCAAAACTCCGAAAGCCACCAAAATTCGCGAAAGCATCTGCAATCCTCTCTCAAAATTGAGATTATTAGATAGGAATTATATCCAGAGTTTCAAGAGGCTTTTTTCAGTCTTGCAAACCCTTGTTTCAAATCATCAATTAGGTCGGCGGGGTTTTCCAGCCCGATGTGCAGGCGCACACAGGGGCCGGTAGCAGTCCACTTGGTTGCTGTCCTGTGGGGCTTGAATGGCACAACCAGGCTTTCAAACCCGCCCCAGCTAAAGCCCATGCTGAACAGCGACATGTCATCTAGCATGGCTGCCATGGCCGTGTCGGAAGCAGGTTTCATTACAATGGAAAAAAGCCCCGATGCACCGGTGAAATCCCGTTTCCAGATTTCATGTCCAGGCCCGTTGCTCAATGCGGGATAAAGTACCGTTTCAACCTCGTCGCATCCTCGAAGCCATTCCGCCACTTCTACGGCATTGCGCTGGTGGCGCTCCAACCGCACATCAAGCGTCTTCAGCCCGCGCAGCGCCAGATACATGTCATCCGGCCCCGCGAACTGCCCCATGGTTTCATAAGTTTCCTTGAACTGCGGCCAGGTTTTTTCGTTGCAGACAGTTGACCCCAGCATCGCATCGGAATGCCCCACGATATATTTGGTCGCCGCCTGCACGGAAACATCACAACCATGATCAAACGCATTGAAGTACAGCCCCGCTGACCATGTATTGTCCAATATGACAATGCAGTCCTTTGCATGGGCAGCCTCGGCAATGGCCGGAACATCTTGCACCTCCATGGTCTGCGATCCAGGGCTTTCGCAATAAACCACGCGCGTCTTGGGCGTAATGAGGTGGGCGATGCCGCGTCCGATGAGCGGATCGTAGTAGGTCGTCTCGATTCCCAGCCGCTTGAGAACCGTATCGCAAAAAATGCGGGCAGGGTGATACACCGGATCGGGAACCAAAAGGTGATCACCGGACTTGAGGAAGGCGAGAAGTGTCGTCGATACTGCAGCAAGACCGGAGGATGAAACCTTGCAGTCATGTCCACCCTCAAGCGCCGTAATCGCGGTTTCAATGGCCCGCGAGGTAGGAGTGCCTTTGCGCCCATATGTATATTCCTGGCTACGGTCCATGAGCGACTGGGCCGTGGGAAAGGTGATGGTGGACGCATGATAGACAGCCGGGTTTACAATGCCGTGTTCGGCAAATTCACGACCGGCGGTCACGAGGCGCGTTTCCACTTTCAAGGATTTGGAATCAGGAATTTTTTTAGACATGGGCAGCCCTTGTTATGATCTACAAGCAGCTTACACATCACAGCCCTCATCGAGGAACAGCAAAATGAACGGAATGTCACCACTTGGCGCAATGCTGCTAAGAATTTTGCGTGGAACGACGCTGGCCGCTGCAATTTTGATAGCGCTTTTCCTCGGAATCTCGCTTTGGCAGGGATATCAGGTGGCAAAACTGGACGGGGGGTTTGACGCGCTTCTCCTGGCCATGCTCATAGGCGCCCTGTGGATGTGGCATGCGATGGGCCTGGAGCTGAAAAACCCTGGGGCTTGAATGGCGCTGCGCAAACCAGTAGCTAGGTCCACAAAACACAGGTGAAACCGAATGATTTCCGAAAAGCGCGTGGCCGATAAGAAAGACTGGATCAAGGGCGCAACCGGTGACTGGGAAGTCATCATCGGCCTCGAAGTCCACGCCCAGGTCACCGCCAAATCGAAATTATTTTCGGGCGCCTCTGCAGAATATGGCGGAGAGCCCAACGACCATGTCTCGCTCGTTGATGCGGCAATGCCCGGCATGCTGCCCGTCATAAACGAATTCTGCGTCGAACAGGCCGTGCGCACCGGTTTGGGCCTTAAAGCTCAAATCAACACATATTCCGTTTTTGATCGCAAAAACTACTTCTATCCCGATCTCCCGCAGGGCTACCAGATATCGCAGTACAAGCAGCCCATCGTGGGCGAGGGAATCGTGAACGTCGATCTCGACAACGGCAGGTCCATTGAGGTGGGCATTGAGCGTCTTCATCTGGAACAGGATGCAGGCAAGTCCCTGCACGACCAACACCCCAACATGAGTTACGTCGATCTCAATCGCTCAGGTTGTGCATTGATGGAAATCGTCTCCAAGCCAGATATGCGCTCTTCTGAGGAAGCTCGTGCCTATGTAACCAAACTGCGCCAGATCATGCGCTACCTCGGCACCTGTGACGGCAACATGGAGCAGGGCTCCTTGCGGGCTGATGTAAACGTGTCTGTCCGCAAGCCGGGTGATAAATTTGGAACGCGCTGCGAAATAAAGAATGTGAACTCGGTGCGCTTCATGGGCCAGGCCATTGAATTCGAAGCCAGGCGCCAGATCGGAATTCTGGAGGACGGCGGCGAAATACGCCAGGAAACCCGCCTTTATGATCCCCGAAAAGGCGAAACCCGCTCCATGCGCTCCAAGGAAGAGGCGCATGACTATCGGTATTTTCCCGATCCAGACCTTTTGCCACTGCAATTCACCAATGAATGGATAGCCCAGATAAAGGCTGACCTCCCCGAATTGCCGGACGAGAAACGTGACCGTTTCACGCGTGAATACGGTCTCTCATCCTACGACGCGGCAGTGCTGATCGCCGAACGTGTCTCCTCTGACTACTTTGAAGCCACGGCCACTGGCAGGGACGGTAAAACCACCGCAAACTGGGTGATCAACGAGCTCTTTGGAAGAATGAACAAAGAGGGTAAAACCATTGAAAACATACCAATTTCCTCGGCTCAGCTGGGCGAATTGGTAGACCTCATTTCGAACGGCACAATATCCGGAAAAATTGCCAAGGACGTATTCGAGATATTATGGACAGAGGGCGGATCGCCTTCCCACATCGTGGAAAGCCGCAGCCTGAAACAGGTAACTGACATGGGAGCCATAGAGAAGGCCGTGGATGATATTATTGCCCAAAACCCGGACAAGGTGGCAGCTGTGCTTGTCAAACCATCCATGCTGGGCTGGTTTGTGGGGCAGGTGATGAAAACTACAGGTGGCAAAGCCAATCCCCAGTCCGTTAACGATTTGCTCCGCTCCAAGCTCAACATTAACTAACATTTTCAGTAATTTAGATATTAGTTCCGTTTTGCGAAACTATCCGCTATGGTCCGTGTGCAGAGTTTTTCTGCGCAATTGACGGATGAGGGACTAGCGATGGCTAAGCCAGCCAAAAAAGCGGTGCGTAAAACCGCATCCAAAAAGCCTGTTGTTAAGCCAAAAAAAGCCCCTGCGGCCGCCCCTCCAAGTGTCGATAAACAGCGTTTCACCTTGCACGGCTCCATGCTGTCTGGCCCCACCTACACGGTCGGGTTGATGTTGTCGCTTTGCCGTTATCCCTTTTCCTACATTCATGTGAACCTTCGCGAAGGCCAGCATAAGCAGCCGGATTACCTCGTGAAGAATCGTTATGGACAGGTGCCAGCGCTACGTGACGGCCAGATTTTCTTGGTGCAGTCGGCCGCAATTCTGGAATACCTCTCTGAAAGCCTGCACAAATTCGAAGGTAAAACGCCTCTGGAACGCGCCCGCGTCCGGGAATGGCTGTTTTGGGAGTGGGATAAGCTCTCCGTGCCGTTACTCAGGCTCAGGGCAAGAAATCGTGGTTTCCGCCAGTTTGGCGATGAAGTGCGCACGATGTATGACACGGAGGCCAAGGCTGCATTGTCAGTGATCGAGCACGAACTCGGCCGCTCTGAATGGATAGCTGGAAAAAAACCGAGTATCGCAGACATCGGAATCTATGCTGTGAGCCGCTATGCGCCGGAAGCGATGATTGACCTCTCGCCCTATCCCAATGTGCTGGCCTGGAAGAAACGTTTTGAAGCCCTGCCAGGATTTGGTACACCAGAGCAGATTCTGCCCATGGAGAGCAGGCTTCTGTAACCCACAGCGCCGTAAGCTAGCCGCAATCGAACCCATCGGAGCGCAAGCTTGACGACTGTTCAAAACCTATCTGTGAAAACCAAACCCCGCAAAGCCTATGGCGGTGTACTCGCCGGATTATGCTTGGGCTTACTGGGGCTCGGCGGGTCCCGCTTGGGTCATTTATGGATCGCCTTCGATGTCTTTTCCCAGTTCACGCTGCAGTTCGCCATTGTCATTTTCGCGTTTGTGGTTGGCTTCGTCTTGCCAAAATGGAAAGTGCTTGGGGCTTTGGTTATCATGATGGCGCTCTTGGCAGGCGTTAGTGCATGGCCGTTTCTCGCTACACAGCATCCGCGCGTTTTATCCGGGGTTGCCGTTGGTGAGCGGGAGCTGAAAGTCGCTACCTTCAACACATTTTATAATAATCAGAACGCGGAAGCGGTTGTCCGTGAGGTGAGCCGCATCAATGCAGATATCGTCACATTGGTAGAGCTCAGTCCCGATAAGTACATTATTTTCGACGCTTTGAAGAAACAGTATCCTTACAATGCGCAATGTCCGAAGAATGAAGATGCATGTGACTTCGGCATATTGTCGAAATACCCACTCAGCAACATTGTCAACAAAAGCTTGTATGAAGGCCCGCCACATATGCAGGCCTCGCTTGGTCCGGATTTTGGTGGCTTGACCGTTTTCGGCGTGCACACAACGCGCTTCCCGCATTTTCGCGCTCAATATAAGCAACTGAAAAAGCTCGCCTCGGAACTGGATGCCATGCCTGGCCCCCATCTCGTGATGGGCGATTTCAATGCAACGCCTTATTCCCGCGTTCTGCAGGACTTTGCTACAAGTGCTGATCTGCAGCGCTTCACCAACTTGCCAACCTGGCCCGCCAGATTATCCCTCCCGCAAATTGCTATTGACCATGTCTTTGCAAGCAAAGGCATCCGCCAATTGGAAACGCAAGGCATTGGTAACAATGTTGGCTCCGATCACTTTCCAATATTCTTGAAAATCGCGGTACCTGTAAAATAGCTTTTCCTCCGAGTGGTAAATGCCGGGTGAAAAATTCATGGCACGGATTTTTTTCGATTCGTTCTAACTAACTGAAATAACGCGATTTTCAAACGCAGTTTAAATCTTTCAAAAGATTGCCGTTGCACATTAGTTAAGGCTACCGCTTAACGCCCTATTTGTTTTCCCCGGGCAAATTCAACCTGACACTGCAGACAAACTGCGGAACATAAATACAAAGAATGGGTAATATCATGGGACGTCAAACACTCGAAATGGAAACACAAATTTCCGTGGCAACGGCAACCGCCGAAGACCTGTTGGAAATCGGCATGAAATATTGCCTGGGCCGCGGCGTGGACCAGGACTACACATCAGCCCACAAATGGTTCAACCTTGCAGCCATGAAAGGCAGTGAATCAGCCAAGCAATATCGCTGCGAAATTTCGCGTGAAATGTCAGCGCACGAAGTGGCCAATGCGCAGCGCGAAGCACGCGCCTTGCTTACGCTGCACTAATCGTTGAACTGTACCTCATCCACAAGCTTCGCGGCCGCCTTCTGATATTTGGCAATATTCGCGATGTCCATCTTGTCGGCGGTAAACTTGCCCCATGAGGCAACCAGTGGCGACGGAGAAATTTCCGGATTAACGGGATATTCGAAATTCCCATCGGCATAAAGCCGTTGGGCTTCATCGCTTGCCAGAAATTTCATGAGCTTCAGCGCATTGTCTTTGTGCGGAGCATTTTTGGCAAGCAACATGCCGGATATGTTGACATGGGTTCCCATCTCAGCTGAGGAGGGGAATATGATGCGCACGGAATTGGCCCAATCCTTCTGCTGCGGCTCTTGGGTATTTGTCAGCATTTTGCCCATGTAATAGGTATTTCCGATGGCCACGTCGCATTCGCCGGACATCACACTTTTGGCTTGGGAAACATCATTGCCGCTGGGTTTTATCGCAAGATTTGCCTTGAGGCCGGTGAGCCACTGCTTGGCGGCATCTTCGCCCTTGTGGGCTATGTAAAATGCAATGAGGCCCAGATTATAGGGGTGGTTGCCAGCTCGCAGGCAAATTTTGCCCTTCCACTTCGGATCGGCAAGTTCCTCATAGCTGAATTGATCTTGGGTCACCCGCTCCCGCGACGCATAAACCACGCGGGCGCGCATTGTGAGTCCAAACCACAAATTGCGGGAATCGCGAAGCGCCGCTGGTATCTTGGATATGACATCGGGTTGATCCACAGGCTGCGCCAAACCCTTGTCTGCTGCCTCAACCAGGCGTCCAACGTCAGCCGTAAGGAGCATATCGGCAGGGCTCAGCGGTCCTTCTTGATCCAGCCTTTCAACCAGGCCGTTCTCCGCAAAAATGCTTCTGACCCTCACGCCCGTTTCACTTGTGAATTTCTCAAACAGCGGATTGATCAATTCGGGTTGTCGGTAACTGTAAACATTGACAACCTCTTCAGCCCTCGCTCCAAGTGTGAATACAGCAAGGCCAGCAACGGCAAGCAGCGTGCGCCGTGAAACATGCATGACGGATCTCCAAAACAAGTTAGGCGTGAAATATCACCGTGTGAGGCTTAGTCAAGTTAAAACCTACTAATTTACTCGGATATTGGAAAACATGCTGCATAAGTGCACTTGCGCTTGCCAGACCGCTCAAATCACGGCAAAAGCGCCAACGTCGGAGACGTGGCCGAGTGGCTGAAGGCAACGGTTTGCTAAATCGTCATACGTGTTACAGCGTATCCAGGGTTCGAATCCCTGCGTCTCCGCCA
>JANMAE010000017.1:0-20687 GCA_031359445.1 Hyphomicrobiales bacterium | reverse complement strand
AAACGGTGCGGTCCGACCGCAACTTTCTTGATCTCATCAAGATCAATTTTTGTAGGTTAGCATTGAAAACGGTGCGGTCCAACCGCAACCGCTGGGATAGGCTTCCGTGGCCGCGACAAGGTTAGCATTGAAAACGGTGCGGTCCAACCGCAACCGTCCATGTCTCGCTCAGCAGCGCCGGGAGAGGTTAGCATTGAAAACGGTGCGGTCCAACCGCAACACATACCATTGCATGTCGAGTTATTTGCAAAGGTTAGCATTGAAAACGGTGCCGTCCAACCGCAACCACCGCTTACGTTGTCCATCAAGGCGCGGTAGGTTAGCATTGAAAACGGTGCGGTCAAACCGCAAAATGTTTGGTTGGAACCATAGCCAACCTGAGAGGTTAGCATTGAAAACGGTGCGGTCCAACCGCAACCTACAAGCTGGCAATTTTGATCTCTCTACTCAATAGGATTGAATAATACTGTTTGCATTTGTTTCAGGTCCACGCTGCGCTTCCAATCCTAATATGGGCTGGCACCGTCCTCCGCGGGCTCAGGCGTGGCCAGCGCTCACAAACAAACAGAGCCATGGCCAAGGCAATGACAACATCATCATGCCCGGAGCTCTCAATAATTGTTCGTCCGGCATCGGTGGTGTGCAGGGAAAGTTCACTCAGTTGTTTGCGCAAGGTCGCTAACCCGTCCGTTTGCGCGGGGTCGTCAACCGGTAGGACAATGCGTTTCTGATTAGCAGCAACCTCCAGGCTGTTGATCAGCTCACGGCGTGATACGGACCAAATCGGCGCGGCCGTGTTTTTGCCACCGATCATTCCCAGTAAACTTGGCGTGGGATGCGGCGCATGTTCGCCACCTCCATGAAACCGAATGAAGGCAATATTGGCAACCGGCACCCGACGGGCCAGTTCCACCGCCAGGGAGAAATTTGAACTCGTGTCGAGGATGACCCGCACCGGATAGCCATAAGCTTTATGTTTCTCTTCCACCCGTTTGGTGAGCGCTGCCGCAAATTCAAAAATCGCATCGGGGGTGAGGGGTGGCAGTAGTTCACCAACTTCAGTTACGGCAAGTCCATTTAGATTATGATTGAATGCACCGGCGCAATAGCCTGCGCTGTCACATGAGAAGGCCGGATCGATTGCGACGAACAATTCCATGGCTCACCTCCCGGCAAACGCGGGATTGGAAGTAAACATTCCAGCGAAATCCGGCTTGCGGATATGGCCTATCGGGTAAGTCCCAGCAATGCTGGATGTTTCATCGCCCATGGAGCGCGGCGAGAACAACGAGTTTAGCACGTCCTCACTGAACACACTGGTGCCGGATTGGCTGCCAAACTGGCATTCCATTTCCTGGGCGTAGCGCTTGGGTCCAAGCGTCTGCCTCAATCTATCCAGCATCTCTGACGAGAACGCGCCACTCTCCTCAGCCGTTACCCGCAAGCGCTCCATCACCATGGCGGGATCACTCCATAGACGAGTAAACCAACTTCCCAGGATGCCGGCTGAGGAAATATAGACGATGCGTGCGTCCGCATTAGCTGAGACCATCGGCAAGGCTGCCTGCAGCACCGCTTCATTAATAAATGAGGCTTCCTCAAATATTAGCAGCTTGACACTGGGACCCCGGATGCTGCTGCCATCATTGCCGGAGGGGCTCAGCATCACCAAGGAGTTCTCGCCAACTTGCTTTGGGGCTAGAGATAAGACCTGCTGGGAATCGATATCGAGTTTGATCTTTGCCGACAGCAGCATTTTTCGGACTGTGGCGCCTAGTAGCTGGCTCTGTCGTTGTGCTGGTGATATGACCAGGGCAGCACGACCCGGTCCACATGCCATATATGAGGCCACCAGTGCCGCGGCACAGAAGGATTTACCGGTCTGGCGAGACCACAGCGCTGCCAGGGTTTTTGCGGGACTGTCGAGGAACTGCCGCTGGTAGGGACGCAAGGTAAGGCCAAGTTCCTCCGTGGCAAACGTCGAGGGTGCGATTTGGTAGCGGATCAGATTGGCGGGATCAGTTCGCATGTGAATGGTCTAACGGTGGATTGGCCGAAAGCACCGTATCAGGTGCGGTGGCGGGGGTTCCGTCAATTGGCCTTGTCGCCATCGCCTGTGCAAATCTCAAACGTGACTCGGCATCTGGCGAGGCCGCAACCAGAGCTGCGACGAACACGCTGGTGTCCACAGGAGCCGTATTGATCTGGACAGCTACCGTTGGCGTGTCGTGGCCAGCAAGGTGGGCGATGCTATCCAGGGTTTGCCGCAGGGAATTCAGTCCTTGGATCGCCACAGCTAAAGAACCTTGCCGTTCTGCTGCAGCAATGATGCCATCGATGCGATGGGTTAGCGCCATATAGGAGCTGCCAAGTTCCTGGCGTGTTGGCAGGGCAGCAATGGCAAGCGCTGCCTGCGTGTTGCGCTTTCCCGCAGCAATGATCTTGATGCCAGGCGCCAAGCAATTATTACGATGGCGTTGCAGGGTCGCAAGCGCAATCCCATAGCGGGCTGAAACCGCAGCCGTGGTGTCGCCGGCAATGAGGTCACGATTGACTTCGAAGTGGCGCGGGTGGGTGCAGGTCAAACAAGGGCGGGGCATGGGTATGTGGTACCATAATACCGCCTCCCTCGCTATAGCCTCGTTTTGAATAATTTTCTGTGGCTGCCACAAAGAGGGGTACCGGCGGGTACGGGGGCCGGTCCAGGCTACCCTACCACGCTCAACAGTGTGGGCGTCGCTATCTGTCTTATGAAACACATGGACCCTTTCACGCACCTTCCTCTTTGCGCGGTTTTTTATTCTACCGCTGCTTGGCGCGCTCCCATTATGTCTAGCATCCCTACCAGCATCTGTGCCCGGTTTGAGAATGTTGCCGATCAATGGGATGACGTGGGCAGGGACTCGAGCTTCACCTAAACACTCACAATCTCTCAAACTACCGCTTCATAGCCGCGTTTTGGAACCTAGGTGGAACCTAATACCCAACTGCAGCGATGTTAATGCGGGGTGTTTAGATCATAAGCTACTGTTATTGCTTGGTGAGCCCGGCGGGATTCGAACCCACGACCTATTGATTAAAAGTCAACCGCTCTACCACTGAGCTACGGGCCCCCGGTGGCTGTCTGGTGAAAGCCCGGCGGATTGGCGCGGAACATAGTTGCGGTGCAGCAGGGGGTCAAGGACTGTCTTGCAGTTTAAGTGTCTGATCACACAATTGTCTTATTAGGCCTCAATAGGACATAAACGGGCTGGCCGAGAGATTCTTTGTGACATGACTGATATCGCACTTGTTGTTCTAGCGGCGGGCAAGGGCACCCGCATGAAATCCGCCTTTCCCAAGGTCATGCACAAGGTGGCAGGGCGCACGCTGCTTGGCCATGTGCTGACGGCGGCTGCTGCCCTGAAACCCCGTCATTCCGTGGTCGTGGTTGGCCCTGACATGGATGATGTGGGCGCGGAAGCCCGGCGTTTCCTGCCGCATTCGGTGCTTGTGGTCCAGCATGAGCGGAATGGCACAGGCCACGCCGTTTCCATGGCGAGACAAGCCCTCGCCGGTTTTGAAGGCACCATCCTGGTGCTTTATGCCGATGTGCCCCTGATCAGCGCACCCGCCCTGCAAACGCTTGCGGCGAAGGTTTTGGCCAAGGCGCCCATGGCTGTTCTGGGTTTTGAAGCAGCTAACCCTACGGGTTACGGCCGGCTCATCCCATCACCTGCGGGTGGCATTTCGGCAATTCGCGAGGAACTTGATGCGAGCCCAGCGGAACGGGCCATAACGCTTTGTAATTCTGGCATTATTGCCGCAAATTCTGAATATCTGTGGAAATATCTGGCAAAGGTGGGCAACAACAACGCCAAAAACGAGGTTTACCTCACGGATGTTGTTGAGCTGGTGGCGCAAAGTGGTGCGAAAGTTGACTTCACGACATGCGGGGAAACGGAAGTGGCTGGCGTGAACGACCGGGTGCAACTGGCCGCGATCGAGGCCACGCTGCAGGCCAGTTACCGCCGCCAGGCCATGCTGTCAGGTGCTACGCTCACTGCGCCGGATACGGTTTATTTTTCGGCGGATACCGAGATCGGCAGCGACGTCGTGATTGAACCCAATGTGTTTTTTGGTCCCGGCGTTACCGTTGCCGACAATGTGCAGATTTTTGCCAATTCGCATATCGAGGGTGCCAGCATCGCATCTGGCGCCAAGATCGGTCCCTTTGCGCGGTTGCGCCCGGGCGCGGAGATTGGAAATGATGCCCATATCGGCAATTTTGTGGAGATCAAGAAAGCCGTCATCGGCCGGGGCGCCAAGGCCAACCACCTGACCTATATCGGCGATGCAAAGGTGGGCGCTGGCTCCAATATCGGCGCTGGCACCATCACCTGTAATTATGATGGCTATGAGAAGCATTTGACGGATATAGGCGAGCGCGTGTTCGTGGGATCCAACAGCGCGCTGGTGGCACCGGTCAAAATTGGCGATGGGGCCAATATTGCGGCAGGCAGCGTCATCACAACGAATATTCCGGCAGACGCCCTTGGCATAACCCGCAGCGAGATGGTTGTCATGGATGGCTGGGCAGCACGTTACCGTAAGTTGAAAGAGGCGCGCAAAGCTGCGGCCAAGAAGGTTTAGGGAGCAGGGCACATGTGTGGAATTGTTGGCATTCTTGGCAAGCAGCCGGTAGCGCTGGGCATTGTGGAGGCGTTGCGAAGGCTGGAATATCGCGGCTATGATTCAGCCGGTGTTGCCACCATTGAGCATGGCGAAATCGTGCGCCGCCGCGCGCCGGGGAAGTTGCGCAATCTTGAGGAACTGCTCCGCATTCAACCCATGATGGGGGTGAGCGGAATAGGCCACACGCGCTGGGCCACGCATGGCGCTGCCAATGAAACCAATGCACATCCCCATGCTGCGGGTGATGTGGTGATCGTGCACAATGGTATCATCGAAAATTTCCGCGAGCTGAAGGAAGAATTGTCGGCCCAAGGTGCCGAGTTCAAGACGCAGACCGATACGGAAGTTGTGGCGCATCTCCTGGATCATGAACGCAGGAAAGGCAAAAGCCCCCGTGAAGCCGTGCGCGATGTGCTGGGCCGCTTGCAGGGCGCGTTTGCATTCGCCATTCTGTTCAAGAGCGACAATGATTTGCTGATCGGTGCCCGCAAGGGTAGCCCGCTGGCTGTGGGGCATGGCGATGGCGAAATGTTCCTGGGCTCGGATGCGATTGCCTTGGCGCCTTTCACCAACCGTGTTACCTATCTTGAGGATGGTGACTGGGTGGTGCTCACGCGCAACACGCTGAAAATCTACAATGAGCAGAACCTTCCCGTTTCGCGCCAGATGAACTTCAGCCAGGCCTCGTCCATGATGATGGACAAGGGCAATCACCGCCACTTCATGGCCAAGGAAATTGAAGAGCAGCCGGAAGTGGTTGGCCACACGCTGGCTGAATATGTGGATCTCTCGGCGCGCCGCGTGAAAGTTCCCGACACGCTGCCCTTTAATTTTGCCGATCTGGACCGGATCACCATCACCGCTTGCGGCACGGCTTCCTATGCGGGCCTTGTGGCCAAATACTGGTTTGAACGTGTAGCAAGGCTACCCACGGAAGTGGATATCGCGTCCGAGTTTCGTTACCGCGAAGCGCCCATGACGAAAAATGGCTTGACCATCGTCATTTCACAGTCTGGCGAAACCGCCGATACGCTTGCCGCTCTTCGCTACAGCAAATCACAGGGGCAACACACGCTGGCTCTCGTCAATGTGCCGGAATCCACCATTGCGCGCGAAGCCAGCATAGCACTTCGCACCTATGCGGGTCCGGAAATTGGCGTGGCCTCCACCAAGGCTTTCACCTGTCAACTCACCGCCCTTGCCTGCATTGCGCTTCTGGCTGCAAAACAACGCGGGCAGCTCAGCCCGGCACTGGAAGAGGAACTCGTTGGCGCATTGATTGAAGCGCCACGTCACATGTCGGAAATCCTGCATGAGGAAAAACACATTGCAACGGTTGCCCGCGAAATCGCCCATGCCAGAGACGTGCTCTATCTCGGCCGGGGCATCAATTTCCCCATCGCCATGGAGGGCGCGCTCAAGCTCAAGGAAATTTCCTATATTCATGCCGAGGGCTATGCCGCCGGTGAATTGAAGCATGGTCCCATAGCACTTGTGGATGAGAATGTTCCCGTGATCGTGATTGCGCCGCGTGATGAGCTCTATGAAAAGACGATTTCCAACATGGAAGAAGTGGCGGCCCGCGGCGGAAAGATTGTGCTGATCACTGATGATGAGAGCACAAACCACAAGACGTTCCATCGCATCCGGGTGCCCAAGGCCCATGCCTTCATCAGTCCGCTGCTTTATGCGGTGCCGGTGCAGCTTCTGGCTTATCATGCCGCCGTATTCATCGGCACCGATGTTGACCAGCCGCGCAATCTGGCGAAGTCGGTGACGGTAGAATAAGCTCACGCCTTGCGGCGAATGCGCAGGAACATGATGATGGCCGCCAGGCAAAGGCCAGCCGCGAGGTAAAAACTTATATTCGGCGAGCGGTGAACAGCATTCTCTTTCATGAACAGGCCAAATACCTGGGAGAATGCAAGTGTGCCCACAAGCATGGCCAAATTCTGCAGGCTGGTAATGCCGCCCTGCAATTCACCTTGCGCGTCGGCAGGCGCTTCATTTGACATGAGTGCTGTGATAGAGGGCTGGAACAGGCCTTCGGGCGCGTGGAAAACAACCAGCGCCAGCACGATCCAGGTTGAATTGGCCAAGCCGTAACCCACTGCCGAAATCATGGCCACACCCAAGGCCAGTACAACGGTTTTGGATTCGCCAATGCGTTTGACAACGGGGCCAGTGAACACGCCCTGGACGATAGCGGTGCTCAGGCCAAACACCGCAAGGGTGATGCCGATAGTGGATGAGCTCCAGTCATATTTTGCGGTTCCCCAAAAGGGCCAGATGGCGGGATAAACCGATGTGGCAAAGAAATACACAAACATCACGATGCCAAGCGGCCAAACCCGCGGATAGGACTTGAAGACGCGGAATGCGCCCCAGGGATTGGCGCGGGCCAGTACAAAGTCGCGGCGGTTTTCAGGGGCCATGGTCTCCGGAAGAACAAAATACCCGTAAATGAAATTCATAAGCGAAATGCCCGCTGCCACAAAGAACGGCAGGCGCGGGTCCACATCACCCAGAATTCCGCCAATGGCCGGACCGATGGTGAAGCCAAGGCCGAAGGCAGCTCCCATTTTGCCGAAAGCCTTGGCCCGGTTTTCCGGGCTGGTGATATCGGCGAGATAAGCATTGGCCGTGCTGTAGGACGCCCCGCAAATGCCCGACAGCGCCCTAGCCAGAAACAACACCCAGATATGCGTTGCAAGAGCTGTGAGCAAATAATCGAGCCCCAGGCCAAATACTGCGAGCAGGAGCATGGGACGTCTCCCGAACGTATCGGACAGGTTTCCGAGGAGCGGGCCAAACAGAAACTGCATCGCGCCAAAGACAAAGAACATGCCTCCGCCAATGGTGGCTGCCTCTGCAATACTGACCGATCCGATGGATTCTATGAGCTTGGGCGTTACCGGAATGATCAGGCCGAATCCCACCATGTCGAGGAACACGGTGATGAATATGAAGCTCACGGCATGGCGGGAAACGGAAGTGGCTAGGCTCATGCAATCTGAATGCCAACAGGATTTCGCAATGGCAAGGCACTTTTGTGTGCGTCGCTTAAATCATCTTGACCCTTCTGAAATTTCAGGCTTGTCTGTCCTGCGACGGGGATGTCTTTACGAGGCATGCCCCAGGGCTACGATAAAAATAACGCGGATGCACGTGAGCGGTGGAAGTTTCCATCAAGATACACGGTCTGCACTTTCAGGAGAGGTTTATATGAAACGCAATCTTTTGGGCATGGTGCTCGGAGCAACGGCCAGCATCATTGCAGCAACTGCCGCATATGCTGGAACACTGGACGATGTCAAAACCAAGGGCTTTTTGCAGTGTGGCGTCAATCCCGGCTTGATCGGCTTTGGCACGCCGGATGCTCAAAACAACTGGACTGGCATGGATATTGATTTCTGCCGCGCCGTGGCTGCCGCCATTTTCAATGACCCCACCAAGGTAAAGTTTACGCCGCTCACTGCCAAGGAAAGATTCACCGCCCTCCAATCGGGCGAAATCGACATGCTGTCGCGCAACTCGACATGGACGATGAGCCGGGACACTTCGCTTGGGCTTAAATTTGCTGGCGTCACTTATTACGATGGCCAGGGCTTCCTGGTGCGCAAGGCGCTGGGCGTTGATTCGGCGCTGAAGCTCACCGGCGCTGCGGTATGCGTGCAAACCGGCACGACCACGGAGCTTAATCTCGCGGACTATTTCAAAGCCAACAAGATGGAATACAAGGTTGTGGCTTTCGAAAAGGAAGAAGAGGTTATTGGCGCTTATGAAGCAGGACGTTGCGATGTCTATAGCACCGACCAGTCCGGCATTTATGCCCAGCGCCTGAAGCTGAGCAAGCCTGATGACCATGTTGTGTTGCCTGAGATCATTTCGAAGGAGCCGCTTGGACCGGTGGTTCGCCAGGGTGATGACCCGTGGTTCAATGTGGTGAAGTGGACGCATTATGCGTTGATCAACGCCGAAGAACTGGGCGTCACACAAGCCAATGTAGACCAGATGAAGGCCTCGCCAAATCCGGAAATCCAGCGCTTACTGGGCGTGAAGAATGCCGATGGAACTGCGCCGGGCTTTGGCACGGGCATTGGACTCAGTGAAGAATGGGTTGTCCAGATCGTCAAGGCGGTCGGCAATTATGGTGAGGTTTTCGAGCGCAATGTCGGCATGGCAACACCCTTGAAAATCGCGCGCGGGAAAAATGCGCTATGGAGTGCGGGTGGCCTGCAATACGCTCCGCCAATCCGCTAGTCGATCTTGGGGAGCCCGATATGTTCGGGCTCCCCATTTGATGTGTGAGAACCAGCGAATGCAGTGGGGCAGGAATCAGGGTTGCGATGAGCGCGGTTGACGACACGCAAGCGCCACGGGTTTCCATTTGGAATAACGCGAAAACGCGGGGCGCCGCAGTTCAAATCGCCATGCTGCTTGCCATCCTGTGGCTTGCCTATGAACTTTTCACCAATGCCGCGGTCAATCTCTCCAAACTCGGAAAGACGTTTGGATATGGTTTCTGGAACCAGTCGGCAGGCTTTGACATCATCCAGTCACTCATTCCCTATACCAACGAGTCGAGCTACGGCACCGCCATCACCATTGGTTTTCTGAATACACTGCTGGTTTCCATCATCGGCATTATTCTGGCTACGCTTATTGGATTTACCGTTGGCATCGCACGGCTTTCGCGGAATTGGCTGATTGCGAAAATCGCCACGTTCTATGTGGAAACCATCCGCAACATTCCGCTGCTGCTGCAATTGTTCATCTGGTACAAGGTGGTGCTGGCATCTGTGCCGGAGCACAAGCAGGCGCTGGATTTTTTCGGGATCGCGTATCTTTCCAAAAAGGGATTGAATATCCCATCACCGGTCTTTGGTGACGGGGCATGGGTTGGCCTGGCAGGATTGGCGCTGGGCGTTATCGCGGCGATTGCCCTGCGCCGCTGGTCCCTCACGCGACAGGCAGCAACCGGCCAGGCGTTTCCTTATATCTGGGTGGGGATCGGCCTCATTGTGGGCGTGCCGTGGCTCAGCCTGCTGCTCATGGGCTGGCCGATTACTTTTGATTATCCCGTGTTGGGGACTTTCAGGTTTACCGGCGGTTCAACTGTCGTGCCGGAGTTTGTTGCATTGCTGGTGGGCCTCAGCGTTTACACTGCCTCATTCATAGCTGAAATCGTGCGCGCCGGATTGCAGGCTGTGAGCCATGGGCAAACGGAGGCAGGTGGTGCCTTGGGTTTGCAGCAGGGCATGATTACGCGATTGATCGTGATACCGCAGGCCATGCGCATCATCATCCCGCCTCTGGCAAACCAATATCTCAACCTCACCAAGAACTCGTCCCTGGCGGTGGCCATCGGCTATCCTGATCTTGTCGCGATGGGCGGCACGGTGCTGAACCAAACAGGCAAGGCCATTGAAGTGGTGCTGATCTGGATGGTGGTTTATCTCACGCTCAGCCTGCTCACGTCGAGTTTCATGAACTGGTTCAACAATCATTTCAAACTGGTGGAACGCTGACATGGCCGATGACCTCGCCTATGTCCGTAGCGAAGAAGCTCCCTTGCTGGCACCGCCTGCCAATATGGTGGGCGTGCGCGGCTGGGTCATGGCGAACCTCTTCCCCAATCTTCCCAACGCCATTCTCACCGGTGTGGCGCTGCTTTTCATATATTGGGTTCTGTCATTCATATTGGGCTGGGCAGTGTTTCGCGCGGTGTTTGTGGGTGAGAACCGTGATCCCTGTGCCATTGAAGGGGCAGGGGCTTGCTGGCCCTATGTCATGGCCAAATTTCCGCAGTGGATTTATGGCTTCTATCCTATTGGCGAGCGTTGGCGGGTGAATGTGTGTTTCCTGCTGGGGGCCATGGCGCTTGTTCCCATGCTCATGCCAACGGCACCTTACAAGACATGGAATGCGCTGTTCCTGCTTATATTGTTTCCGTTGATTTGCCTCATTCTGCTCACGGGCGGACATTTCGCACTGTCTTTTTCGGCATTCACGCGCTTGGCCTCGTTGCTGGCGCTGGTGGCGGCGTTTCTGCCGCTCGCGGTTTACGGTATCGAGGACGGTGTTCACATTGCAAAACCGGGGCTCGTGCTGCTGGGGTTGGGAATTGCCGTTTGGCTGGTAAGCTTTGTTGCAAGCCTTGGCGCGGTGGAAAGTTTTCTGGGGTCAGTATCCATTGCGCGGGCGCTAAGCTTTGCGCTGTTTGTGGCGGCGGGAGTTTACGGGCTGCTGCAAGTTGCGAGTTCAGGAAATCCGGCGTCGCGGTCGGCTTTGCGAAGCTGGGGCATTCTTGCATTGGGTCTCGTTGCGGCCATGCTGCTGCTGAGAATTGATTTCGGCTTGCAATATGTGGAAACGCAGCAATGGGGTGGCCTGCTGGTCACGCTGGTTGTGGCTATTACCGGCATTGTCGCTTCGCTGCCGCTGGGCATATTGCTGGCGCTGGGGCGGCGCTCGACCATGCCCATCGTCAAGTGGTTTTCGATCAGCTTCATAGAGGTGTGGCGCGGCGTGCCGTTGATTACGGTTTTGTTCATGGCCAGCGTCATGCTGCCGCTGTTCCTGCCGCCGGGCACCAATTTTGACAAGCTGACACGCGCCCTCATCGCCATTGCCATCTTTTCCGCAGCCTATATGGCCGAGGTTGTGCGCGGCGGCCTGCAAGCCATTCCGCGCGGCCAGTTGGAAGCAGCCCAGGCGCTTGGCCTGCCTTACTGGAACATGATGAATCTCGTCGTGCTGCCGCAGGCGCTCAAGATCGTCATTCCAGGCATTGTGAATTCCTTCATCAGCCTGTTCAAGGATACAACGCTGGTGGCCGTGGTGGGCCTCTATGATCTGCTGAATATCATTTCGGCGGGGTCTGCCGATGCCAAATGGTCTTCGCCGCAAACCGGGCCTACGGGGTATTTCAGTGCGGCAGCGCTTTTCTGGATTTTCTGTTTTACAATGTCGCGCTATTCACAATCCGTCGAGCGCAGGCTCAACACGGGTCACAAGAGGTAATCATGGCAGCAGCCGCACGCAAATCCGAGATATCGCCCGAGATTGCCATTGCCATTTCCGACATGAACAAATGGTACGGTGATTTTCACGTGCTGCGCGATATCAATTTGACGGTGCACAAGGGCGAACGCATTGTAATCTGCGGACCCTCGGGCTCCGGCAAATCAACATTGATCCGCTGCATCAACCGTCTGGAAGAGCACCAGAAGGGGCACATCACGGTCAATGGCGTCGAGCTTACCAATGATGTGAAGAAGATCGACGAGGTGCGGCGCGAAGTGGGCATGGTGTTCCAGCATTTCAACCTGTTTCCGCACCTCACCATCCTTGAGAACCTCACGCTGGCACCCATCTGGGTGCGCAAGATGCCGAAGAAAGACGCCGATGAGATTGCCATGCAGTATCTCAAGCGCGTGAAAATTCCCGAGCAGGCGTTGAAATATCCGGGGCAGCTGTCCGGCGGCCAGCAGCAACGCGTGGCCATTGCGCGCGCCCTGTGCATGAACCCCAAGATCATGCTGTTTGATGAACCCACCTCGGCGCTTGATCCGGAAATGATCAAGGAAGTTCTGGAAGTGATGGTAGACCTGGCCGAAAGCGGCATGACCATGCTGGTTGTCACCCATGAAATGGGCTTTGCGCGCCAGGTTGCCAACCGCGTCATTTTCATGGACCAGGGGCAGATCATTGAACAAAATTCCCCCAAGGAATTTTTCGAACATCCCAAGAGCGAACGCACCAAGCTGTTCCTGAGCCAGATATTGCATTGAGAGGTTTCCGTTACATGAAGTTTTATTTGCTGTTCCTCTCGCTGATGACTTCTGTGTTTTTGAGCGCGGCCTCACAGGCTGCAACGCTGGACGATGCAAAGGCGCGGGGCCAGTTGCTGTGCGGTGTAAATTCTGGATTGCTAGGATTTGTGGCCAAGGGCGAGGATGGGCTGTGGGCTGGATTTGATGTGGATTTCTGCAAGGCGGTTGCGGCCGCGGCACTGGGGGATGCCGCAAAGGTTATTTATGTTCCATTGAGTGCCAAGGAGCGGTTCGATGCGTTGAAGTCTGGCAAGGTAGATGTGCTGGCGCGCAACACCACATGGACGATGGAACGGGAAACCAAGATGCCGCTGCGGTTTGTGGGCGTGAATTATATGGACGGGCAGGGCTTTCTGGTGAACAAGGCGCTCGGCGTAAACTCAGTGCTGACCATGAGCCAGGCGGCGATTTGTTTTCTCACTGGCACCACCACCCAGGCCAATGTCGAAGATTTTTTCCGCGAGAAGCAAATGTCGTTTCTGCCCATGACGTTTGACAATCTGGATGAATTGGTCACCGCCTATGAGGCAGGAAAGTGCGACAGCTATACCGCTGACCAGTCCCAGCTCTATGCCGTGCGCCTCAGGCTTGCAAAACCGGATGACAATATCATCCTGCCAGATGTCATCTCGAAGGAACCGCTGGGGCCTGCTGTCCGGCAGGGCGATGAGCAGTGGTTCAACATTGTGCGCTGGACGCTTTATGCGCTGGTCAATGCGGAAGAACTTGAAGTTCAGGCTTACGATGTGGATGACAAGAAATCCACCAGCATCAATCCTGCCATCCGCAGGCTTCTGGGCGTAGAAGGCACATTTGGCGCCGATATGGGACTGGATGCGGACTGGGCGGCGCGCGCCATCAAGGCTACGGGAAACTATGGTGAGATATTCGAGCGCAACCTCGGCAAGGGATCGAAACTCGGCATTGAACGCGGCATCAACGCGTTATGGAACAAGGGCGGGCTGCTCTATGTCCCGCCGGTGCGGTAACTACACGCCTGTCTCCACGGCCGTATCCGCAGCAGATCCCCATTCGGTCCAGGATCCGTCGTATAGACTGTGGTTGTTTGTTCCAAGCTCCGTGAGCGCGAGGGAGAGGATGGCGGCGGTCACACCAGAGCCGCAGCTTGTGACGATGGGCTGATTTGTGTCGATACCGGCGGCTTTGAAAATCTTTTCCAGGTCTGCAGGAGGCTTCAATGTTCCATCGGCATTGAGAAGCGTTGCATAATGCACATTCCTGGCGCCCGGAATATGCCCGGGGCGCACGCCTTTGCGGGGTTCCACTTCTTCCCCGCGAAACCTGCCCGGCGAACGCGCATCAGCCACCTGTGCCGCCCGGCCTGTTGCTTGCTTGTCACTCACCATCGCGGCCTTGAAACGCGCCGTGAAATTTCGCAGGGATGGCACTGCGGGCGGGCCTTTTGCCAAGGGACGGTTCTCGCTTTTCCACTTGGGCAAGCCACCGTCAAGCACCGCCACGTCGTCATGGCCGAACACCTTGAACATCCACCACACGCGGGCAGCAGAGAACAACCCGGCGCTATCATAACAGATGACTTTCCTGTCGTTGGACACGCCCATCTTGTCAACATGGCTCATGAATTTTTCTGCTGAGGGCAGCATGTGGGGCAAGGGGCTTTCGGCATCGGAAATCAATTCAATATCAAAAAACTGTGTTCCCGGAATGTGTTCCTGCAGATATTCTCCGTATGCGGAGCGTCCCGTGGCAGGCATGTGCCAGGAGCAATCGAGCACGGAAATTTCGGGTGAGTGCAAATGGTCATTCAGCCATTGCGTGGAAACGGTTTGATGTGTCATATGAGATCTCCTTCAGGCAAAGGCCAGGCGGATGCGGCGATTTATCTTGCCCTTGTTCTCAATCTTTGACACCCGCATGGGACCAATTTCGCCGGTTGCGCTGACATGGGTGCCGCCGCAGGGTTGCAGGTCGATGCGGCCCTCTTCACCAATCATCACCAGGCGCACGCGGCCCGTACCCATTGGTGGTTTTACTGACATCGTACGCACGAGATGGAGATTGGCTTCCATCTCCTCGTCGGTGATCCAGCGAAATGTGACGGCATGATTTTCGGCTATCAATTGGTTGATGCGCGCCGTCAGGTCTTCCTTGTCGGGTATCTGGCCTTCGGGAATGTCGAAATCAATGCGGCCGCCATCTTCAGAAATGGCACCGCCAGTCACGGGGAAGGGAACGCAGGCGCAGAGCAGATGCATCATGGTGTGGGCGCGCATGTTGCGATAGCGGATTGCCCAATCCAGATCGAGTGACACGGTTTTGCCGATTGACGGGCGCGGCGCATCAGCTGCCAGCGCATGCACGATATTTTTTGTTGCGTCATAGGTGGTAGTGATTATGGGTACTTCATGCCCGTCAAAACTGAGGTTTCCCATATCCCCAGGCTGGCCACCTGCTGCTGCATAGAAATTGGTTTGATCCAGAATAATGCCGCCCGTTTCGTTGACGGCAAGCACTGTCGCTTCCACGGACCGGAGATAGGCGTCGTCGCGAAACAGCAGTTTCGTCATTATTCGACGGCTTCAAATACGTCAGGAACTTTTGCTGCGTCGGTGAGCCAATGCGGCACGGGCAAATTCTTGGAACGCAGGAAATCAGGGTTGAAGAGTTTCGAGGCGTAGCGGCTGCCGTAGTCACAGAGAATGGTGACGATGATTTTTCCAGGGCCCATTTTTCGGGCCAGGCGGATAGCGCCTGCCACGTTCACGCCGGTGGAACCTCCCATGCACAGGCCCTCATGTTCCAGCAGATCGAAGGCTGCAGGAATGGCTTCGCTGTCTGCAATCTGGAAGGCCTCATCGACAATGGCGCCTTCAAGGTTTGCCGTGATGCGGCCCTGTCCAATGCCTTCGGTAATGGAGGAACCTTCGGACTTCAATTCGCCCGTTTTGTAATAGCTGTAAAGGGCTGCACCCATGGGATCGGCAATCGCCAGCTTCACATTTTTATTCTTTGATTTCAGCCCCATGCTGACACCCGCTAAGGTGCCGCCTGAACCCACAGCACACACAAAGCCATCAACTTTTCCATCGGTCTGCGCCCAGATTTCAGGGGCGGTGGTATCGATATGGGCTTGCCGGTTGGCAACATTGTCGAACTGGTTGGCCCACAAGGCTCCCAGCTTCCTGGCCAGGCGACCGGAATATTTCACGTAATTGTTGGGGTTCTTGTAAGGCACAGCCGGTACCTCCACGAGTTCTGCGCCCAACTGGCGGATGGCGTCTTTCTTTTCCTGGCTCTGGGTATCGGGAATGACGATGATCACCTTGAAGCCCATGGCGCGCCCCACCATGGCCAATCCAATGCCTGTATTGCCGGCCGTGCCTTCGACGATGGTTCCGCCCGGTTTCAGTTCGCCGCGCGCAATGGCATCGCGTATAATGAAAAGGGCAGCGCGGTCCTTCACGCTTTGGCCGGGGTTCATGAATTCTGCCTTGCCCAGAATCGTGCAACCCGTAAGCTCCGAGGCCTTGCGCAATTTGATGAGCGGGGTGTTGCCGATGGCGGCTGTCACGTCGTGCTTGATATCCATAAGGCGGCTCCAGATTTGGGCTCAGCAATGCTCCAGATGAGTGCTCACGTCAAATGCGGAAACTTCCCCAACCGCTTTTCAGGGCGATTGGGGAAGTTTTGAAATTGGCTCCTCGAGCTGGACTCGAACCAGCGACCATTCGATTAACAGTCGAATGCTCTACCAACTGAGCTATCGAGGAATGTTGGCGCCGCTATAGCAGAGGCAATCGCCCACGAAAAGTCTTTTGTTATTGGCTGGCCGCAACATTATATTAAGGGTCTTTGGAAAGGTCGCTTATGCACAAGATGAAGTTTGCAGGTTATAATATCTACATTCCTGGCCACCCGCTCCTGCGCATTGTGCTGGGCGTGATCTTGTGCATTCTGGGCCTGTTGGGGTTCCTGCCCATTCTCGGATTCTGGATGATTCCTTTGGGTCTTGCCGTTCTGTCCGTGGATATACCCATGATCCGCAGGTGGCGGCGGCGCTTTACGGTGAAATTTGGCTGCTGGCTGCATCGCCGCTGGCCGCAACACGCCGAAAAATTCGGGTTTGGCGTGCCTCGCGCAAGGCATTTGTGATAATTGGAGGCCTCGCCCAGAATCGAACTGGGATGCAAGGATTTGCAATCCTCTGCGTAACCACTCCGCCACGAGGCCTTCGGGGCGGTGTATAAGGGAAGGGTGTTAATGACACAACCACTACTTATTACAACGATGGACTTGCTTTTTGGCTTTGGTTATCACACCGTTAACGTTTAAGGCACAGCGATTGCAGGTGGACTGGAAATGAATTTTGCCGCGGCACGATTGAATATGGTGGAGTCCCAGGTGCGGCCCAACGGCATCACCGATCACCGGATCATTGATGCCATGGCTTTGGTGAAACGTGAAAATTTCCTGCCCGCCGAACGCAAGGAAATCGCCTATCTGGATGAGGATGTCTTGCTGAAAGCGGCTGCTGATGGGCCGCGCTATCTCATTGAGCCCATGGCGTTTGCCCGCATGGTGCATCTTGCGGCCATCAAGCCCACTGATTCTGTATTGGTCATTGGCACAGGTACAGGTTACAGCGCCGCCATTATTTCCACCTTGGCGCAGAATGTCGTGGCGCTGGAATTCGATCGGGAACTTGCAGCGCTTGCCAGGGCCAATCTTGTGGATTGTCCCAATGTTCGCGTGGAAGAAGGAAAACTGGCTGCGGGCAGTCCCGCGTCAGGTCCCTATGACGTTATTCTTATCGAGGGTCGGGTTGCAGAAATTCCAGAGAGCTTGTGCGCGCAGTTAAACCATGATGGCCGAATCATCGCAGCAGTAGGTGGGCGTGATGTATCCAAAATCATGCTGGCCACTTGCGAGGAGGGGCGGGTTTCTTTACGGAGAGGTTATGATGCGTCGGTAGCTGAGCTTCCAGGCTTTAGGGTACCAGCACCAGCATTCGTTTTTTAGTGACAAACTATCGTTGGTTTGACATTAGGTTTGTGTAAACTATGAATATAATTTTAGAGATTGATCGCGGGCAAACCGTGGCAATCTAGGGTCGCGGAACTTCCTATGCCGGGAGAGCGTGAACAGGGTGTGATCCGGCGCGCAACTGCGCTCCAAATGCGTCATTGAACATGAAATAAAATTGATGTGGTGGTAATGACAAGAGTTCGGATGCGTTTCAATTCAATATTTTTAATGGCTGTTGCCTTTACCGTTCTCTGGGCCACGGCTGGTGTTGCATCAGCGGAATCGCTGCAGGAAGCGCTGGCTTCAGCTTATTCGAGCAATCCCACATTGCGGGCAGAGCGGGCCCGGCAACGCGGCACCGATGAGTTGGTGCCGCAGGCGCTTTCGGGCTGGCGGCCCACTGTTACCGCACAGGCGTCCTTCGGCGTCCAGCGCACCGATAACAATGTCACCCGCAGCACCACCACCACACCCGGGAGCGTTACAATTTCGCTGTCGCAGCCCATTTTTCGCGGTTTCCGTACGGTAAGTGAAACGGGGCAGGCCGAATCAAATGTTCAGGCCGGGCGGCAGAATTTGCTGGCTGTTGAAGAAGATATCCTGTTCCAGGGTGTGCAAGCCTATATGAATGTCTTGCGGGATCGCCAAGTCGTGGCGCTGCGGAAAAGAAATGTCAGTGCCCTGCAGCAGGAATTGAAAGCTGCGAATGAGCGCTTCAAGGTTGGTGAAATCACCCGCACGGATGTGGCCCAATCGCGTGCCCGCGTGGCGCAGGCCCAGGGTGCGGTTGCCTCCGCACAGGCCACCCTTGATGCCAGCGTTGCAAACTATATAAAAGTCGTGGGTCACAGCCCCGGCACATTGCATTATCCACCACTGGGTAAATTGCCGCGTTCCCTGGAAAAGGCGCAAGCCGAAGCGCAGGACATCAATCCAAATATTCTGGCCGCCGCCTTTGTTCAGGATGCCGCCACATTCACGATTGCCCTCATCCGGGGTGAACTGCTTCCGGAAATTTCGTTGAATGCCAGCGCCACGGTCACCAGCAATCCACAAAAGGGCATAGACCGGGCAGACAGTCAGCGGCTCGAAGGGGTTCTCACTGTTCCGATTTATGAAGCAGGGAGAACCTATTCCCGCGTGCGGCAATCCAAGCAGGTTGCCAGTCAACGCAGCCTGGAGGTTATCCAGGCCGTTCGCGCCGTGCGGGAAGCGGTTTCCAATGCCTGGCATTTCCTGCAGGCGGCGCAAGCGGCCATCACCTCCAACAAGGCTCAGGTCTCTGCCAGCCAGTTGGCGCTTGAGGGGGTACGGCAGGAATATCTCGTGGGTTCGCGCACTACACTTGATGTGCTCAACGCGCAGACCGATGTTGTAAATGCCAGAATATCGCTGGTTTTAGCCGAAAGAGACCGCATTGTGGCCTCCTATCAAGTGCTTGCATCCGTCGGCAAACTTACCGCGCGCAAGCTTGGTCTCCACGTTGAGTATTATGATGTGGAAGAAAACTATCTCCGCGTGCGCAATAAGTGGATTGGAACCGCGGTCGAGACCGTGGAATAGCTTTTATTCCCTGATGACATGTTGAAACGAACATCTTAGACTCATCATTTCATACGGGTAGGAAATTTGCGTGGTGACTGCTGAGCCAGACGTTGAAAGCCTGTTGGCTTTAATTCGCAATGCCATAAATGTTGATATGGGCTTGGCTGAACCAGATTCCCCTCCGCTTCCTGCGCCTGCCAAAAACGCGTCCAGCACCATGCGAGAACTTCGGATGAAATTTGATACCCAGTTTGCCAAGCTCAAAACCCCTGACAGTGAAATTTCCGAGCTTCGCAGCAAGATTGACCGCAACCGGAAATCAACTGGCCCCAGCACCCAAATCGGAAGTTTCGAGAGCCGCCCGCTTCTGCGCCAGCCGCGCCGTGGCTTTGAAGCCATCATGGCGGGCGATATGAAACATGATATTGCGCCGCCCAAGCTTCATCCGCGCGTGGCGGAACTCCGCCCCAGCTTCCAGGAAACAGAAGCGCCCGCTGGAACTTTTGAGGAATATGTCCCCGAGCCGGAATATGCTGTTGAGGACACTTCTCAACAGTGGGTCGAGGAGGAAAGGCAGCAGTTGCCTGTTGTGCAATATCAAGCCTTGGAAAATGCCTATGAGCCACCATCGCTCATGTCCGATATATCAGCGATGGCAGCGCATGATTCGTTTAGCGAACTCGCGCAATCACTCGCAGGCCCCGCTCCGGGCGAACAGTCTGTTGAGGACATGACGCAGAATTTGCTGCGGGGCATGCTCAAGACATGGCTCGATGACAATCTTCCCGGAATGGTGGAAAAACTCGTGCGCGAGGAAATTGAACGCGTGGCGCGCCGTGGGCGGTAGCCGCGTTTGGCAAATAGGGGGAATCGGCACATGGTTGAAGTGAATAAAAGGGTCGCCACCCGGCGACGCGTGCTGAAAGGCGCGAAAATCGTATCGATGGATATGCAAACTGTGGTGGATTGCACCATTCGCGATATTTCCGAGACGGGCGCCAAGCTGAATGTCCAGCATCAAATGGGCATTCCAGAAAGATTTCAGTTCTTCCAGATCAGTGAAAATACGCTTCGGCCCGCCACCGTGGTATGGCGCACCGAAAAGCAGTTGGGCGTGAATTTCACGGGTCCGCCCACGCCCGCGCCGGCAAATCTTCAGGTGACCTAGAGCTGGGTTGCAAGCCTGCGGCTTGTGGTGTTTATAGCGCTCAAACCCGGTAACTGAAGTACCCCTGACATGCTCGAGAAGACCTTTATCCCATCGGAAATGGAAACCCGCCTCTATGAGGAATGGGAATCGCGCGGCTTTTTCAAGCCAGGGCGGAAGCCGAAGGCCAAGCCTTTTACCATTGTCATTCCGCCGCCCAATGTGACGGGCTCGTTGCATATGGGCCACGCGCTCAACAATACCATACAGGATATTCTTTGCCGTTTTGAGCGCATGCGGGGCCGCGATGTGCTGTGGCAGCCGGGCACCGACCATGCGGGGATCGCGACCCAGATGGTGGTGGAGCGCCAGCTCGAATCCGAGGGCACGTCGCGGCGCGCCTTGGGGCGTGAGGTGTTCGTGAAGCGCGTGTGGGCGTGGAAGGAAGAGTCCGGCTCGACCATCACCCGCCAGAT
>JANMAE010000146.1:0-15336 GCA_031359445.1 Hyphomicrobiales bacterium | reverse complement strand
TACTCGGCGATCGAGAGAGCCGAGAGAGCGACGCGGGCGCGGGCTCCTGGCGGCTCGTTCATCTGACCGTAAACGAGTGCAGTCTTGTTCAAGACGCCTGCTTCTTTGAACTCGTGATAAAGGTCGTTTCCTTCACGAGTCCGCTCGCCCACACCGGCGAATACTGAGTAACCACCGTGCTGTTGAGCGATGTTGTTGATCAACTCTTGAATCGTCACGGTCTTGCCCACGCCGGCGCCGCCGAAGAGACCGATCTTGCCGCCCTTGGCGTAAGGGGCCAACAGGTCGACGACCTTAATGCCGGTGACGAGGATCTGCGCTTCCGAGGCCTGCTCAGCAAATGACGGGGCGGGTTGATGGATGGCGCGGCGGCCGGGTGTCTTAATGGGGCCAGCTTCGTCGATCGGTTCGCCGATGACGCTCATAATGCGACCGAGGCACTCGTCGCCCACCGGAACCGAAATCGGTGCGCCCAAGTCTGTAACATCCTGCCCGCGCACGAGGCCCTCGGTGGCGTCCATGGCGATGGTGCGAACCGTGCTTTCGCCAAGATGCTGCGCGACTTCGAGAACGAGGCGGTTGCCGCCGTTCATTGTCTCGAGCGCGTTCAGGATCTCTGGCAGATGGCCATCAAACTGCACGTCGACGACGGCGCCCGTAACCTGACGTACCTTACCAATTTTGCTAGCCATTGCTTTCGCTTCCTCGTTCTATCCAAGTGTTGGATGGGACCGCATGGTCAACTTCCAACGTGTCTTCATTCAATCGGGCGCCAGAGGTTGCTCTCTCTCGCCAATTTTAACGCATCAGCTCAAAGGCTGTTCAAGCTCCCGCTCAATGTGCGCAATCCTCTCGTCCACCCGGTCCATGCGCTTATGCAAAGAACCAAACATCACGTGAAAATGCCCCATCGAAACGGTCAACTGTCCTATGTTTGCTTCGACAGACGACATTCTAGATTTCATGTCTCCGATTTCAGTCTCGATGCCCGCCACGTGAGACCGTATTCGCTTCAAGTGCTCCAGCACCAGATTTTCGGTCTCTTCTGTCATGGGTATCAACCTCTGAAGACGAGTGTTCTTGCTAGAGCGCTTCGGCGCCCGAAATGATTTCGATCAGCTCGCGGGTGATGTTGGCTTGACGCTGACGGTTGTACTTGATCGTCAGCTTGTTGATCATCTCGCCGGCGTTACGCGTGGCGTTGTCCATGGCCGACATGCGCGCGCCCTGTTCGGAGGCGGCATTCTCGAGCAGCGCCCGGAACACCTGAATGGAGATATTGCGGGGCAGCAACTCGGCCAGGATTTCGCCCTCGTCGGGTTCTGCATCATAGATGGCGCCGCCTAAATCCAGATCTGGCACCTTGCCGCCCGTTACTGCGGCGGGAATGAGTTGGAGAGCTGTAGGTTTTTGCACGACCACCGATTTGAATTCGGAGAAAAACAGCGTGCAGACATCAAATTCACCGGCATTGAACATGGCGATGATGCGTAATGCAACCGATTGGGCATTGCCGTAACCCAATTGCTTGAGGCCACGGAAATCCACGGCATTGGCAATGTAGCGGCCATAGACGCGTTTCAAGGCGTCATTGCCCTTCTTGCCCACCGTCATGATCTTCACGGTCTTGCCCTGGGCCATCAAACGGTCGGCATGTTCACGCGCCAGGCGCACAATGGAACTGTTGAAGCCACCACACAGGCCGCGTTCGGCAGTTGCCACCACGAGCAGATGAACCTGGTCCTTGCCGGTGCCACCCAATAGGAGCGGTGCGCCATCCTGGTTGGCCACCGAGCTTGCCAGATTGGCCAGCACAACGGCGAGGCGTTCGGAATAGGGGCGTGCGGCAACCGCTGCTTCCTGGGCTCTCCGCAATTTCGCCGCGGCCACCATCTGCATGGCCTTGGTGATCTTGCGGGTCGCCTTCACCGAGGCGATGCGGTTCCTGAGGTCTTTAAGACTGGCCATCGAGGGTCCCTATGCAAAAGCCTTGGCGTAGGCATCGACCGCTGCCTTGAGCTGCGGTGCCATGGCATCGGTGATCTGCTTTTCGGTGCGGATCGAATCGAAGATGTCCATGTGCTTGTCACGGAACAGGCGCAGCAGGCCATCTTCGAAATCGCGCACGCGGTCCACTGGGATTGAGTCGAGATAGCCGTTTACGCCCGCGTAAATCGCCACAACCTGTTCCTCGGTCTTGAGGGGCGAGAACTGGGGCTGCTTCAGCAATTCCGTGAGGCGGGCGCCACGGTTCAGAAGCTTCTGGGTGGAGGCATCGAGATCAGAACCGAACTGGGCGAAGGCTGCCATTTCACGATACTGGGCAAGCTCGCCCTTGATCTTGCCGGCCACCTGTTTCATAGCCTTGATCTGTGCGGCAGAGCCCACGCGCGATACCGAGAGACCGACGTTCACGGCAGGACGGATGCCCTGGTAGAAGAGATCGGTTTCGAGGAAGATCTGGCCATCGGTGATCGAGATCACGTTGGTTGGAATATAGGCTGACACGTCGTTGGCCTGGGTTTCGATGACGGGAAGGGCGGTCAGGGAGCCGCCGCCATTGGCGTCCGACAATTTGGCGGAACGCTCGAGCAGGCGGGAGTGGAGATAAAACACGTCGCCCGGATAGGCTTCGCGGCCCGGCGGACGGCGCAGCAGCAGCGACATCTGCCGGTAAGCCACGGCCTGCTTGGACAAATCGTCATAGGCAATGAGGGCATGCATGCCGTTATCGCGGAAATATTCGCCCATGGTGCAGCCGGTGAAGGGTGCGAGATATTGCATGGGAGCTGATTCCGAAGCGGTTGCGGCCACCACGATGGAATATTCCATGGCACCTGCATCTTCGAGAATCTTCACGAACTGGGCCACGGTGGAGCGCTTCTGGCCGCAGGCCACGTAGACGCAATAGAGTTTTTCCTTTTCGGGACCTGACTGGTGAATGGCGCGCTGGTTGAGGATCGCGTCCAGGATAATAGCGGTCTTGCCGGTTTGGCGGTCACCGATGATGAGTTCGCGCTGGCCACGGCCCACGGGTATCAGAGCGTCCACCGCCTTGAGTCCTGTCGACATGGGCTCATGCACGGATTTCCGTGGAATGATGCCGGGTGCTTTTACGTCGACGCGCGAGCGCAGCTTGGTCTTGATCGGACCCTTGCCGTCGATCGGGTTGCCAAGAGCATCCACCACGCGACCCAATAGTTCCTTGCCAATCGGCACTTCCACGATGGCGCCGGTGCGCTTGACCGTATCGCCTTCCTTGATGTCGCGGTCGTTACCGAAAATAACCACGCCTACATTGTCGGTTTCAAGGTTCAGCGCCATGCCGCGAATGCCGCCGGGGAATTCAACCATTTCACCGGCCTGGACATTGTCGAGGCCGTAGACGCGGGCAATACCGTCGCCTACCGAGAGGACCTGGCCGATTTCGGAAACTTCAGCGTCATTGCCGAAATCCTTGATCTGCTTTTTGAGAATTGTCGAAATTTCAGCGGCGCGAATATCCATCAGCCGGTCCCCTTCATGGCAACTTTGAGATTTTGGAGTTTTGTCTTGAGTGAATTATCCATCATCTTGGAACCAACCTTGACGATGAGGCCGCCCAGGATGGATTTGTCCACCTTGGCGTCCAGCAATACATCGCGCCCCAATGAGGATTTGAGCGCGGCCTTGATATCTTTGACGTGAGCGGGCGAAAGCTTTTCGGCCGAGATGACTTCGGCGGCAATTTCGCCCCTGGATTCGGCCACCTTGGCCATGAAGGCGGTGATGGCGTCGTTCAATGCGGGCAGCCTGCGATTCTTGGCCAGCAGCTTGATGAAATTCAGTGCCGTGCCCGAAATGCCTGCCTTGGCGCAGAGCGCTTCAAGGGAGGACATCTGATCTTCGGCGGAAAACACCGGCGAACGCAGCATGCGCTGCAATTCGGGGGAGCCATGCAGCATGGTTTGAAAGGTGGTGAGGTCGCTTGCTATCCCGTCGACAGCATTGGTTTCTGCCGCCAGCTCGAATAGCGCTGCTGCATAACGGCCCGGAACTCCGGAAATGGCCTGATCTGTGGCTGCCACGATTTCTCTTTCGAAACAGAACAGCGTTGTGGCGTGAAAAACCCGCCCCAACACTTGATTTTTTTGAACATCCCTTGGCGCAAGTCAAAGGCGCGGAACGAAGCAAACCCCCGCCGCGGCGACTGGGTAACACAGGCTGTTGAGACTGGCAACCGGCTTTCAGGCGCGGATTGCCGCAATCGAAAATATATATCACAAAGAAAAGCCCGCTGCCACTTTCCAGCGGCAACGGGCTTTACAAATCCGGGCTATGCGTGGTCAGCCCAGCGCTTTGACACGCGCCGCGTGGCCCAGCTGATAGCGCTTGACGCCCATATCAGCGAGGTCAGCATCAGACAGCGTCTCAAGCTCCTGCCGGGTTTTCCGGTAGGACTGCAAACGTGTCCGGCGACGCCATAAATCCTTGAGTGGCATAGCTGCCTCCCCAGTTCTAGCGCGTGGCTTCGCGGGCCAGCCGGTGGATGTCGGCGCGCGAAATGCCGAGGTCAGCGAGTTCACGGCTTGTAAGGCCTTCGAGCTCGGAGACGGTGCGGCTGTAACGCTGCCAACGTGAGTAACGGGTCTTTACAAAATCAAACATGTCATTCCCCTTTGGATTGACGAGACGTGGGTTGCTTTAACAAGCCCAATATAGTGCGATGCAACAAAATGAGCATTGCAAATTTTGCATATCTAGGTTTCTGTGAAATAAATCAATTGTTTACAATTCGTTCATAAATGACAAATCTAAATGCTGCATTGCCGCATTTGTGGGCGGAATTGCCTACATTCATGGCAGATTTGGAAGGTTTTTCGGTGACATGCCTTCAGATGAGGCATTGGACTTTCGCCAGACCTGAGGAAAGGCCAAAACTTCCTGCCAGTCCCTTGCGACCGGTCGCCACACCGCCGCGCGCGCGCGCCTTGCGGGCTTGATGAAAAGTCCTCTTAGCGCATGTCCCGCCAAAGTGTGAAGCGGTTTGGCGGTCGGGACATGCGCCAACATATTGTTCTAGAGCGATTCCTTGAAGACGAGATGATTCCATCTCATCGGGAAGCGCTCTAGAACAATCCGGCAATCCGGCCCTGTTCGTCGAGGCCTATGACTTCTGCTGAGGGGATGCGTGGCAGGCCCGGCATGGTCATGATGTCACCGCAGACCACCACGATGAATTCCGCACCCGCCGAGAGGCGCACTTCGCGGATGGGCACCACGTGGTTGATGGGGGCACCCTTGAGGTTGGGGTCGGTTGAGAAGGAATACTGCGTCTTGGCCATGCAGATCGGGAACTTGCCATATCCTTGCGCTTCATAGCCCTTGAGCTGGTCACGCACACTCTTGTCGGCCACAATATCTTCAGCCCGGTAGATTTCGCGGGCAATGGTCTTGATCTTGTCCCACAGGTGCATGTCGTCACCATAGATGGGCTTGAACTGCGACTGCCCCGCATCAGCCAGCTTGGCCACGTGGACTGCCAGCGCTTCGGTTCCCTTGCCGCCATCAGCCCAATGGGTGCATTTGAAGGCTTCCACGCCATGTTCCTTGCAGAAGGCCCGGATGGCTTCAACTTCGGCTTCGGTATCGGTCACGAAGTGGTTGATGGCCACGGCAATGGGCACACCGAATTTTTTCATGTTTTCGATATGGCGGCCCAGGTTGACCAGACCCTTCTTCAAGGCTTCGACGTTTTCTTTTTTGAGGTCATCCTTGCCAATGCCGCCGTGCATCTTGAGGGCTCTTATGGTTGCGACAATGACGGTGGCAGCAGGGGTCAGGCCTGCCTTGCGGCATTTGATGTCGAAGAATTTTTCAGCGCCCAGGTCAGCGCCGAAGCCTGCTTCGGTGACCACATAGTCAGCGAGCTTGAGGCCAGCTTGGGTTGCCATGACCGAGTTGCAGCCATGAGCGATATTGGCAAAGGGCCCGCCATGGACGAAAGCCGGATTGTTTTCCAAGGTTTGCACCAGGTTGGGCATCAGGGCGTCCTTGAGGAGCACGGTCATGGCGCCGGGGGCCTTGATATCCTTGGCCAGCACCGGAGTTTTGTCCTTCTTATAGGCGATCACGATCTGGCCGATGCGGCGCTCGAGATCGGCAATCGAGGTCGACAGGCAGAGGATGGCCATGATTTCCGAGGCCACCGTGATGTCGAAGCCTGCCTCTCTGGGATAGCCATTGGCCACGCCGCCGAGTGAGCAGACGATTTCGCGAAGCGCGCGGTCATTCATGTCCATCACGCGGCGCCAGGCCACACGGCGGGTGTCAATCCCCATCTCATTGCCCCAATAAATGTGATTATCGATCATGGCCGAGAGAAGGTTATGGGCTGAGGTGATGGCATGGAAATCGCCGGTGAAATGCAGGTTGATATCTTCCATGGGAACGATCTGGGCATAGCCGCCGCCAGCAGCACCACCCTTCATGCCGAAGCAGGGACCAAGCGACGGTTCACGTAATGCCACAATGGCCTTTTTTCCGATGCGGTTCAGGCCATCGCCCAGTCCCACGGTCGTGGTGGTTTTGCCTTCGCCTGCTGGCGTTGGATTGATGGCGGTCACCAGGATAAGCTTGCCATTGGGCTTCTTGGCGAGCGATGCCAGGTAATCGAGGCCCACCTTGGCCTTGGTGTGGCCATAGGGAATAAGGTCTTGCTCCGGAATGCCCAAGCCCCGCCCGATCTCCATGATAGGTTTCATTTTAGCTGCGCGAGCGATCTCAATGTCACTCTTTACCATGGTCATGGGCGGGTTTCCTTCTTCATAAGAAATATTTGTTCACGACGGGAAACTACACAACCCGTAATAAAAGTCTATGACTTGTTGGGTCAAGACCAAGCCGTGGGCTTTCTTGCAATATCCCTCAGGATGATGCCATGCTGCCTGCGACATTCCACCGTTGAAAACTGCCGGAGGATGAGAGATCGATGCGGAGCTTTGAGCTCCGTGGCCTGCGGCATGAACGGGATGGCCGCCACGGCCCGCGATGGGATTCTCTCCGGGCGAGGTCGCCATGACAGGATGGTTTTGCCCTTGGGCATTAATTTGTTACCGGCAAATTAAGCACAGAAATTGCCGCGTTGTTTACTATTATTGCCCTAGTGTCGCCGCAATTAACATCAGCTCTTGGAGGCGACTTGAGCACCGACGGCCATATTGACAGCGTGTTTGCATTCCTGACGGAACTCAATGCAGGCACTGAACCCCGTAGCGTTGACGCACCTCTGCCTTCAGAGCCTGGCGTAGTCGACACTGATGACCTTAACCGTATCAGGCGCTCGATCGAGGCGGTGGGCGAGGCCACCTATCACTGGGTATTGGAAACCGACGACATTCGCTGGAGTCCCAATATCAAAGCGGTGCTGGAATGTGATTCCCGCGTGGCCGGAACAGGCCGTGCCTATGCCAGCCTTCTGGACAGCGACAATATCACCAGCCGCTATGACACCGTCATGCGCAGCCATGCCACCGATGAAGGCGACGGCGTGCCCTTCCAGATCGAATATCTGTTCCGCCCCGATGGCCGCAACGGCCGCCGTGCCATCTGGCTTGAGGACAATGGCAAGTGGTTTGCCGGCGTGAACGGCAGCCCAGCCGAAGTGTTTGGCACGATCCGCAGGATTGACGATAGGCACAGCCGCGACCAGCATTTGAGTTTCCTGGGCAATTGCGATCCGCTCACCGGCATGATGAACCGCGGCCGCCTAGCGGAAGTGCTCAGTGAAACCATTACAACCGCCACCCGCGAACAGCGCCAATGCGCCTTTCTCATTGCAGCGGTCAATAATCTTGCCGTGGTCAACGAGGCCTATGGATTTGAAGTGGCAGACGAGGTGATTGTGGCCATGGGCCGCAGGCTGCGTCAGGTCGTGCGCACGGGAGATGCCATTGCGCGTTATTCCGGCAGCAAGTTTGGCGTCATCCTCAATGGCTGCAGCGATGAAGAGCTGCAAATCGCCGTTGACCGCTTTGTGGGCGTGGCCCGCGAGAGCGTCATCGAAACCGAACATGGTCCGGTGTGGGCCATGCTGTCGATTGGCGCTGTTGTCATTCCAAAAAACGGCAGTGACGCCAATATCGCTATGGCGCGCGCTGAAGAGGCATTGACGGAATCGCGGCGGCTTCCGTCGGACGGTTCGGTGATCTACCGGCCATCGGCGCAGCGTACTGCGGAACGCGGGCTCAACGCGCGCTGTGCCACGGAAATCGTGAAATGCCTCAAGGAAGACAAGTTCATCTTGGGGTTCCAGCCCATCGTGTCGGTTGGCAGCAAAGAGATCGTCATGCACGAGACGCTGCTGCGCATGTCGGATACGGGCGGCGAATTGATCGAAGCTGCTCACCTTATTCCCGTGGCCGAAAAGCTCGGGCTGGTTCGCCTCATTGACAGGGCGGTGGCACAAATGACCATTGCCACATTGCACAGCTATCCCCAGGCCACACTCACCATGAATGTCTCGGGTGCAACCGCCACGGACCCGCGCTGGTTCAACCAGTTGACAGATATCATTGCGGCCAATTCATCGGTCGCCAATCGGCTGGTTGTCGAGATCACGGAAACTGTGGCGCTGGGCAATATCAAGGAAACTTTTGGATTTGTGGAGAGCCTGCGCAATTTGGGATGCAGTGTCGCCATTGACGATTTTGGCGCTGGCTTCACCTCGTTCCGCAACCTGCGGGATCTGCCGGTCAACATGATCAAGCTCGATGGTTCCTTCTGCCAGAATCTCAGCAACAATTCCGCCAACCAGTATCTGGTGAAAACACTCGTGGACCTCGGCCACAAATTCGAGCTCGAAGTCATTGCCGAATGGGTGGAAAACGAAGCCGACATGGATATTCTCAAGGGATGCGGCGTGGACCTCATGCAGGGCCATCTCTTCGGGCGTGCCACCCTGACACTGCCATGGGAAAAATCCGAAAACCTTACGTTTAACGCAGAACACGGAGAAGATTCTCTGGTGAATGGGCCTGTGCCCGAACAGCCGGAACCCATCAAAGCTGTACCCGTTGCTGCCCCTGCAGATGAATTGTCTTATCTCAATGAGTCCATGGAAGACGGACTGAGCCACTTGCGTCTTGCCTTGCAAGCACTGGATGAACAATTCCGGCCTGCAGCTCCCCGTAACGACATCGAACTGGCTCAGGCGAGCTAGCACGCTCGCTGATCTGTTTTGCCAAAGTGACGTGTCGTGGTTTGCCGGGTGCCCGTGGGCGTTGCCTGGGTCGGTCCACCTGGTTCAAGAAATCATCAGGCACCTGCACCAAGAGAATGGCAAAACACATCAACACCGCTCCCACGGCTGCCTGGAAGGTCAGCGTTTCTCCCAGCAGCAGGAAAGCGCCGGTAGCGCCAAACAAGGCTTCGCCACTGGTAATGATGGCGGCCTCGCTGGCTGACGTGCGTTGCTGGGCTATTGATTGTAGCAAATAGGCAAGACCAGTTGAAAACGCGCCCAGGGCGAAAAGCTCCGGTGCTACGGCGAAGACGGCTGCGGGTCTTATGGTTTCAAAGCCCGAACTCAATGCCAGGCAGATCACGCTGGTTACCAGGAATTGCACAATGGTGAAACGCATGACATTGCCACACTTGATGACATAGGCACCCAGCAGCACCATCCAGATGGAATAAAAAATGGCAGAAGCCAGGCAAAACACGTCACCCATATTGTAACCAAGAGGTGCTCCGCCTGTCATCAGGACCGTGGCGACAAGTGATATCACGGCTGCCGGCCAAACCGCCATGGCTGGCCGTTGCGACATTATAAACCAGGCCAAGACCGGCGTGATGACTGTGGTGGTGCTGATGATAAAGCCCACGTTGGTGACGGATGTGTGGGTGAAACCAAATTGCTGGCACGTCACCGCGGCGACAAAAGCAAGAATCGCACCCGATCCCAGTCTTCTGTGCGTTGGATCATGGGCCAGCTTCGAAACGGGTTGACTGAGGACAAATGGCAGCAGAACCAGTGCAGCAATGAGGCATCTCAACCCCACAGCCAAAAACGGTCCGATGTTTTCGGCCACGGCGCTTTGGGCTACATTCCCGCCACCCCACAAGAGGGCTGCAAACAAGAGAAGTGCATTTGCTTGGTTACGCGACATTACAGGCCTCCGCTCCACTTGAAGTGGAACCCGAGCGTAATTCAAAGGCTGCCGCGGCACTGCGGTGCGCCTACCTATTTTTCGCTAACTACGTACCTAATTTATGCTGTCTGAAGCCGTTTCAATGTTGGACAGGAGCCAAGGCTCACTGCGCAGCCGCAGCATGACGTCAATGCGGCTGTTGGCGTTGAGCTTGGCCAGCAGGGACGACACGTGATGCTCAACCGTGCGCTGCGAACGCACAATGCGTCCGGCGATATCCTGGTTGCCCAGGCCTTCCACAATGAGCTTCAAGATCTGCACCTCGCGCGAGGTGAGGCCCAGGGGATGCTTGCGGGTTGCAGCATAGGGGCCACGCCGCTTTTTGGGCATTTCCTTTATGAGCCCAGCTTTTCTGGCCAGCTCCCGCACATGGTTTGCAGCGGGGCGGGCTTCCATGGATTCAAAAATGATGATGGCGCGCGACAGCAGGGTAACCATAGTGGCGCCCCTGGCCTGGGCGAGCGTGAGGGCTGCTTCATAGGGGAGGCCAAGACTGAGCCACTCGTCGGCTGCTTCGCTGAATTCTCGGCGCATTTCGGCGGCGCGGGGTTTGGCCATTGTTGTCATCGCAACCGGGAGGGTGCCTGGCATGTTGCAGCGTTGCCACCACACCGCCAGTTCACCACTTTCCCAGGAATCAAAACTGGCAAGCCGCATCTGCGCCACGGCTTTCAACTGGTCATGGGCAGCAGGCTGATCATCATCAAGCCAGGCTGCTTCAATCAAGCCCAGCCGCACGGGCATGATATATTGCGGCTCGTTGGTAGCCAGCGCATCATGGAGCGCCTGTTGCAACAATGCGGGGCCATCGCTCGCGCCCAGACGCACCCGGGTTTTTCCCAGCACCGTGAGGGCTGGAAGTTTCATCACGAGCGTGAGCCTATCGAGCTGCATCACGCCTTGTGCAATGGTTTCCGCTTCGCGCAGCTTGCCCTGCTCCATGCGCAATTGTGCCTGACGGCCTACGAGATAATGCGTCCACGCATCAAGGTCGTGACGCGTGTCGAAGGCAATGCCCTCGGCCAGAACGCGTTCGGCCAAGGCAAAATTCTTGGAGACCACGCCATATTCGGCGTAATTGGTATAAGCGCGCGCCGCGTGTTCATGAAAACCGTATTGGTGGGCAAGCTCCAGGCTTTCCTCCATGAGTTGCGGACCGCCCTCGCGACCAGAGAACATGAGCGCGCTGCCCACATTGTTGAGCGCATGAATGCGGGTTTCAACCTCGTTCAATTGCTGGGCCAGGACAATGGCGCGTGTGCCCCAGGCAATGGCTTCATCGGTGCGGTCATGCAACATATGCATTTGCGAGCGCGCACTGTAGCACATGGCAAGTTCGGGACCTTCCGGCAGCGCTTCCAATTCATGCACGGCGCGATCCACATATTCATTGGCCAATTTCGATTCACCGCGGTACCAGTGCAGCCGTGACAACCAGCGCAGATTGAGCCCCACCTTGTCAATGCGCCCCAATTCCCGCCAGATGGTGATGGCCGTGTGGCGGGCCACAATGATGGCGTCATCAATGCCTTGCGAGAGGCCCGCCTCATAAGCCCAATCTTCGTGAAGCTGTGCCGCAAGTTCCCTGGGCGCCTGGCTCACATATTTCAACGCGGTGCTGAGATGGGCGGCGGCCTGCAAATGGGCTCCCAGCCGTGCTGCCTCACGTGCGGCCCGCGGTGCCAGCAACAAAACGCTTGGGCCGTCCTCAGCGCCTGCGGCATGGTGCACACGGCGCGATAGCGGCATGGATTGCGATGCTGTGTTGCCTGACATGGCGGCATCAGAAATAGCGGTTTCAATTCTGGCGTGGAGTGATTTCTGCGTGGCATGCGGCAGCCGCTCAAGGGTTGCCTGACGTGCCAGCTCATGCCGGAATTTCAAACCGCCGAGCTGATCGGTCAGGATCACGCCGCGGTTGATGCATCGGTCAATAGAGGCCTTCACCTGCGGGCCCATCAGCGTATGCAGCAACTGCGGTTCGACGCTTCCGGGAACGACACTCATGATTTCCATGAGTTCGCGCTCAGTTTCGGACAGGCGTGACAGGCGCGACCACACAGCATCCCTGATGGATGCGGGAATCCCCTGGTTTGCGGCATGGCCATAGGCCAGAAGCTCGGTGACAAAAAACGGATTGCCTTCGGTGATGCGGTACAAATCACGGCTAGCGCGCCCGGCTTTTTCCGCAAGCCGTGCAACGCCTTGGAGGGTGAGCGGTTGCAAGGTGATGCGGGTGGTAATGGATGAGGGCAGGTCACCCAATACCTGAGTGAGGGGATGGTCCGTGCCGATTTCATCATTTCGCAGACTGAGCACCAGCACCACTGGCAGAAGTGCCAGGCGGCGCCCCAAGTATTTGATCAGGTCCAGCGTGGCGGTGTCGGCCCAATGAACGTCCTCAAAAATCAGTGCGCGAGCTTGCGCGGCTTTCTGCAAGGCCTGCAGCAGCGCCGGAAATATGCGGTCCTGGGTGGCGGTGACATCCAGTAGGTTTGCTACCTCCGAGGAAATCATCATGGCCATGTCCTGCAGGGGGCCAAGTGGACGCGGCGTGAACAAAGCTTCGCAGCCACCCCAGTGGATAGGGAAATTGGCAGGACCGAGCCTCGTAAATTCCGTCAGCAAGCTGGTTTTTCCAATGCCTGCCTCGCCGTCGATGAGGATGATGCTGCCGTGACTGTTTACTGCACGTGTTGCAGCTTTCTGGAGCGTTTCCAGCGCAAATTCCCGCTCAATCAGCAAAGCCAAGATATCAACTCATGCCTCAATACTGCAAACATTGTTTTGGAATGTCGGTTCGATCAACTTATGGTAGTGCACAAAAATTTCATAGGCAATGGACAGGCTGCTTAAAATTCTTGATCAAATGGTCAACAACCGATAGCCTTTGCCGCATCAGTTTAAATGGCGGGGAAGCGACATGACGGCCAGTGCCGTGATCGAAACACAGGACCTGGGCCTCACCTTCACAACAGCAGATGGACCTGTCTATGCGCTTTCCGGCGTGGATTTGCGCGTGGTTGAGGGAGACTTTGTGTCGTTCATCGGGCCTTCCGGCTGTGGCAAGACCACCTTGCTCAGGGTCATTGCCGATCTTGAGCAGGCAACGTCGGGCACGATCAGCGTGAATGGCATGACACCTACTGCTGCAAGGCTTTCGCGGGCCTATGGCTATGTGTTTCAGGCGCCGGCACTTTATCCCTGGCGCACGGTGGAAAAAAACGTCGGCCTGCCCCTGGAAATCATGGGCATTGCCGGTGCGGCCGAACGGGTCAGGCGCAATCTTGAGCTGGTCAATCTGGGTGGATTTGAAAAGAAATTTCCGTGGCAACTTTCAGGCGGCATGCAGCAGCGGGTTTCCATTGCCCGCGCCCTTGCAGTGGAACCCAAATTGCTGTTGATGGATGAACCATTTGGAGCGCTGGATGAAATCGTGCGCGACAAGCTGAACCAGCAATTGCTGGAGCTATGGGCTGCCACGCAAAAGACGGTCGTGTTTGTCACCCATTCCATTCCCGAGGCGGTGTTTCTTTCCTCAAAGATCGTGGTGATGAGCCCCCGCCCGGGACGCATCATTGATGTCATCGAAACCCACTTGCCGCGCAACCGCACGCTGGACATCCGCGAGACGCCGGAGTTCCTGAAAATTGCCCACCGCGTGCGCGAGGGGCTGAAGGCCGGGCGTAGCTATGAGGACTAGAACGCTCAGCACCTCCAGAAACGTCTTGCCGGTGAGCATCGTGTGCCTGGTCATTCTGGTGGCGTGGTATGTCGCTGCCATTCCGATGAACGCGGTTGTGGCCCAGCCGAAAATCGATGCCCTGGGTGGCGGACTGGTAAATACACTTGCGGTTTCCTGGGGCCTTGACCGACCGGTTATTCCAGCGCCGCATCAGGTGGTGGCGGAGGTGTGGAAATCGGTGTTCACGGTGGCGCCGTGGACCGTGAAGTCACTGGTCTATCATGTCTGGGTAACGCTCTCCTCGACGCTTGTGGGCTTTGTGCTGGGCACGCTTCTGGGTGTGGCGCTTGCGGTTGCAATCGTGCATGTGAAACTCTTGAGCAAGAGCCTGATGCCGTGGATCATTGCCTCGCAAACCGTTCCGATCCTGGCGATTGCGCCCATGATCATCGTGGTGCTGGGCGCTATTGGCATCACCGGGCTTCTGCCCAAATCCATCATCTCGATGTATCTGTGTTTTTTCCCCGTGACCATCGGCATGGTGAAGGGGCTTACCTCGCCAGATCCCATGCAGCTTGATCTCATGCGCACCTACAATGCGAGCACCGCGCAGGTGTTGTGGAAGCTGCGCTTTCCGGCAGCCATGCCATTCCTGTTTGCCTCGCTGAAGGTGGCGATCGCCATTGCGCTCACCGGTGCGATCGTGGGCGAATTGCCTACCGGCGCGCAGGCGGGGATCGGCTCGCGCATGCTGGCAGGCTCCTATTACGGGCAAACCATCCAGATATGGGCGGCTCTTGTGGCCGCATCCGCCGTGGCCGCCACGCTGGTTTATGGCGTGGGCGGGATTGAACGCATTGTGGGCGCGCGCATGGGAGGCAGGCCATGAAGCTCACATCCGCACGGGATTTTCTGGCGCCAGCGATTTTTGGCCTGGCGGTGCTGGCCTTCTGGCAATTCTTCGTGCGCTTCTTCCATGTGCCCTTTGTCATATTTCCGGCACCCAGCGACATCTGGTCAAAGCTCATTGTTTCTGGCCCCACACTTTATGCGGACTTCGTGCAAACCTTCATCCGGGCGGTCATTCCAGGGTGGTTCATCGGGTCACTGTCGGGGTTTCTGGTGGCGCTGTTGTGTGACCGTTTTGATTTTCTGCGGCGGGGATTGCTGCCACTCGGCAATCTTGCGGCGGCACTTCCCATTGTCGGCGTCGCTCCCATTCTGGTGATGTGGTTCGGCTTTGACTGGCAGTCCAAGGCTGCCATGGTTGTGGTGATGACTTTCTTTCCCATGCTGGTGAACGCGGTGACGGGCCTTGCGGCATCGGGCCATCTCGAGCGTGATCTCATGCGCAGCTATGGCGCGAACTGGCTGCAAATGCTGTTCAAGCTGCGGCTGCCCGCGGCCATGCCGTTCATTTTCAATGCCCTCAAGATCAACTCGACATTGGCGTTGATTGGC
>JANMAE010000133.1:0-37963 GCA_031359445.1 Hyphomicrobiales bacterium | reverse complement strand
GTCACCGAGCCATGGTTTACGGTCTTGCCTGCCAGCGGGCTCACGCCTTCGCAGAGGTGGAAGACATGTGGTTCTGACGCCTTCTTGGCCCCATTGTCCGGCGCGATCCAGTAGACGACATCCACACCACTTGGATTTTGGGCAGATTTCGTTGCATCACCCACTGCCTGGGAATCCCGGGCGATGTCCTGCGCCTGCGAAGCGACATCTGGCGAACAGGCGGTGGTTGCCTGGCCGGACTTGATCTGGGCGGCGCACGCATTCATGTCCTGTGTGTATTGCTCAACAGACGGCGGTTTGAAATTCACCCCGATCAGCGTAGCGAGCACCGCAAGGGCAGCGCCGATGCCACCAGCGATCTGCTTGTTCTTGGGATCCATGTCCTTGTCCATGAGGATCAGGGCAAGCAAGGGGAGGAAGGCAATCAGCGTTATGATCGCGCCGAGCTGGTTCTGCACGAAGTAGCGGAACCCGTCGGCCTTGCTGGCCGGATCATGCCTATTGGCGGCTTTCCACATCATGCTGCCGGCAATGGCGAAGACTGCAATCCCAACCAGAATGCCAACCAGCAACGGCAGATTGCCATTGTCGAACATGTGCTGTTTGAGCATGTAAATGCCTGCGATCTCGCCGCCAATGGCAATGGCCCACGACAGCCAGGCGAAAATCCGGAGCCGCTTGGCGGAACCCTTCTGGTCTTGCGTTGCAGCCCACGCTTTGGTGACATCAACCTTAGAGTCTGGATTGTTATTGGACATGTTTTACCCCTGATATCGGTGCTGTTGCGCGACGATCGAGAGTCCAATTCCGCCCGCTCTGCGTCACCGCCTCAAAACTTGGCAGAACTTCCCCGTTTGTCAACAATTATCCAAATGGCGCTCTGACACCAGAGGGTTGAATATAATTACGGATGCGGCGAGAGGAAATTGAACGGATAATCGCAGTAAGATAGCAGGCAGCTAAACCTTCATCCACTTCCCATTCTTGGCCGATGACTTCACGCAGGCCTCAATAAACGCCATGCCGGCCACGCCGTCCGCAATGCCGGGGAAGTCCACGTCCTTGTCCAGCTTTTTGCCCACCCGCCGGGCTTTGATGGAGCGGGCGACTTCTGCATAGATATTGGCAAAGCCTTCGAGATAGCCTTCCGGGTGCCCCGGAGGAACCCGGGTCACGCGCTGGGATGCGGCATTGGCGCCAGCGCCGCCCCGCGTGATCAGGCGCTTGGGCTCGCCATAGGGCGTAAACCACAAATAATTGGGATCGGCCTGCACCCATTCGAGGCCGCCTTTCGTGCCGTAGACGCGGATTTTCAGGCCGTTCTCATGGCCGGGCGCCACCTGGCTGGCCCACAGCATGCCGCGTGCACCACCCCTATAGCGCAGCATCACATGGGCATTGTCATCAAGTTTGCGGCCCTTGACGAAACTCGAGAGATCAGCGGAAAGCTCATCGAGTGCTAAGCCCGAGACATAGCAACCTAGTTGATAGGTATGCGTGCCGATGTCGCCCACGCAGCCGCCAGCGCCCGAACGCTTGGGATCGGTGCGCCAGGCCGCCTGCTTCTGGCCGGATTTCTCGATATCTTTCGTAAGCCAGTCCTGCGGATATTCCCCCTGCACCAGACGGATATCGCCAAGCTCGCCCGCCGCCACCATGGCCTTGGCCTGGCGGATCATGGGATAGCCGGAATAATTATGGGTGAGGGCAAAAATCACTTGGGGGTTTTTCGCCAGCAACTTTTCCAGCGCTTGGGCTTCCTTCAAATTCAAGGACAGGGGCTTGTCGCAGATCACATGAATGCCCGCTTCAATGAAAGCCCGTGCCGCGGGATAGTGCATGTGGTTGGGCGTGACGATGGAGACAGCCTCAATGCCATCGGAGCGTTTGGCTTCCGCCTTCGCCATCTCGTGGAAATCGCCATAGATGCGGTCGGCCGCAAGCCCCAGTTCTTCACCGGAGGCTATGGCCCGCGCAGGCTCCGAGGAAAGGGCACCCGCCACGAATTCATACTGGTCATCCATCCGCGCAGCCAAACGGTGCACGGCGCCAATGAAGGCCCCCTGTCCGCCCCCCACCATGCCAAGCCTGATGCGTCCCGTGTGTTTTGCGCTCTTGCTGCCTTCAATCGCCATGATGCCGTCTCCTATAGTCCCAACAACCGGTTGACCTTCGCCTGATCTGTCTTGCCCCCGGCAAAATCATCAAAGGCTTTCTGCGTCGTGCGGATCAAATGGCTTTCGATGAAAGCTGCGCCTTCGGCTGCTCCCTGCTCGGGATGCTTGATGCAGCATTCCCATTCCAGCACCGCCCATGAGTCATAACCGTATTGCGAGAGCTTGGAGAAAATGCCGCCAAAATCCACCTGCCCGTCGCCCAGCGAACGGAAGCGCCCGGCGCGGTTGATCCACGGCTGATAGCCCGAATACACGCCTTGCCGTCCCGTGGGATTGAGCTCCGCGTCCTTGACATGGAAAGCGCAGATGCGCTCGTGATAGATGTCGATGAAGGAAAGATAATCCAGATGCATGAGCACGAAATGCGACGGGTCATAGTTGATCTGGCAGCGCTTGTGGCCCTTGAGCGCGTCCAAAAACATTTCGAATGTGGCCCCGTCAAACACGTCCTCCCCGGGATGGATTTCAAACCCCACATCCACGCCCGCCTCGTCATAGGCGTTGAGGATGGGCGTCCAGCGCTTGGCCAATTCGCCGAAGGCTGTTTCGATCAGCCCTTGCGGCCGCTGCGGCCAGGGATAGACAAAGGGCCAGGCAAGCGCGCCGGTGAAGGATACGGTTGCTGTGAGCCCCAGGTTTTTGGAAGCCTTGGCGGCCAGCATAACCTGTTCAACTGCCCATTTCTGCCGCTCCATGGATTTGCCCTGCACTTGGGCCGGAGCAAAGGCATCAAAGGCTTCGTCATAAGCGGGGTTCACCGCCACAAGCTGGCCCTGCAAATGGCTGGAAAGCTCGGTGATCTCCACGCCATTCTTTTGAGCGATACCCTTGAGTTCATCGCAATAGGTCTTGGACTCCGCCGCCTTTTTCAGGTCGAACAGGCGCGCGTCCCAGGTCGGCACCTGCACGCCCTTGTAGCCCAGCGCGCCCGCCCATTTCGTGATGGCGTCAAAAGAATTGAAGGGGGCGGCATCGCCTGCAAACTGCGCCAGGAAAATTGCGGGACCCTTGATGTTGGTAGCCATGGCTCATGCTCCTCAGATGTAAGAGTTCAGAATGTTTTCGAGATATTCCTGGCGGCCCGATGTGGGCTGCGGATCAAGGCCCGATGCGATCACGCGCGCGGCAATGGTGTCCAGGCTTTCCTTGCCCAAAAGCATTTCAGCGTTCTTGGGCTCCTGCCACTTCGCATAGCGTGCGGCAACCGCTTGGTCCATGCGGCCATCCTCAATCATTTTTGCGGCAATCAACAGCCCGCGCGCGCAGGCATCCATCGAGCCCACATGACCATGCAGGATATCGTCGGGATCAATGGATTGCCGCCTTATCTTGGCATCGAAATTCATGCCGCCCGTGGTAAATCCGCCCGCCCGCAGAACTTCCAGCATGGTGAGTGCAATCTCTGGAATATTCATGGCAAACTGGTCGGTGTCCCAGCCTACCTGATAATCGCCGCGGTTGATGTCGAGCGAACCGAAAATGCCGAGCGCTGAAGCCAGGGCAATTTCATGCTCGAAAGTATGGCCCGCCAGAATGGCATGGTTCTGCTCGAGATTGAGCTTCACGTCATGTTCCAGCCCATAGGATTTGAGCAAGCCATAGATCGAGGCCGTGTCATAATCATATTGGTGCTTGCTGGGTTCCTTGGGCTTGGGCTCGATCAGGATGGGGCCCTTGAAACCGATCTTGTGCTTGTACTCCACGACAAGCGACAGAAAGCGCCCGGCCTGTTTCAGCTCCTGCCCGATATTGGTATTGATCAGCGTTTCATAGCCTTCGCGCCCGCCCCACATCACATAGTTTTCACCCCCCAGCCCATGCGTCACATCCAGGCAGTGCTTCACTTGTGCGGCACAATAGGCAAACACGTCAGGATCAGGATTGGTGGCCGCACCTGCCATGAAGCGCCGGTTCGAAAACATGTTGGCAGTGCCCCACAAAAGCCTGGTGTTGCTCTTGGCCATCCGGGCTTCGAAGATATTGGCGATGGCCGTCACATTGGCATTGAACGCTTTCAGCGAATTCCCTTCAGGCGCAATGTCGAGGTCATGGAAGCTGAAATGCGCGATGCCCAGAAGCCGCAGCGTTTCAAACATCACATCGGCCTTCATGCGCGCTGCCTCCATGGGATCCGCCATGTGATGCCATTGCCGGTTGAAGGTCTCGCCGCCGAAGGGATCGCCGCCCGGCCAGCACAGCGTGTGCCAATAGCACACCGCAAAGCGCAAATGCTCCGCCATGGTCTTGCCCAGCACCTTTTGGCCGGGATTATACCAGCGATAGGCAAAAGCGTTCTTGGTGTCCGGACCTTCGTATTTTATGGGATCAGTGGTAGAATAGAATTTCACCATGGAAGTCAAAGTCCTTTGATTGCGGGATAGATTTTTGCATAGCGCCCATAGGCCTCTTCATAAGCACCGCGTAATGCCTTGACGGGGGAAATTGTCTTGGCAATCCGGGGCCTGGTGCAAACTGATGTGTAAGGTGCACCCGTGGCCGCCATCAGCCCCATGCGTGCCGCACCAAAGGCTCCGCCCACATCACCTGATGTTGGCAGCTCAACCGGAACGCCCAGAACCGTTGCAATGATCGTGAGCCACAGCTCCGAATGCGTGCCGCCACCCACCGCCATGACGCGGGCAATATCGGTGCCCGCTGCCTTCAACGCTTCCAGGCTGTCGCGAAACGCAAAGGCCACGCCATCGAGCACCGCATGCGTCATGACGCGGGCGTCGGTCTCATGGCCGATCCCCATCATCACCCCGCGAATTTCCGCATCTCCCACCGGCGTGCGTTCACCTGAGAGATAGGGCAGGAACAGTGCTGGCGAAGGGCCGGAAAGTGTCTTGCCCAATGCCTTGGTGAGCGCGGGTGGAGGCGTTTTCAGAACCCCCGCCAGCCATTCAAGGCTCGCGGTTGCCGAAAGGATAACGCCCATCTGGTGCCAGGTATTGGGCACCGCATGGCAGAAGGCATGAACCGCCTTGGCGGCATTGGGGCTGTAACGGTCGTTGGACACAAACATCACGCCTGATGTGCCGATGGAAACAAAGGCCGCACCATCGCTCACCGCACCAATGCCGCAGGCTGATGCCGCATTGTCACCGCCACCCCCCGCCACCACCGGAAGCTTTGGCATGCCCCAGGCCTTGGCCACAGCCGCCGTGAGCTTGCCCGTGGCATCCGTGCCTTCATAAAGGCGGGGCATCTGTTCGCGCCGCATGTCGGTGGCGTTGAGTAATTCATCCGACCACTGACGTTTGGCGACATTCAGCCAGTAGGTGCCTGATGAGTCCGACATGTCGGAGGCAAATTCTCCCGTCATGCGGAAGCGGATGTAATCCTTGGGCAACAGCACCTTGTCCACCGCGTCGAATATCTTGCGCTCATGTTTCTTGATCCACAAAAGCTTGGGCGCGGTAAATCCCGCCAGCGGAATATTTCCGGAAATCTCCATGGCGCGCGGTTCACGCGCCAGAATTTCAGAACATTCCGCAAAGCTGCGCGCGTCATTCCACAGGATGCAGGGCCGCAGCACGTGGCCAGCCTTGTCGAGAAGTGTGGCCCCATGCTGCTGTCCCGAAAGTCCTATGCCTTCAACAGCGGCAAGCGCCTTGGGGCTGGCCCGCCCCAGCGCTTTCACAACGGCATTGGCCGCCTTCCACCAATGCTCCGGATTTTGTTCAGACCATCCCGGATTGGGCCGTGAAACCTTGAGCGGCGAGGTGGCGGTGGCCAGGATTTTCTGTTGGCCGTCGATCAGCACGCCTTTGACAGAAGAGGTCCCGAAATCAAGTCCCAGATACATGGAAAGCGTCCTGCTTAAATGGAAATGCCATTGACCGCGAGATAGGCGGAATAGATCGACGTGGTGCCGCAGATGAACAGCCGGTTGAGCTTGGCGCCGCCAAATGTGACATTCGCCACAAGCTCCGGAATGCGGATTTTTCCGATCAATGTGCCGTCCGGCAGGTAGCAATGCACGCCGTCGCCCGCGCTCGTCCAGACGCGGCCATCGCTATCTGCGCGAAAGCCATCAAAAAGACCCGCCGTGCAATCCGCAAATACCTTCGATTTTCCCAGCGACGCGCCATCAGCGGAAACCTCAAACCGGCGGATATGCTTGTTGCCGCCAATTTTGTGGCTCATGCCCGTATCCACGATATACAGATATTTTTCATCAGGCGAGAATGCCAGGCCGTTGGGCTTGTCGAAGTCTGACGCCACAATGCTGATCTTGCCCGAAGGATCGACGCGGTAGACATTGTTGTGCCCGATCTCGCTCTCGTGCTTCTCGCCTTCATAGTCAATGAGAATGCCATAGGGCGGATCGGTGAACCAGATAGCGCCATCGGATTTCACCACAACATCATTGGGCGAATTGAACCGTTTGCCCTCAAAACGATCGGCAATCACTGTAATGGCGCCATTATGCTCGGTGCGGGTCACCCGCCTTGCAAAATGTTCGCAACTCACCAGCCGACCTTGGGCGTCCACGGTATTGCCGTTGGAATAGTTTGATGGATGGCGGAAAGTCGAGACGGAACCATCGGTCTCGTCAAACCGCAGCATGCGGTTGTTGGGAATGTCAGAACACACGAGATAGCGGCCTGCTGCAAACCAGGCAGGCCCTTCCAGCCAGCGCGCCCCCGTCCATAATCTCTCCACCCGCGCATGCCCCACGAGGCATTCGTTGAAGCGCGGATCTAGCACCTCAAATCCGGTTCCTTCTGGCTCTCCGTAAAACATTCCCGGTGTCCTCCCCAGTGTTTTTTATTGTCATAGTAGAAACTGCGCGACATAAAAGCAAACAGCAAACGCAAGTGATTCCCGCCGTTCCATGCAAGGAATTCCATGTTTAAGGGTGCCGCAATTATCATGGGTGTCACAAGCTGTGGCAAAACCAGTGTGGGTGAAGGGCTGGCGCAAGTCCTGCAGTGTGGCTTTATCGAAGGAGACTTGCTGCATCCCGCCGCCAATATTGCCAAAATGTCAGCAGGCCATCCCTTGAACGATGCGGATCGCGGGCCTTGGCTTGCAGCCGTGGGCGCCGCCATGAAAGCAGAACGCGACAAGGGCAATGGCATCATTGCCTCGTGTTCGGCGCTCAAGAAAATTTACCGCATGAAACTGGCAGAGGCCGCCCATACGCCTCTCAAATTCATTTTCCTCCATGGCAGCAAGGAAATTCTGGCCGAGCGCATTGCGGCGCGCAAAGGCCACTTCATGCCGCCTTCGCTGCTGGAGAGCCAGCTCAAGACCTTGGAAATACCAGGAACCGATGAGGCTGCCTTGCATCTCGACGTGGCGCTCCCCATTTCCGAACTGGTGAAGCGAGCCAGGATTTTTCTGCTGGAGAACACGTCTTCTGCTGGCAATTGACGCCGCCGTGCCACAGGGTAAATAGGGCTTTGCTGAAACGGTTTGAGGTACGTCAATGTCGGATGCTGAAATTGGCTTGGTGGGTCTCGGAGTCATGGGGTCTAACCTTGCCCTCAATATCGCCGAAAAAGGCAATCGCATTGCAGTCTTCAACCGCACCACGGAAAGAACCACTGCCTTCATGGCAAATGCCGGAGCGCTCAAGGGCAATATCATCCCCACCAGCAGCCTGCAGGACTTTGTAAACGCCATCCGCCCACCGCGGCCCGTAATCATCATGGTCCAGGCGGGAGCCGCTGTTGACGAGCAAATCTCCCACTTGCGGAAGCTCTTGGCCAAGGATGACATCATCATCGATGCGGGCAACGCCAATTTCCGCGATACCATGCGTCGCTTCCAGGAGCTTGAGGGCTCAGTCCTCACCTTTATTGGCATGGGCGTCTCGGGTGGTGAAGAAGGTGCCCGCCACGGACCTTCCATCATGGTGGGGGGAACGCAAGCCTCCTACGCCCGCGTGGAAAAAGTGCTTACCTCCATCTCGGCCAAATACAAGGGCGAGGACTGTTGCGCCTGGCTTGGCCCGAATGGCGCCGGACATTTCGTGAAGACCATTCATAATGGCATCGAATATGCTGACATGCAGATGATTGCCGAAGTCTACGGCGTACTGCGCGATGGCCTGGGCATGGCGCCGCGCGCCATCGGTGAAGTTTTTGAAAAATGGAACCGTGGAAGGCTCAACTCCTATCTCATCGAAATCACTGCGTCCGTCCTTGCGGTATTTGATGCCAAAACCGCCAAGCCAATCTTGGATGTGATTGTCGATAGCGCAGGCCAGAAGGGCACCGGCCGCTGGGCGGTGATCGAAGCGCAGATGATGGGTGTGCCGGCAACCGCCATTGAGGCAGCTGTTGCTGCCCGCAGCCTGTCTGCACTTCTACAGCAACGCAGCGAAGCGGCCAGGCTCTACGCCAAACTCAACAAGGCCCGTTCGCTGGGCGATCCCGCCTCCCTCATCGACAAGCTGGAACTGGCACTCTTTGCCGGAAAAATCGCGGCTTATGCGCAAGGCTTTGCCGTGATGGAGGCAGCCTCGAAAGAATTCGCATGGAACCTGCCCATGGCAACAATTGCCCGTATCTGGCGCGCGGGCTGCATCATCCGCTCGCAGTTCCTCGATACCATTGCAACGGCCTACGAAAAAACCCCGGGCCTTGCCAACCTCATGCTGGCGCCTGCCTTTGTTACCATGATGCAGGAGGCCACGCCGGCGCTCCGCCATGTCGTGGCGCGCGGCGCCCAGGACGCACTTCCGCTTCCCGCACTTGCAGCCGCCCTTAATTATTTCGACAGTTACCGCCAGGCCCGCGGCACCACCAATCTGGTCCAGGCCCAGCGCGATTTCTTTGGCGCCCATGGCTTCAAGCGCTTTGACAGCGAAGGCGATTTCCACGGACCCTGGGGAAGCGGCAAATGACACTTCCAAATCGCCTTATGGAAGGCTATGCCAATTTTCGCCTGGGCCGTTATGCAGCGGAATCCCAGCGCTATCTCACGCTGGGCGAGGGCCAGCAGAAACCCACCATCATGATGATTGCCTGCTGCGACTCGCGTGCCGCACCTGAAACGATATTTGATGCAGGGCCTGGCGAAATGTTTGTGGTGCGCAATGTGGCCAACCTCGTGCCGCCCTATGCGCCCGACGGCGGCCACCACGCCACCAGCGCTGCCCTTGAATTTGCCGTTCTTTCCCTGGGCGTTAAACACATCGTGGTCATGGGCCATGGCCGCTGCGGCGGCATTCACGCGGCAGTGGGAGACGGAATTCCCCTGAGCCATACGGATTTCATCGGCAGTTGGATGCGCCCCATCAAGGACGTGGCCCGCGTGGTACCCAATATTCCAGGCGAAAGTGCAGCCGAGCACCAGCGCCATATCGAACGCGCCTCAATAGAGCATTCGCTCGCCAATCTGAGGACATTCCCCTGGGTGCGGATAAAGGAAAACCAGAATGAACTGGCGTTGCATGGGACCTGGTTTGACATCAGCATGGGTGAACTACACGCCTATGACGAAACCCGTGTCCACTGGAACATGATTACCGCGTAATCAGGCGCGACGGATGCTGCGCCGGCCGTTTTTGCGCCATTCCTCAAAATTTTCAACCGTGATCGCGCCGCTGGTATAGGTGAAGAGCGAGTTCATCTCACTAATGGAAATGGGCTTTCCAAACAGGAAGCCTTGCACTTCTTCGCAGCCAGCTGCCTCAGCGAATTTGCGTTGCTCCTGTGTTTCCACGCCTTCCACCAGAACCGGAACGCGCAATGCGGCGCCCAGGCTGATCACGGTATGGAATATCGCGTCCGCCCGTCCATTGCTTCCGGCCAGCTCGATAAACGACTTGTCGATCTTGATCCGGTCAAACGGGAAGGAATTGAGCAGCGACAGGGATGAGTAGCCCGTGCCGAAATCATCCATGGCGATGGAAATGCCCATGGCCTTGAGCTGCCGCAGGTTGTGAAGGGCGCGGTTGAGGTCATGGATCAGGGCGGTTTCCGTCACTTCAAGTTCAAGCCGCTGCGGCGACAATCCGGTTTCCATGAGAATGGTCTGGACCGTTGCAACAATGCCGGTACGGCATATGGCCTTGGCCGAAATATTGATGGCAATGCGCGGCGCAAATGACCAGTCCATCATCACATCGCAGGCCTCGCGGAGAACCCATTCATCGATTTCATTGATCAACCCGGTTTCTTCCGCAAGCGGAATGAAAATGGCAGGCGATACCGAGCCGCGCTGCGGGCTGTACCAGCGCAGCAGCGCTTCAAACCCCGTGAGAATTCCGGTTTTGGAACTGAACTGCGGCTGGAAATGCAGGCTGAGTTCATTGTTTGGAATGGCACTGCGCAAGTCATGGGTCACTTTGCGCTGCTCGCGGACAAAATGATCCATGCCCGCATCATAAACGCAGACCTGCCGTCCGATCTCGGCCTTGCCCCGATACATTGCAAGATCCGCATTCGCCAGAAGGTCGCGCCGGTTGGCGGCGTGTTCAGGAAATAGTGTGATGCCCACGCTGACGCTGGCCTCGATCAACTTCATTTCCCATTCGATGGGAACCGCCAGCGTCGCAACAACACGCTGGGCCAGGTCCATGGCGGTTGCCTCACTGGCGTTTTTCTGCAACAGCACGAATTCATCGCCGCCAAGCCGGGCCGCATATTCCCCGGCGGTCAATAGGGATTGCAGTCGCTGTGCGGTATTCCTGAGCAATTGATCGCCCGCTGCATGGCCAAAGAAATCATTGACCTCCTTGAACCTGTTGAAATCGAAAATAAGCACCGCAACACTTGTCTTGTTGATGCTGGCAGTCTCCAGGCAAACATCAAGATAATCATTGAAGGCCATGCGGTTCGGCAGGCCCGTGAGTGCGTCCTGCATGGCAACTCTACGAATCTGCTGCTCGGCGATTTCGCGGTTCTTGAGATCATTGGCGCGCTGCGTGACATCGTGAAGGGCCAGCACATGTCCGCCATGTGGCAGCGGTGTGGTGTGTGCTTCCACAATCAGTTCGCCCAGCCTGATGTCTTTTTCTGCCGTGCCCATGGTGAGTGCGATGGTTCGTTCCATCCGCTTGGCATCTTCGCCGAAAGCGGCTTCTGCGAACTCAATGAAGCGCGGGTTCCAGAGCGAAATTTTCCCCTCTGTGTCCAGCACCACAACACCTGATGTTGTGCTGGCCAGAACTGTCTGTAGCAGGCGGTGGCGGTCCGCATGGGCCAGCGCATAACGCACCGAACGGTCCAGAACATCGGGATTGATCGAGGTCTTGGGCACGAAGTCGGAAGCACCTGCCGCCAACGCCGCATCGTCGATGATCTTGTCGGCAATGCCGGTGAGCAGGATGATGGGCGTATCCACGCGCGCCGCACGAACGTGATTGATGAAATCAATGCCGGTCACCACGCCCAGGCGGTAATCGCTGAAGATCACATCAAAGGTGTTTTTCGATAGCTCATGCATGGCAGCCAGGGCGGAAGGGGCGGTGGTCACGCAATACCGCGTGCCACTCACGCCGATCAAGGCGTCGGTGATGAGATAGAGGTCATCCTCGTCATCATCAACGATCAGGAGTTTTATCGATGTATGTGCAGTCATCGCTACGCTACCATTCTGGACTCAAAGTGCGGGTCCCCGAGGATCAGGAAAATCTACGCAACCTTCCTGACGCTATCGTTCTCGTTCAAGCGTACATTCTTGGCCGTGAGCAGTTTGCGAATGTCGCCAAGGTTACGCAGGCTGGCAATTTCCGGCATGGTAAAACGGATGTGAAAGGCATTTTCCATGGCAAACACCACTTCGATATGGCGCAAGGAATCCCACTTCGGCGTGTTCTGCGCATTCGACTCTTCGCTGAGCCCTGCGGGATCGACGCCGAGCACTTTTCCCACCAAATTATAAAGCTGCATTTTTCTCTCCTGTTAAAAACAACTATTGGTATTCTTGTTATCCGAAAATTCTGTTGCGCACGGCTTCAGGCCAGCGTTGCGGTTCAAACCCATGCTGCGTGAAGGCGGCCAAAACCCAGCGCTCGATGCCAAGTCCCACGCAGCCCGTCTGGGCCGGTTCGCCGTTTGCACAGTTGAACGCGAAGCGCTTGCCGAAGAAATTTCCATGCAGGTTGATGGAACCACAGGCCAGCATCTTCACGCTGCCATCATTTCCAAGTGCAGGGATCTTGATCTCGTTTTTGACTTCCTGCGCGGCCTGCCAGAATTTCTTGGCAGCCGAGACAGTGGCAAAGAACGGGTCTGTGGCGGTTTGCACCTGGCAATCAATGTCCATGAAGCTTGCAAGTTCCTCAACGATGGGCAGCGCCTTGGCACGGCAATCGCGCACATATTCCTCGGTTCCCACAAATACCAGTTCGCGCACATTGAATTCATACAGCCGGTCAAGACCATTGATGTTGCGTGATTCATAACGGAACACGCGGCCCAGCCACGTGTAGCATTCACCGGTCTCGAAGGTTTTGCCTGTCAGCGTGGGATAGCAGGGAAAGCATGCCGCCGGATTGAGGCACATGCCATCCACATGGATGTGATCCTGCTGTGGCAGCAATGCCCCTTCGGAACAGGAATTCGCCCGGCGGAACTCCTCGATGGCGTCAAAGTCCTCGATGACATTGCCGACAAAGGTGACGGCATTGGGATGGCTGTCGAAATAGCCACATTTGTGCAGCGTGTCGGCATCGATCATGGCAGGGAAATGTCCGTCCCTTGCGCCATAGGCCCGGGCGTAGAGTTCACCAGCCTTCTCATTGATAAGCTGTGCAAGCTTCAGCACGGGTCCGCTGTAGGCCACCTGGCCCTTGCCATAATCATGCATCCAGCCACGCGCCACCAATCCGTCATTCACGCCAACCTGGTAAGGGCCGGTGTCGCGGCGCCTGGTGTCCACGAACACCTTGATTTCAAAGCCGCTGACCTGACGCACCATGACTTCGAGAAAGCGCTTGGCCTTGTCGGTCACTTCCGCAAGATCAGCGCCCGCACGCGCCACCAGCCGCGCCGACTTGCCGTCCGCATTGACGATGATGCGCTCTATCTGAGGTGAGACAAACACCGATTCCTTCTCGATATCGCCTGCCACTTCCCGATCCACTTCGCGCGGCAAATCCAGAACTGTTTCGTTGAAGCCGGTAAAATGTTGGTTCATGGCGTGTCCCCTGTGTCAGAATTTATAATAAAGGAAGTTGGATCCGGCTCCGATGGAAGCCAGGGCAATGGTGTAGGTTGCAGCGGTCACCAGCGCTGGCCCAAAACTTGGACGCCATGCAAGGAGGCCTGCATCAAGCGCGGTAGTTGCTGGTTTGACATCGCTGGTGGGCCAGTCGTGATGCAGGATCTGCTGCGTATTGGGCAGAAGCTGCGTGACGGCACCCATGAGAATGATCATGGAACAGGCCCGCGAAGCATCGCTGCCCAGAAGCGAACTGGTGAAATCAAATGAACCCAGGCCCCACATGTTTGAAAGAATCTGGCCCGCGGTGGAAACATCCACGGAACGGAAAACCACGAGGCCGCTCACCACCGTTGCCATGGTAATGGCCCAGCCCACAATGGCTGGCAACTTGATCCCTGAAAATTCGCGCCAGGCCAGGAAGGTGGTGATCGCCATCCCATGCACCAGGCCATAGATGACATAGGTCCAGCCTGAACCGTGCCATACGCCCGCCACCATGAATGTGACAACGGATGGCATGCCTGCCACCAGCACAAAGCGGCCCACCATGCCCAAGCGCCATTTGGCACTGTTGCGCATGCCGTTCATGGCCATCCCGGAGTAGATATAGTTGGTAAAGAAACGCGTCATGGTCATGTGCCAGCGGCGCCAGAAATCCGAAATATTGGTGGCTTTGAAAGGTGAGTCAAAGTTGAGCGGCAGCTTGATGCCAAATACCGTCCCAAGACCGATGGCCATGTCCGAATAGCCGGAGAAATCGAAGTAGAGCTGGAGCGCATAGCACAGCGCGCCAATCCAGGCCGTAGCTGCATCAATGGGCACGCCCTGCGCTGCGCCATTGAATACCTTATCGGCGAAGGGTCCTATGGAATCCGCCAGAACAACTTTCTTGAAAAGACCCATGCCGAACATGGTGAGCCCCACGATAACCCGGCGCAGTTCAAATGCTGCATGCTGCGGGTTGTCAAGCTGCTCCATCATTTCCCGCTGCAGCACCAAAGGACCAGCCGTAACGCAGGGAAAAAATGCGCTGAACACGAGATAGCGCCCGAAGTTATGGGGAATGAGTTGGCCGTTATAGGCATCAATCAAGTAGCCAATCTGGATGAAGGTGAAGAATGAAACACCAATGGGAACCAGCAGGTCATGGTGGCCAAAGCCAGTGCCAACGATCTGGTTGGCAATATCCGCCAGGAAGTTTGTATATTTGAGGTAACCCAGCAGCGAGAGGTTGGCGCCAATGCCAAGAAGCAGCGCATTGCGGGCAACGTGCGGGTGGCCTTTCAGGCAGGCAATCACATTGCCCACACAATAGTTGAAGGCAATGGATGCCAGCAGCACCAGCAAGAGCTGGACGCCGAACATGCCATAGAAAACCAGCGATGCCACACCCAGGAAATTGATCGCCCAATGCCAGCCGCCAATGCGGTGTGCAAGAACAAACCCTGCAAATGTAATGGGCAGGAAAAGCAGTATGAATTGGTAGGATGTGAAAAACATTATGATGCTGCCTGGAGGGCGTCGAGCGCCCTGAATTGATCGAAAATATTCTTGAGGCAGCTTGCATTGGCATGTTCTGCGTCGATATACATGCTGGCCTTGCAGCCTACTTTGTGGGGATTGTAGCCGCCGATCATTTTCATGCCATGCTTGGCGGCAAGGCCGTGAATGCGGGCGTCAACTTTGGCCAGGCCTGCGGCATAGGCGCTGCCTTGCACACGGTCATAGAATATCGGATTGAAGGGTGTCTGCGCGATATAAACGGTCACACCCTTGGATTTCAGGAACCCCAGCAACGTGTCGATTGCTTCGATCCCGTGTTCTTCAATCTGGGGCGGATCATTCAGCCGCTTCTCGGCAAATGCCAGGGACTCGCGTTTGGAACGCTCCTGGGTGAAAATATCCATGTGTTTTTGTGACCAGACGATGGAGCCATCAGGCAGCAGCGTATCCAGCGCCTCCAACCTGTGTTCGGTTGTGGCTTGTGGCTTCTGGTCGGCATTATACCAGCGCGTGACATTGTCAAACAGCATGAAAATGGAAAACAGCTGCTTGATCCGCTGATAGGGCAGCGACGTCCAATAGCTTTCCTTTTCCACTCCCAGCCTGTCGGCCATGGCGCGGTAATAGACAATGCCGGGTTCCCAGAGAAAATCCTTGCGGCTCGCAATGGGTGTGAACAAGTTGTCGCGCAGGCTGATGATCATCCGCTTGGGCAGTCTGTTGTTGCGCACCAGGAGTTCGGAAACGCCCAGCATGTCCTGCCAGTAATCGCGGTGAACATGAGCATTGTAATATTTCATGCCGCCCACAAGCGTGTGGTTGGCTTCCTGCCACTGGCTGGCACCCAGCACCACCACATCCGGTGTGGAAGTCATTTGCGAAAGATGCAATTCGCGCAGTCTGCGGATATTGAGATTGAGGTCAAACACCGCGTAATTCTCATCCCGGCCAAAGGCCTCGACTGCAGGCCGCAGGCCATCGTCGGCATACATTTCCGGTCCAAACGCCTTGTTGCCCATGAACACCAGCGCAAGTCCCGATACGATCAGCAGGCTGCACAGCAGCAGGTGAATGCGCGGAAGATGTGCCGGTTGGGAAAGACTGGCGGTTTTCGCAGGGGCAGGTGAAGCGTCTGCGTGCCACTCAGGTTTTACGGCCGGTGCCGCCGCCGCCGGTTTTTCGATGGCGGCAGGCATGCTGATAAGGCGCAGTGCTTCACGTGCCCGGATGAGAATGTCATCCGCTTCCGAATTGCCCTGTGGTGTTCCGATGGTCACTTCGCTCACGTATCGCCCCTGTCACTGTCGGGCAAAACTAGCGTGGCGCGAAGTAAAGAACGGTAAATTTCCAGCGCAACATATGGTTGAGCGGCTTTAAGTTTACAGTTATCGCTAACAAACTCTTACAGGGACATCAAAAAATCAATGGTTATTCCGCCGCCATTGCCGTCTCGGACGCACGGTTCCCGCGCACCAGGAAACTCAGGACAAGGGGTGCAAGGAAAATTGGAATCTGTGAAATTCCAACATAGGCCGCCGTCTTTTCTGAAGAAACGCCTGCCAGCAGCACAAATCCCAGACCGACATTGCGGAATCCACTCACGATGCTTGCCGTCAGTGCATCATTCATTCCCTGCTTGAACATCACGATTGCCGTGAGATAGGCCATTCCTGCGCCCAGGCTGGTGACAATGAGAAGGTAAAGCGCGAATTGGCTGAAATTATGCCACATGAGATCCCGCGCCGGCCCCAAAATTCCAACGCCGAAAATCATCAGTGCAAGGATGGTGAGGCGTCGCGAACTATGTTCCACAAGATAAGAGAGACGGTCTGACATGCAGCGCGCATAACCCATGTAGACAAGAAACAGCCCCAGCGGCAAAAGCAGGAAAATCACGCAGCGGATCAGGAAATTTTCCATAACGATGGTGACTTCGGCATGCAGCACCCATGTGAAGAAAAAGAAATATGATACCGGCATGAGAAATGTTGAAAGGATCATGCATTGCAGCGCCCTTTGCTTGTTCACCTGCAAAAGCTCGGCAAAGGTGGGCGATGCAAACAGCGATCCCGCTGATGCGGTGGTCACCATCAGGGCGGTGATGGAACCGTTCAGTTTTGCGAGAATGGCGCAGCAAACAATAATCCCGGGCAGCACAAACAATTGCCACAGCACGATTTCCCACACCTTCGAATCCAGCGTGAAGATTTCGCTGAAATCGAGCTTGCCCATGGGCACAAGCGACAGAATGATCATGCACAGCAGGCTCGGATAGGCAAATGGTGCAAAAATTTCGGAAAGCCCCGGTATGGCAAAGCCCGCGACGATGGTGGCCGTCAGCAGCCAGCAGGCGATTGATCTTTCAACTGTAGTTAACATCTTCTGAACTCAACGCCCCATTATGATCCGAATATGGTGGCCAAGCGCCGAACATGGTTCGGGCCCCCCACACTTAAACATGTAGGGAAAGGGCTTAATCCCAATTTGTTAAAAATAGAAAAACCACGTTCCCAAAAGTTGCAGAATCTGTCGCCTTTTCATGCTTCTTTTACAACTCCGTGAGACAACGTTACCTTCAAGAGGTGGGGATATGTCAAACACGGAAAGCAGTATTGCGTATATTCAGGGCGCGCATTCATCAGATGTGAGGCACACGCCAAACCCCTTGGAAAGAACTGAACTCGCGGATCTGTTTGCCGGTGCCGATGTAGGCCTGGCTCTGTTTGACTCGCAATTGAGCTTGCTCGCATGCAACTCGCTATACCGCACATTGTGTGGCTATCTCCCATCCGAGGCAGCGACCGGCCAGCGCCTGCAAGACCTCATGCGCATCACTTTCAACCGGCTCAATGTGCCGGAAGCCGAAATGGAAGGAAAGATCGAGCGCATCGTCAAGACGCTGGATCCAGGCACGGCCTATACTTTCCGCTACACATCGCCAAGCGGCAGCGTTGTGGAAATCCGCCGGCGCCGCCTGCCCAATGGCACGGTGGTGGAAACCGCCCGCCAGATCGACACGCCGTCATCGGCAATTGATCTCAATACCCAGTTTGAAATGATCGCCGAGAAATCCCGCTCGCGCCTCATGCATGCGCTGGATGTCATGGCCGATGGCTTTGCGCTGTATGATGCGTCTGATCGCCTCGTTCTCTATAACAAGAAATATGTGGACTACAGTCCCCTGGTGTCTGACATCATCATGCCGGGCGTTCCCAAGGAAGAAATTCTGCGTGAATCCGTGCGCCGCGGCGCATTCAATCTCAATGGCCGCTCGCATGCCGAATACATAGCCTGGCGCATAGAACGCCACCGCAATCCTACCGAGCCCGTCGAAGTGCATTGTGCAGATGGCCGCTGGATTTTGATCACCGAAAAGCGCACCGATGATGGTGGCATCGTCGGCACGCGTTCCGACATCACCGAACTGAAATTGCGCGAAATTGAAATGCTGCGCATCTCCCAGCAGCTTCACGCCAAGAATATCCACTTTGATACCGCCCTCAGCAACATGGTCCAGGGCCTCTGCATGTTCGACAAGGACCAGCGCCTGAACGTGGTGAACCGCCGCTATCTCGAAATCTATGGATTTTCGGCTGATGTGGTCAAGCCCGGCATCACCATCCGTGAACTGATGGAATACAGCGCAAGCCTTGGAAATTATACCAAGGAAGAAGCTGAACGCGCCATTGCCGAACGCAATGATCCCGAACGGCTGAGCAAGCGCATGGTCATCAAGCAGCGCCTCAAGGATGGCCGCGTGATCGCTGTCATGAACGAACCCATGTCGGATGGCGGCACCATTGCCACCTACCAGGACATCACCGAAACCGAACTGAATGCCACCACCATGCTGGAATATACCCAGAAGCTGGAGCGTTCCAACCGTGAGCTCATCGATTTCGCCTATGTGGCCTCGCATGATCTGCAGGAACCCTTGCGCAAGATCGAAGCCTTTGGCGACCGCCTGCTCAAGAAATACGCGCATATCCTCCCCGATGACGGAAAGATGTTCGTGGACCGCATGCATGATGCGGCTGAACGCATGCGCCGCCTGATCAATGACCTCCTGTCCTATTCGCGCGTAACCACCAATGCAAAACCCTTCCAGTGGATCGTGCTCAATGATCTGCTTGTGGATGTGCAGTCCGACCTTCAGATTCGGATTGAGGAAAATGCGGCTGCGATTGAATATGGCGAGCTGCCCACCATTGAAGGCGATCCCACGCAGATGCGCCAGCTCCTGCAGAACCTCATCAGCAATGCACTGAAGTTCCGCAAGGCCGATGTGGCCCCCGTCGTCAGGCTCTCCGCCGAGATCAAGCCAGCAACTGGTGACAACGCCACAGGCTCAAGCATCATTCTCACCATAGCTGACAACGGCATTGGTTTTGACAACCAATTCAAGGAACAGATATTCACAATTTTCCAACGCCTTCACAGCCGCAACGAGTATGAGGGCACGGGCATTGGCCTGGCCACATGCCGCAAGATCGTGGAGCGCCACGGCGGCACCATTGAAGCCTTCGGCGAAACCGGCGTTGGTTCAAAATTCATTATCACACTTCCACAAAATCATACGGCCAAGGAGCACGCAGCATGATCCGCAGCAGGAATTCAATTCGCATTGTAGTGGCAGATGATGATGCCGATGATCGCATGATGATCAAGGATGCCTTTGAAGAATCCAAACTTTCCAACCCCGTGGATTTTGTTGAAGATGGCATGCAGCTCATGGAATATCTGCGCCGCGAGGGCGAGTATCGGCATTTGGCAAACCAGCCTTATCCGGGCTTCGTCCTGCTGGACCTCAACATGCCGCGCAAGGATGGGCGTACGGTTCTCAAGGAAATCAAGGAATCGGCGGAACTGCACCGCATTCCCATCATCATCCTCACCACCTCCAAGGCAGAAGAGGACATCGTCAAGACCTATAATCTGGGCGTGAATTCCTTCATCTGCAAGCCGGTCTCCTTCGACAAGCTTGTGGAAATTGTAAAAACGGTGGGACATTACTGGATTGAGATCGTTGCCCTGCCGCCGGAATGCCAGCGCGCCGCAGCAGCCTGACGCGGGCAACCTGTAAACAGCAAAACAGCCCCAAATTCGGGGCTGTTTTTTTATGGCCGGTTGAAAGCGTCAGTGCGTCGGCAGAACCGGAATCATCTGCTTGGGCAACCAGGTCGCAAGCTCAGGCACCGCAATCATCACGAACACCATGGCCAGCATGATGAGATACATGGGAAACGACCAGGCCGCGATCTTGAAAATATTGTGCCCCGTCATGCCCTGGAGCGCAAACAGGTTGAAGCCGATGGGCGGCGTGATCTGGGCTTTCTCAACGACAAGAACGATGAAAATGCCAAACCACACCATGTCGATCCCCGCATGCCGCACCATGGGTTCAATGAGGGGAATGGTGAGCGCAATACAGGAAATGCCGTCAAGAAAGCCGCCCAGAACCGTATAGAGAATGAGCAGCACCATAAGCAGCCCAAAGGCTGAAAGATGCAGTGATCCCACCCATTCGGCCAAGAGCTGCGGAAGTCCGGTATATCCCATGGCCAGTGCCAGTGCCGCACCGGCAACCAAAATGAAGGTGATCATCGCCGAAGTGCGGGTGGCACTCATCAGGCTTTCGAGGAAAGTGTCCCAGGTCATGGTGCCTTGCCAGCACGCAAGCAATAAGGCACCAGCCACGCCCAGTGCCGCAGCTTCGGTAGCGGTTGCAAAGCCTGCAAACATCGATCCCAGAACCAATACCATGAGGATGATGACGGGAATGAGGTGTTGCGCGGCCGAGAGCTTCTCGCGCCAGCTCGTTACCGGCTCTACATCCGGATTGAAATCTTTCATGAAACTGCAGGTAACGGCCACATAGACCGTGAACATGGCAGCCAGCACCAGGCCCGGAATGATTCCGGCCATGCTGATGGCGGCAATGGATTCATTGGTCATCGCACCATAAACCACCATGATGATCGAGGGCGGTATCATCAGGCCGAGCGTGGCAGGGCCCGCCAGCGTGCCGATGATCATCTTCTCGGGATAATTGCGTTTCTTGAGTTCGGGAACCGTCATCTGCGCAACGGTGGTGAGCGTTGCCACCGATGAACCGGAAACCGAGCCGAATATGGTGCAGCCCATCACATTGGTGTGGAGCAAGCCACCGGGCAGGCGGCCCATCAGGGGCGCAAGCCCGCGGAACAGGTCTTCCGAAAGCCGCGTTCTGAAAAGAATGTCTCCCATCCAGATGAACATGGGCAGCGACGACAACATCCAGGAGGATGACGAAGACCACAGCGTGGTGGCAATGGGCGCACCCCCGGCACGGCCCGCAAAAACCTCTATGGCAATTGCGGAAAGTGCAATGAGCGAAAACCCGATCCACACGCCTGAACCCAGAAGGATTGCGAGCAGGATGAGAAGGGTGGAGAAAAATACCAGATGATCCAACGCGAAGCCTATCCCCAGTTAAAGTACTTCCGGCGCAGTTTGAATGCCGTGCTTTCCAGTAAGCGCCAGCCGCAGTCCGTGGTCGGCAACGGCAAGCGCCATCAGGCTCAGGCCCACCGCCATGGAAAGCTGTGGAAGCCACAAGGGCGTAGCATCCATTCCCTGGCTGATGTCGCCAAGTGTGAACGACCAATAGACTTCCGCCCAGGCATAATAGGCAAGCCATGTCGCAATCAGCGTTGACAGAAGGAACGAAAGTTTTTCCGCCCAATGCCGGTGCTGCCCCATCATGGAAAGAAACAGCTCGATGCGCACATGTGCGCCGCGGTTCAATGTGTGGGCAAAAGCCAGAAACGCCGAAGCGCCCATGAAATAACCAACATAGTCCGTGAGGCCCCGTGGATTGTAGCCAACATAGCGCCCGACGATCTGCAGCATGGTCACGGCAAATATCAACACCATGAAAAAGCCGGCGAGATAGCCGCACCACAGGTAAACCCGGTCGAAAAATCTCCACACTGCATGCAGTTGGAAGGAAAGCGGCAACGCCATGACATGGGCGCGCGCCGAAGTCACGGCCATGCTATTTTCGGAAGGCATCAATAACTGCCTTGCCGGCGTCACCAGCCCTGGTCACCCATTCCTGCGTCATGGTTTCACCGATCTTCTTCATGTCTGCTGCAAGGGCAGCGGGGGGCTCGATGACCCGCAACCCGTTTTTGGCCAGTTCCGCCAAGGCCGCATCATTGGCGTCTTTTGATTTTTGCAGGCCAGCGGCTTCCGCCTTGCTGGCGCAATCCAGCATCGCTGTCTTGTTCTTGTCAGCCAGTTTGTCCCAGGCAGCCTTGTTCACAATCACTGTGTTACGCGGCATCCAGGCCTTCACGGTGTAGAAATGGTCAAGCTGTTCCCAAACCTTGCTGTCCTGGCCGGTCACAGCTGATGTGATGAGCGAGCCGATCACGCCTGCGGCAAGTGCTTGGCTGATTTCTGCGGCTTCGATGGAAATGGGCACCATGCCGGTCAATTCTGCCATGCGGGCAGTGGCCCGGTTGTAAGAACGCACTTTCACGCCGTTCATGTCGGCGATGTTGTTCACATCCTTTTTGAAATAAAGGCCCTGCGGAGGCCAGGGAACCGAATACATCAGCACCAGGCCCTGCTCGCCCAGAACCTTCTCAAGTTCGGGCCGCGCTGCCGCATAAAGCTTTATCGAATCCTCATAGGAGGTTGCCAGAAACGGAATGGAATCCGTTCCAAAAATCGCATTTTCATTTTCATGCGAGGACAGCAGCCTCTCGCCAATCTGCGTCTGGCCGGTCTGCACGGCGCGCTTGATGTCATTGCCCTTGAACAGGGAGCCATTGGGATGGGTGACAATATCAATATCACCGCCCGAACCTTTGCCCACGCATTTCGCGAATTCACCGGCATTGACAGATTGGAAATTGGTAGCCGGATAGGCCATGGGCATATCCCATTTTTCACCGGCAAGTGTTGAGGTGGTGAGCAATATCAGCGTAAAGACCGTTGATATTCCAACCCAGCTGGATTTCTGCATCATTCGTTCCAATCGTCACCGCGTATCAAACTTTGAGCGCACGCATTGTATCGTGCTGCAAGCCCACGAGGCCCGTGAAGGCCTGCGTCTTTCCCCAACTTTGAACCAAAGCCGTTAATATTCAGTTGGTTGTAAGTGGATAAGACCTGCATCACACATGATTTCCAGGTAAAATCCGCCTGACAGTTTATGAATGGTAAGCGTTGCGCAAGCTTCACGCGAAAAAGCAATTTTTCCACAAGGCACATAAACCCGAAGTTGACGCCTCATTAACACTTCATTAACCAATGCATGTGGGGTGCTTGATGATTCGGAAACTCTTTGGCTTATGTGTAATCGTTGCGGCGCTTTCAGGCGTTGCGGCAAATGCAGCGGATTTCGCCAGTCTCGAATGGGGCGAGTTCAAGCTCGACGCGGAAAGCGCCGTGAAGCCCAAATCCATTTCCGTGGTGAACGGCGATAAGCAGCTGAGCCTTACCATGGCCCTTGATGGGCTTGTTGCACATGCCGATGGCGGAAAAACCGAAAACGCCTCCAGCTTTTCCGGCGAATTCATCATCCAGCAGCCGCATTACATCACGCTTCCCGCAGTTGACATCGAAATCAAGGGCTTCATCGTCAAGACAGCAGGTTCCACGGCAACGCTTGACATTACCGTTGGAAACATCAAGCAGCAAATTGCTTGGAAGGCAGATGAAGTGGTCAGTGGGCCATTTACCCGAACCTTCACCGCGCCCGTGGCGGCAGGCCAGTTGCCAGCACCTTTTCCTGTCGCTGCCACCGCCATCGTAAACAACAATGGCAACAGTGGCGCCATTCTTGTCTCGCTGGAATCAATCGATGTAAAAATCGGCCGCGTCCGTCTGGCGAGCAACGGCTTCTAGGATAGGCCATGAAAAAACCCGCCGGGTTTTGCACCGCGGCGGGTTTTGAAAATGGCTGTCTGGTTGTGACTTACACAACGATAGGCTTGTAGGCCTGGCGCACCAGAAGACGCCAGCGGCCATCTTCCTTTTTCCAGGTCTGCACGATATTGAGAACCAGCTGAAGATTTTTGCCTTGGAATACCAGGTCAGCTTCGAAGGTGTGGCGCGCAATGGCCAGGTCACCCAGCACATGCATCGCATGGTCATAAAGCTTGATGGAGTTGAAGACTTCGGATTTTTCAACAACGGTCTTCACAAATTCAACTTTTGTCTGCACCACGCCGTTGGCATGTCCGAATGACAGGTCATCAGCGGAAAGCTCAAGCAGCTTGGCGCCATCGCCAGCCACCATTGATTTGCGGTAGAGTTCCACCGCTGCCAGAAGTTCGTCGGTCTCGCATGCCTGCGCTGAACTGCTTGCGGCAGCTCCAAGAAGTGCTGTTCCCAAAGTCACAGCCCCTGCAATTGTAATGTCGCGTCTATTCATGTTCCTCACCATTTCCCATTCCTTCGTCTCGAAATCAGATGTAGCCCCCTTCCCTTAAAATGAAGTAAATCGCAAAATCACGGTAACGCGAGAAACCCGCAATTTCATTGACTTTTAGAGTTTTATGAAAACTACGAAGCGCCGCGCCCCAGCAATAAATGAGATCATGGTTTCCAATGTATTTACGAAATCATTGCAATGCGGCCGCAATGAACATCGGCAGAAAAACAATGCTGATCACGGCAACCAATGGCGTGTACGGGGGGATGTCGGCTGGTGCTCTATGAGTTGGCCGCCAACGCGGTGAAATATGTTTCGCTGGCCTGCTGCCAACATCTCGCGCCAAATTCAACTGTCGAGCCCGGCAACACTCACGGGCGCTTCCTGCCAATCTTCCCCGGCAGCGGTAATGCAGGAAATGCCGCGGGCGTTGGTGACCACCAAGGTCCAACTCCCCTGTGGCGATTTGAATATTTCAAGAATGGCTGTGGAATTCACCATGCCTAAGCCGCGCGGCGTTTCCTTGAACTTTTCGAGCAGGACATGGGCAACCTTGTCATGCGCGCCGCATTGGGGGGCAGCACCGGCCTTGTTGGAATTGGTCAAGAGCGAAACAGCGCTGAACGCTACCACAAAGCCCAAAGAACAGATCTGGGTAATCATCTTGGTTCTCCATCCTTGTCATCACTGCATGTTGCAGTGGACACAGAATGGCAGCCTGAAGCTTCCTACACTATGACCCAGGCCACACTCCGAAAAAAAATCCCTCGCGGTTTGCAACGCTGAAATATTTATTGGCAAATGTAATGTCCCTTACATTCAGGGGGCAGGTGCTGCTGTTAGATGTGGGTCGAGCCGTAACGCTCACGCAACACAAACCCTTGGAGGATATGATGAACAAGTTCGGTATGACACTTTTTGCTCTCGCAGTTTTCTCGACATCTGGGTATGCCAGCAACAACCGCAATAGTGAATTGCGCGAGTCTGATACCTATTTCGGGAAATTTTCCGAGCAGGCGCAAAACCCTGCAACCTGGAATAAGGTGCAACCCATGACATCTGCATTCCCATTGGCCGTGCAGGAAAAAATCGATGGATTGAACAGCTACAAGCGCACCATGAAGAACTCGGAAGAAAACGATCACAACCGCCACTGACGGGTAAAAATAACCCACTCACGGCCGGGCTCACGCCCGGCTTTTTTGTTGCCTGCCCGAAAAGCCTTCGCTTTTCTGCGGCCTTGTGCTGAAAACTGGAGTAATGTGGCAGCAACAGCCACAGCACCTGGTTTGGAGAATTCGCCTTCATGACCGACCCCAGCAAGGCATCAGCACGTCCCACCGACACGTTGTGGATGGAGCGCCTTTTCCACAATACACCTGATGATATCTGCCGCGCCATTCTGGGCGCGGCACCTCCCATCCACCTCAAAAAAAACCGCAGGCTGTTTGAACAAGGCGATTCTGGCGGCACCATGTATGTCATTCAAAGTGGCCGGATCGAGATTTCAGTTCTCACCGAGCAGGGCCGCAAGATTTCCTTTGACCTGATAGGCTCCGGACAATGCTTTGGTGAAATCAGCATGGTCGATAATGGCGCCCGCACGGCTTCCGCCCTGGCATTGGAGGATACAATTCTGCAGCCTATCTCGCGTGCTATCTTTCTGGAGGGGGTCACCCGCTGCCCCAGTTTGGCCGTGAATTTGCTGGTGATCCTGTGTGAACGCCTGCGCTTTGCCTCAGGCTCCGTGGAGGAATACGCGCTGCTCCCCCTGCATAGAAGGCTCGCCCGCCGCCTGCTTTTGCTCCATGAAAATTTTGCCAGGCCTGACGGTTCCATCGAAATTGCCCAAAGCGATCTCGCGGATTTCGCCGGCGCCACCCGCGAATCCACCAACAAAATTCTCATGCAATGGAAAAGCGCCGGATTGATCACCCTGAAGCGCGGCAACATTCATCTCCGTGACATGGAAGAACTCGATCATCTGGCTTATGGTGAGGAAGCCTGAAACCCTTGCAGTTCCATGAACGCATGATGAATGGCCTGTTCCTGCACCGTTCAGCAATTGCTTCCTAAAAGCGCTGCATGGGCAAGTGTCAATGACACTGTGCCCGACCCGATGACCAAACCAACTTTAGGAGTATGAAAATGAAGAAAGCAATTCTGGGTCTGATGGCCGCCATTTCACTGGTAAGTGGACTGTCGGCCGTGGCAGAAGCCAAAACCAGCGTGCATGTCTATCTCGGCGTTCCCTATTATGATTATCGCGTAGGGCCCGATTACCTCTATGACCGCGGTCGTGGCTGGTATCGTCCGGTCAACCGTCAGCAGCTGGTCTGCCTCGTCACCTTCTTCCGCCGTGATCAGGTGGCAGGTGGCGCTGATGCCGATGTCGAACGCGCCCGCGTTCTGCCGCGCCGTGTGGCTGAGCGCCTTGACAGGCCGGGTGACCGCAACCGTATCTTTACCTATGGCAGCAACCGCAAGACCCGCGAGACCTGCGACTATCTCAATAACCTGGACAACAGCAACAACGGCGGCGGCATGGGTAGTGGCAATGGCAACGGCAACGAACCCGTCTGTCTCGTCACCTTCTTTGATCCTGACCAGGTGGCAGGCGGCGCTGATGCCGATGTCGAACGCGCCCGCGTTCTGCCACGGCGTGTGGCCGAGGATCGTGACGGTCCCAACGACCGGAACCGCATCTTCACCTACGGCAGCCCGCAGAAAACCGCACAAACCTGCGATTATCTCGACAACCTCAACAACTAAAACCAAGAGGGGAGCCCTGGCTCCCCTCTCTTCTATTCAATGTGCGGTGTCACGCGCCTTCATAGCCGATGCTGGTCATCATGCCAGTGGCCATGTGGTAGAGGTGATGACAGTGGAAGGCCCAAGCGCGCGCGGGATTTATGGCATCAAATGCAAAGGTGACGCTGGCCATCGGCGGCACGAGAACCGTGTCACGCATGGCACCTGCAATGGATTTTCCATTGATGGCGACAATCTGGAAATGATGGCCGTGCAGATGCATGGGATGGCTCATCATCGATGCGTTGCGCATCTCGACCGTGACGCGCTCTCCCTTGTTGACAGTGGGCTTGTGGTGAAACTCCAAGCCCCAGCTATAATCCTGCATATTGCCTGCGAGCGTCACCAGAAGTGGCGGCATTGAATTTTTTGCGGCAAGCGGCTGCGCTGCCACCAGTGCCATCTCGCTGTCGAGTGAAAGAATAGGCCCCGCCGCATCGCCCGCATCGGCAAGCTTCCGCACGGCACTGCCAGCCGTAGCAAGAATGATGCCTGTCCGCTCAACCGCGCCCTCGCGCAATGCCAGTATTGGAAAAGCCCCGCCTTCGCTTGGCACGGACAACAGGAAGTCGACCCGCTGCCCCATGGTCAGCGGAAACTGCCGTGTCTTGAAGGGCACGACATCCTGTCCGTCAACGGCCATCACGGTGCCATCGAGTGTGCCCACATCAATCGTGAAGCCCGTGGCCGCAGCACCATTGATGAAGCGCACCCGCACCCGCCCGCCTTTTTCCACACGCGTAACCTCAGGGTCATTGAGCGTGCGGTCATTGGCCAAATAGGCATCAAACGCAATATCATTGATATCCATCCCGCCGGAAGCCATTTTGGAATGATCCATTCCCTCCATATCCATGCCTTTCATATCCATGCCCGCCATCCCGCCGGAGGATTTCAAGCCTGCCAGAAGTTCTGCGGCAGGCGTAAACGAGAAGTCATGCAGCAGAACCACAATCTCCTGCTCGTCCCGCGAAAGGCTTTCCTTGTCCCGGACGATGAGTGGCGCTGCCAGAAGGTTCTGTTCCTGCAAGGTATGGGCATGCATCCAATGCGTGCCGGGTTTTCCCGTGGGAAGTTCATAGAGCCGCTTTTCACCACCCTTGAGCAGGGGCAGCGGAAGATCAGGCACGCCGTCGTGTTCAAAGGCGGGTGTCAGCCCATGCCAGTGGATCATTGTGTCTTCTGAAAGATGGTTCGTGAGATCCACGTTGACGAATTCACCTGCCAGGAGGTTCAAGCCACGCCCGCCCTCCAAACCGGTGATGCCAAACACAGTTGCGGCACGCCCATTGATATCTATGCTGCGTGAGACAACGCTAAGTCCAAGGGCAGGGCTTGCCGCCCGGGCCGCGCCGAAACGTGGTGCGATGAGCGGCAAGCCGCAGCTTCCTACCAGCAGTGATTTCGAAAATGTCCGGCGATTCATGTCGGGTGTTCCTTGCGAGTCAGTTGTTAAACTTTTGTCACTTTGAGGCGCAGCGCATTGCCCACAACGCTCACAGAACTGAGCGCCATGGCAGCAGCGGCAATCACCGGCGACAGCAGCAGGCCAAAAGCGGGATAAAGTACGCCTGCCGCAATGGGAACGCCCGCGGCATTATAGATGAAGGCGAAAAACAGGTTCTGCCGGATATTGCCCATGGTGGCTTGCGACAGGCGCCTGGCCCGCACAATGCCCATGAGGTCGCCCCGCAGCAGCGTAATGCCAGCACTTTCAATGGCAACATCCGTGCCTGTCCCCATGGCAATGCCAACGTCAGCAGCAGCAAGTGCTGGTGCATCATTCACGCCGTCACCTGCCATGGCAACGACAGCACCACCACGCTTGAACTTGGTAACGATATCTGCTTTCTGGTCGGGAAGAACGTCTGCCTCCACATCCTTGATCCCGAGCTTGCGGGCAATGGCCTCTGCGGTAATGCGGTTGTCGCCGGTGAGCATCACAACCCGGATGCCCGCCGCCTTGAGTTCCTCAATCGCGGTAAGTGTCGTGGCCTTCACGGGATCCGCAATGGCGATCGTGCCCGCCACTTTGCCATTGATGGCCACGAAAATCGCCGTGGCCCCGTCGCGCCGCAACCCGTCAGCGGCAGTGCTGAGTTCATCACTGGCAATCTTCAATTCATCCAGGAATTTCGCATTGCCCAGCACGATGCGTTTGCGCTCCACCATGCCGATGGCGCCTCGTCCGGTGGGCGAGTCAAATCCCATGACCTTGGAAAGGGGAATATTGCGTTGCTTGGCGGCTGCCACGATGGCCGCGGCAATGGGATGTTCGCTGGCCTGTTCCACGCTGGCTGCAAGCCGCAGCACGTCGGCTTCCGTGAAGCCTTCCGCCGTTACCACCGCCGTCACGGCGGGCTTGCCTTCCGTCAGTGTGCCCGTCTTGTCGATCACCAATGTGTCAACTTTCTCCAGGCGCTCCAGCGCTTCGGCATTTTTGATCAAAACCCCGGCCTGCGCGCCCCGTCCCACCCCCACCATGATCGACATGGGGGTTGCCAGGCCAAGCGCGCAAGGACAAGCAATGATCAGCACGGCCACGGCCGCCACAAGCCCATAAGCAAAACGCGGCTCCGGCCCCCATACCGACCAGGCGATGAAGGCAGCGATCGAAATCAAAATCACCAGCGGCACAAACCATCCCGAAACCTGGTCCGCCAGTCTCTGGATCGGCGCGCGGCTGCGCTGCGCATCCGCCACCATTTGCACGATGCGTGCCAGCATGGTGTCACGCCCCACCTTTTCGGCCTTCATGATGAAACTGCCGGAAGCATTCAGCGTGCCGCCGATGACTTTGGAGCCCGGATCCTTGGTCACCGGCATGGATTCGCCCGTCACCATGGATTCATCAACTGCCACATGGCCCTCAAGGACTTGGCCATCGACGGGCACTTTTTCACCCGGCCGCACGCGCAGCCTGTCACCCACATGAATGTCATTGATGCCGATGTCTTCATCATGCTCGCCTTCAGTCACCCGCCGCGCTGTCTTGGGTGCCAGATTGAGCAGCGCCTTGATGGCGCCCGAGGTTTGCTCGCGCGCGCGCAGTTCCAAAACCTGCCCCAGCAGCACCAGCACGGTGATGACGGCAGCCGCCTCGAAATACACCGCAACCGAACCATCCATCTCGCGGAATGCCGCGGGGAAAATATCAGGCATAATAGTTGCAATCACGCTGTAGACCCAGGCTACGCCGGTGCCCATGGCAATCAGCGTGAACATGTTGAGATTGCGGGTGAGCAGCGATTGCCAGCCGCGCACAAAGAACGGCCATCCCGCCCATAAAACGACAGGTGTGGCCAGCAGCAATTGCAGCCAGTTTGATGTTTGCCGGCTGAGCAGCATGTGCAGATCCATCACATGCCCACCCATTTCCAACGCAAAAACCGGAATGGCAATCACCAGGCCGATCCAGAAGCGCCGCGTCATGTCAATGAGTTCCGCGTTGGGGCCAGTCTCGGCAGTGGCCAGTAGGGGCTCCAGCGCCATGCCGCAAATGGGGCAGGCACCCGGCCCCACCTGCCGGATTTCAGGATGCATGGGGCAGGTATATAAGGTGCCCTCAGGCACAGGCTCTGCCGCTGCCTGTTGGGGGTCCAGATATTTCAGGGGATCGGCAATGAACTTGGTCCGGCAACCGTTGGAACAGAAATAATAGGTCAGCCCCGCATGATCAGCCTTGAGCGTTGCCGTATGCGGGTCCACCTTCATGCCGCAGACGGGGTCGATGGCCAGCTGGCTCCCGTCTGCAACTTTTTGGCCACGGTCGGCATGTCCATGCTTGTGGTCCGTATGATCATGCAGGGATGCCATTGCCTTTGAGCCTCTTCAAAAATCTTGCGAACTATGCCGGTCGGGATAGCCTGCAACTTAAGTGAGCCTCTCCTGCGCCTGTTTCAAGCGCCCCTGACCAGACAGCCGACTGCAAGCACCGCATAGGCCACCGCCATGATCCACACCGAAGCAATCGGCAAAAGCGACACACTGCCCAGCGCCGTAAGGGCTGCAATCGCGGCAATCACCAGTGAAATGATAAAAACCAAGGTACTTGGCGCGCTAAATCTGTTTCTCATCTTCAAGTCTCCTGCCGATGATTCGACGCCCGACTCTAAGGGCATTCCGGCGCTCCGCCAAATGACGCAAATGTGGTAGCGGGGTTTTGCAACTCTGATGTGGTGGCCCCTCGACCTGGTGCCAGCAATATCCTAACTTCTCAAACCAAAAGGATTTACAGGAATGACACATATTTGGGTTCGGGCTGAGCAGCGCCCGAACGAGGAACGCACAGGCGTGACGCCAGCAGGTGCTGCCGCACTGATCAAGGCGGGCATCCGCGTGACAGTCGAGCAAAGCTCGGTCCGCGCCTTTGCAATTGACGGTTACAAAGCTGTGGGCTGCGAGATAGCGCCTGAAAACCAGTGGCCCAAGGCACCTGCGGACGCGATCATCTTCGGGCTGAAGGAATTGCCTGAGGATGGCTCAGCCCTCATGCACCGCCATATCATGTTCGGCCATGCCTATAAGGGCCAGCCCGCAGGGCAAATGCTGCTGCCGCGCTTCAAGGCGGGCAAAGGCACGCTTTACGATCTGGAATATCTGGTGGATGAGGCAGGCCGCCGCGTGGCAGCCTTCGGCTATTGGGCAGGCTTTGCAGGCGCTGCCGTCTCACTCAAATGCTGGACCGCGCAGCAGCGGGGCACAATTGCCGGAGCCCTCAAGAAATACGCCAGCAAGTCTGCCCTGCTGGCCGACCTGAATGCCGAGCTTGCGGGGCTATTCCGCCGCCCCAGCACTTTGATCATCGGCGCGCTGGGCCGCGTGGGAACCGGCGCCGCAGATCTCTGCAAGGCGATGGGCACGGAAACCACCAAATGGGACATGACCGAAACCGCGAGTGGCGGTCCATTCCCGGAAGTGCTGGCGCATGAAATCTTTTTGAACTGCATTCTCGCACGTGAGGGCTGTCCCGTCTTTGTGCCAGCTTCCGCCAAGACTGACGCGCGCAAGCTCACTGTCATAGGCGATATCGCCTGCGATCCCACATCGCAATACTCGCCCATAAAAGTCTATGACAAGCCAACCGATTGGCACGAACCAGCGCTGAGGGTGCACCATCATCCGCCGCTGGATGTAACGGCAATTGACAATCTGCCGTCGCTTTTGCCGGTGGAAAGCAGCGAAGATTTTGCCGCCCAGCTCTTGCCTTCACTTTTGACACTGGGCAGTCTGGATGCTGGTGTCTGGGGTCGGGCGAAATCCGAATTCATGCGCCACGCGGGCAGCCTGTAAGGAGAAAAACATGATAATTCATTGGTGCGGCACGGGTCTTTCTTCAGGCCCGGGATTGCGGCGGTTGATCGAGAATGGCCACAAGGTGGTCGTGTGGAACCGCACCGTGGAAAAAGCCCGCGAGGCCGTGGGCGATATCACACAAGATATCCGCGCCTATTCGCTTGAGGCGCTGGCCGCAGCGCTGCAGGAGGGAGATATCGCGATTTCGATGCTGCCGGCGGATCAGCATGTGGCAATTGCCACGGCATGCCTCACCAAAAACGCGCATTTCGTGTCCTCGTCATATATAGCGCCCGAAATGCGGGCGCTGGATGAAGCCTTTCGCGCCAAGGCGCTGGTGAGCGTGAATGAAGTCGGCCTCGATCCGGGGATTGATCATCTGATGGCGCATGACCTGGTGGCGCGTTACAGGTCGTCCAAGGCCTATGACGCCAAGAACATTCTCAGCTTCACCTCCTATTGTGGTGGCGTGCCCAAGATCGCCAATGCCTTCAAATATAAATTCAGCTGGGCGCCTCTGGGCGTGTTGAAAGCCTTGCGCTCGCCTTCGCGCTCCTTGCGGGATTTCAAGGAACTGCGGGTAAGCCGCCCATGGGATGCAATCACCGCTTATGAAGCGCCCCTGCCAGTCCCGGAAAGCTTCGAGGTTTATCCCAACCGCGACAGCTATCCCTTCATGGAGGATTACCGCTTCGACAAGAACTGGAAAGTGCGCGACTTCGTGCGCGGCACAATTCGCCTCAATGGCTGGACTGCGGCCTGGACGCCGGTGTTCAAGGAAATCGAAACACTGTCAGGTGCCCAAGGTGAAGCGCGGCTGGTTGAAATGGCAGCCCAATTCCTGAAAGAAAATGCCTATGCAGCAGGCGAGCCCGACCGGGTGATCTTGTGTGTATCCCTGAAAGCCGAGCGCGGAGACCGCACGGAATTTCACGAAACCTGGGTGCTGGACGCTTGGGGCGATGCACGCGGCACGGCCATGGGTCGGCTGGTATCCGTGCCGGTTTCGCTGGCGGTGGAAGCTGTGCTGAACCAACAATTCCCACCAGGCGTCCACGGCGCGCCCCACGACCCCAAAATCCTGCTGAGCTGGCTCACTGAGGTTCGAGGCCTCGCGCAATATATGGAACGCGTGAACCACTTGGTGTGATGCCTGTGTTTCGAGGCGGGTGTCAATGTGGAGCAGTGCGCTATTCAGTGCGGGCAAAGCGGCTCGTTACCTACGCATGTCATTGCCTGGAATGCCAGAAACAAGCCGCGTCTTCCTTCGCACTTTCTGTGCCCGTGATGCGCGAAAACTTTGAAATGACGGGACCAACAGAAATCTACACGCGCCCCACGGACAGCGGCACCCACACCAACTGTTGTTTCTGCAAAAACTGTGGAACTCGCCTGTATCATCAATCTGAAAGCGCAACAGAAATCATAACGCTCAAAGGCGGCACATTGGACGACACCTCCAATCTCACGCCAGTCGCGCACCTCTGGACGAAGCGAAAGCAAGACTGGATACAACTGAACAAGGATGCCGACCGGTTCGAAACCCAACCAGCCGACCTCAAGACCTGGCGCGAAAGCCTTCTACGCCACCCTCAAACCTGATCCAGTCCTGCAATCATCCGTACCTCCGCTTATCGTCACACCGGCGAAAGCCGGTGCCCAATTTTCCACGTGATGGCTCTCAAATCATCGGTCGGACGCACGAACAGTTGGGTTCCGGGCTGCACCCTTATGACGGAATGGGGGTCTAAGGATCAGTGTAACTCACTCTTGAACTTTAGCAGCAAACGTATCAAACTTATTGCAAATTGCTATTCATGAAATGGTGGGTCGGTCAATGACACGACGATTGAAGATACTGTTGGCAATGTTTTTGCCATTAACCGCAGTAAACGCCGAGGCAACAGAACTCGCCGCTCACGTTGGCGATACTTACGAAATTACGCGGGTGAGCGCCTCTTCCCAAAGCACTGGTGGTGTATCATCTGGAAGTTCGCACGACAGGAACATTTTGATAGAGCGCGTGATTGAAGTGCGTGAAGATGGCTTGGAGCTGGAATATGATTTGCCCAAATCTGCAACATCAATTGATCGAACGAGCAATTGGCAATTCCCCGTACGCGTTTTAAAGCCCGATCGCGGGGCGATGCAATTGCTCAATCTTTCTGAGATGGAAACGCGTGTTGACGGATGGCTCAAGAAGGCTAAAATACCTCGATCTGCATGTGGGAGCTGGATTTTCACATGGAATGCATTTCGCATCGAATGCGATCCTCGGTCAGTGATCCAAACACTTACACCCTTCGATTTAAGACCGGATGACCTCCGCCAGGGAGCCATGTATTACGATTCTGCAGCCCGCCTACCTGTACCCTTGTCACAGGACGCAGTCGGATCAAATGGTTCGACTTTCGTTGCAGAGATGGCAATCAATCCTGACACAGTACGTCGAGAGCGGGCGGAAGCCGACGTAGTGGTCGCAGAAATTACGCAGACGAGTCTAAAGTTGGACGCTGCAATTCGCGCGAGATTAACAGAACAAATTTCCGGAACAATTACGATCTCATTCGATACCGATTCAGCAGAACAAGTGCGGCGGAGAACAAAGATAACAAAACTAGAGATTAAATTGGCTAACGGAAAGTCGGAATCTCAGACAAATACGGAGACGGTTGAGCGGCGACTAATTCACGACTGACCTTATTTATCAACATCGACTTCTAAGTGTGAGCAAAGCTATTCACACAAAAATGTCGGCATGAATAATGTCCCTGACCTTATCGCCAAGAATTCCAGCATTCATGGTTACAGGTGCTTAACTTCGAGTTTTCCACCCCATTGTTCATTCAAATACTCGCATACCAGTCGACGGTGGCAGTGATGGGGCAACGCTTCCGAGCACAAGAGGCAGGCACCTTCCAAGGATTCCGGTTTGAATTTTCCTTCAATCTGTCTTTCCCTCATCAGTCCCAGAAACCGGTTTTCATAAACAGTCCAGTCGCCCTTTTCCTTTTTAAACGCCTTGAGCATGACGTCGGTCGGTGCCAAAAGCGGTGCGTGCACATATTCAATTCCACCAAGGGACTTGAGAAAATAAATCAGGTCATCCGACTTGGCAAAACCTGCGAGCTGGGAGGTGTTATGCAGACGAACATCAACAACTTTCTTGACGCCCGCATCCTGCAAGCGCTTGAAAAAACGCTCTGCCGTAGTCTGGGTAAAACCAATTGTTGCAACTCTGATGTTGGCGGACATATTCAACCGGCAGAGGCCGCAGGAAGGTTTTCGGAATAGGCAACTTTCATGTTGCGCTGCCTATACGCATTGGCCAAGCGCTCTGGGCGTGGCGTAAATAAATCCTCAGCGCCCAGTCCTTCAATTTTCAACAAACGCTCTTCTATCTGTTCTTGGTTCAAGATTTCACCACGTGGCATGATGTGACCCACAGTCATCCCGCGTTTGGCCAATCGCCGGGCCACCAAAAGGCAACGATGGCAATCCAGTGGATCATGTTCGGAACACATCATCGCGATGCGATGATTTTTCGCACCATTTATCAGGCGTTCAACCCCCTCCGCAAATTCGCTGGTGGCAGCCATAGCCTCATAGTCCGCAACACCATTGCAGAACAAAGCCGGGTTACCGGGCCGCCCACCCAATTCCTTGCCCAAAAAAACATATGAAACTCCGTCTTGCCTCAGCCATTTTTTGAGTTCGCCTAGTGAAAAATGCGGAAAGTGTCGCGAAAACGGCGAACTGCGCACGTCAGCAATGGCATTTACACCCGCTAGGTGCAACAGGGCGGAAAACCGCTCCGGGCTGTGGGTGGAATGTCCGATGGAATAGATGTCAAAATTTGGCTGTGGCATGTTCTCAATGATCCTGTGCCCTATATAGGCCATTTAGCATGAGATAGCAGCCATTGTTGAAAGGGCGGGCCACGCCAACTCTTACATGTACCTGCCCAAATGCCCCTTGCCTTTTGTTCATCTGATCAACGCCTATTTGCCTCCAACGCAAACAAAGCCTGTAAGAGGAGACTGGCAAGTCAAATAGGGAGCCCCCCGTATTGAACTGACAGCGGAGTTTAAGTTTGTCTGGATTGTAACTGTCCTCGTAGAACCGAAAGTCAGCCGCTTCGGCCCTTACAGCGCCGAGCGAAGCACATTGGGCTACTTTTGGCAAACATGGACTCTTCCTTATCTGTCCCAAAATCCCTCGACTCAATAAACCGCCAAAGACAGCATCTATGTTGGGGCTTTCACTTTGCAGAATAGTTGTTCGCCAATGTTGGGCGCGCGGAAAGATTTGCATAGATGTTTCGTCAATGCGAGTGTCCTCTGTTGCATGTGGAAATGCCCCGTCTGAAGGCAGGGTAACTGGCTGAAACTGAACAAGGCGACGATGCCAAAGTCCAGTCTGTCCCACATGGAGATTTGTCCAGTTGCCGCCATATCTCGTAAGTAGGCGCACCATAAGTCGGCGTTCCCAATCCCAACCGGCAACGCAATAGTTGCCAGTGCTCATCTCCGTTAAATCGGTGACGATGACTTGAAGCAACGTGTTCTCCCTTTTCCTCTCTGCGGCAATTAGTATTTCCTATATATTATACCAGACACAAAGAGCGAATATTGCATGACTAATTTTTCATCGAAGGAGTTGGTTAAATTCGATAATAAGGGAGGTTACGAAACTATTCATACTAACATGTTGGCGATATTATACTTGCCGTACCCAGTCATTTTTGAGCTTGATCCCAGACTCTATCAGGACTAAAATCAATGCTGCCGTGACAAGGATTGCACCCTTGCCACGGCCAGTCGAGCCTAAGTTGTATTGTTGAGAGCTTAGGCCCTCAGTTCGTTATCGTTGCCATAATACATTCTCCTTTAGATGTTACGAAGGAGAGAGAAGTCCCAGAGATGCGTCCATCTCCGGGGGTCGTCGCTCCCGCTCCGGGTTGCCAACTGCAACGGCGTACTTTCCGTATGCAGTTGGGATTTTGGTCTGAGTATGAATCAGAGCCAAAACTTATTGAAGCGCGTCTCCAACTGGAGGGCGCGCTTCTTTAATAGCTGCTGTTAACAGTTTAAGAACACAGGGTGAACTGTTAATAATTTGTTTACAATAGCTAAATAGATGCAATCGTTACTTGACGTACCCAAAAGGACCTATTATATAGATTCCATAGGGAGTTTAGCCATGTCGTCCATTCTTTCAGAAAAGCAGTTCCATAATGAAGCTGCGGCCTATGCCTTCGTAGAGGGATTGATTTGGCCAAATGGCCCGACCTGTCCCCATTGTGGCGGTGTAGAGCGCATTTCCAAGATGGAAGGCAAATCCACCCGTATGGGCGTCTATAAGTGCTACCAGTGCCGCAAGCCCTTCACCGTGAAGGTTGGCACCGTTTTTGAGTCCAGCCATGTGAAGCTACACCTGTGGCTACAGGCCATGTTCCTTATGGCGTCCAGCAAGAAGGGCGTCAGCTCTAATCAGCTTCACCGCACTCTCGGCGTGACCCTGAAAACCGCGTGGTTCATGTCGCACCGCATTCGGGAAGCCATGCGCGACGGATCGTTGGCGCCGTTCGGTGGCGAAGGCACTCCGGTTGAAGTTGACGAGA
>JANMAE010000115.1:0-23251 GCA_031359445.1 Hyphomicrobiales bacterium | reverse complement strand
CGCTAGATCAGCCGATGACGCAGTTGAAGCTTACGCTGATGCGTGGGGTTGCCGCGCGGTTCGTCGGCACTTCGTGGCGAAGCCAGCTTTCCCACAGCATGAGGGTTCCTGCCCTGGGCATGCGGCTCTCATAGATGGGCGACTTGCGGGGCGGTGCCGCCATCATCATGGCGTGCCTTGGATCTTCGAACACGATGGGGCTCGCACCCTCAGGTGCCGTCACATAATAGGTGCCGCTCAAGACGGCGTTGGTGTGGATGTGGGAGGTGTGGGAACCGCCTTCCGGCAAGACATTCACCCACAGGCTGTCACAGAGGGGCCGGGCCTTGCCCAGATTCCACGCGAGCATCCTCGCAAAAGCCGCGGCATGCTGCCCGATGATTTTCTCAAGTTTCGCAAAGGCCTTGGAGCGCTGCGCCAGATCATCCACCGAGGCATAAGAGGTATAGCCCGCATAGCCATGCTTTTCACACCAGGCGAGGCCGCGGTCGTCGTGCTGGCTGAGCGCCAGCGCCTGTTCTTCGAGTGCCAGATTCATGGCGCTGGCATTGGGAATTTCGGCGCGGTAAATGAGGGTTGCAAAAAGCGCTTCGGTGGAGTTTTCCATGGCTTTCCATAGGCCAGCGCCGGGGAAGCTGACAAGTGGGGGGTTGGCTGCCAAGGTTTCAACTTTCGAATCAGGAACAGGAATTGCGTGATGCGTGGACTAAGAGTTTTAGTGGTTGCAGCGGGTGTGGCGATTTCAGGGGCTGCGGCGCAGGCTGCCACCTGCAGCAGCACAGGCGCCAATTTCGAGGCATGGAAACCGGAGTTTGCCGCAGAGGCACGCGCCCGGGGGATCAAGCCTCGAGCGATTTCGGCCCTTATGGGCACAAGCTATTCGCCCGGCACCATCAGGGCTGACCGCAACCAGCACAGCTTCAAGCTTTCGCTGCAGGCGTTCATGGCCAAGCGTGGTGCTTCCGGCATCATTGCCAAGGGGCGCGCCTTGAAACGATCCAACGCCGCGCTATTTGCCTCACTCGAAAGGCGTTACGGCGTGCCGCCTGGGCCGCTGCTTGCGATCTGGGGCATGGAGACGGGCTTTGGCGGCTTCACCGGAAACCAGAACACGCTGTCGGCCATTGCAACCCTTGCCTATGACTGTCGGCGCACGGATTTCTTCACCGAGCAACTTTATGCGGCGCTGCATCTCGTCGAGCGCGGCGTTCTCACGGCCTCCTCGCGCGGTGCCATGCATGGCGAGGTTGGGCAGACGCAATTCATGCCGAAGAACATTTTCCTCTATGGCGCGGATGGCGATGGCAATGGCCAAGTGAACCTGAACAGCAAGGCTGATGCCCTGGCATCGACCGCCAAGTTCCTGGCGGGTCATGGTTTCTCGGCAGGTGGCGGCTATGAGCCAGGCAGCGCCAATTTTGGCGCCATCCAGGGCTGGAATGCGGCCTCGGTCTATCAACAGGCCATTGCCATCATGGGCCAACGGATCGATGCACCTTAAATCCATCATGCCAGCCTTGCATTCCACCGGGTGGTGGAACGCCTTGCGCCTTGCTAGACCTCGCTCATGACAACACAGGATCATGTGGTACGGGTTCGGGCAGGCGGGAGCACGGTGTTCTCCGTGCTCTTCGCAATATCAGCGTGCCACCTGATGAATGACACACTGCAGGCATTGATGCTGTCGATGTATCCCTTGCTGAAGTCATCCTATGCCTTGAGCTTCTGGCAGGTGGGTGTCATCACCATGGTATTCCAGGTCGTGGCATCGATCCTGCAGCCGCTCGTGGGTCACTATACCGATCGCAGGCCGCTGCCCTATTCGCTGCCGCTTGCACCGGCGATGACGCTTGTGGGCCTCATCCTGCTGGGCCTGGCCACCTCTTATCCTGCCATCCTGATTGCGGCAGGGGCCATTGGCGTGGGCTCGGCCATTTTCCATCCCGAGGCGTCCCGCGTGGCACGGATTGCATCGGGCGGGCGCTTCGGCATGGCGCAAAGCCTGTTTCAAGTCGGTGGCAATTTCGGCACGGCCATCGGGCCCCTGCTGGCGGCTGCCATTGTCATTCCCCATGGCCAGGCAAGCGTCATCTGGTTTTCCTTCATTGCCGTTACGTCACTGGTCCTGCTCACCTATGTGGGACAGTGGTATGGAGCCCATCTCGGCGCACGGGCGAAGGGCGCTGCCGTTGCACCCGCCTCGCATGGCCTCAGTCCAAGGCGGGTTACTGTCTCGCTTGTCATCCTGCTCGCGCTAATGTTTTCGAAATTCGTCTATATGTCGAGCTTTCACAGCTTCTACACATTCTATCTCATCGAGCATTTCCAGGTGAGCGTGCGCAGTGCCCAGATCTATCTCTTCGTGTTTCTGGGGGCGGTTGCCATCGGCACCTATGCAGGCGGTCCCATCGGCGACAGGATAGGCCGCAAGGCGGTGATCTGGTTTTCCATCCTTGGCACGCTGCCATTCTCGCTGGTATTACCCTATGTCAATCTGTTCTGGACAGTGGCGCTCACCATTCCCATCGGCCTCATCCTGTCGTCGGCATTTTCGGCCATGGTGGTCTATGCGCAGGAATTGATGCCGGGGCGCGTGGGCATGATTTCCGGCCTGTTCTTCGGCTTTGCCTTTGGCGTGGCGGGCTTGGGCGCGGCACTTCTCGGGGCGCTGGCAGATACAACCAGCATTGAATTTGTCTACCAGATCTGTTCCTTCCTTCCGGTCCTCGGGCTGCTCGCCATATTCCTTCCCGGCAGTGCCGCGCTGCGGCCCATCCACGGCCACGGGCCATGACCAAAGCGTCACTTGACCGTGACCGGGCAAACGCTCAAATTACAATCATGGACACTTCCACCCTCATTGATCCCTTTGGCCGGCATGTCAGTTACCTCCGTGTTTCGGTAACCGACAGGTGCGATTTCCGCTGTGTTTACTGCATGGCGGAAGACATGACATTTCTTCCGAAGAAAGACCTGTTGTCGCTGGAAGAACTGGACCGGCTGTGTTCGGCCTTCATTGACCGGGGCGTGAAGAAATTGCGGCTCACTGGCGGTGAGCCGCTGGTTCGCAAGGGCATCATGACGCTGATAGAAAGCCTGGGCCGCCATTTGCGTTCAGGCGCGCTCGAAGAATTGACGCTTACCACCAATGGCAGCCAGCTCGCCAAATATGCAGCCGAACTTGCAGCTTATGGCGTGAAGCGCATCAATGTTTCCGTGGACACGCTGGATGGTCCCAAGTTCAAGCAGATCACGCGTTGGGGTGACCTCACCAAGGTGAAGGAAGGCATTCGCGCGGCCCAAGCGGCGGGGCTTGCCATCAAGATCAATGCAGTGGCGCTCAAGGGTGTGAATGAGCAGGAAATTCCCGACATGATCCGCTGGTGCGGCGATGAGGGCATGGATCTCACCCTGATCGAGACCATGCCGCTGGGTGATATCGATGGTGACCGGACGGATCAATATCTGCCTTTGTCGGTGGTGCGGGCCCAACTCATGGACCAATTCACGCTGGAAGACATTCCTTACAAGACCGGGGGTCCAGCGCGCTATGTGCGGGTGAAGGAAACCGGCGGCCGTCTCGGCTTCATTACGCCCCTCACCCATAATTTCTGCGAAAGCTGCAACCGCGTGCGGCTCACCTGCACGGGCACGCTTTACATGTGCCTGGGCCAGGAAGATGCAGCCGATCTCCGCGCACCTCTACGCGCTTCGGAAGGCAATGAACTGCTCCATGCCGCCATCGACGAAGCCATTGGCCGCAAGCCAAAGGGGCATGATTTCATTATTGACCGCCGCCAGAACAAGCCTGCCGTATCGCGGCATATGAGTGTGACGGGCGGTTAGCAAACGCAAATCAGAGATATTCCATGACAGCCAAATCCAATCTTGTGATCAATCCGCAACGCCTCTGGGATTCGCTGATGGAAACTGCTGCATTTGGCGCGACAGCAAAGGGCGGCATCAAGCGGCTTACGATTTCTGATGAGGACAAGCGGGTGCGCGACTGGTTTCGCGCGCAATGCGAGGCGCTGGGATGCAAGGTGCAGGTGGATAGCGTTGGCAACATGTTTGCCACACGCGCTGGCAGGCGCGCTGACCTTTTGCCCATCGCACTGGGTTCGCATCTCGATACGCAGCCCACGGGCGGAAAATTCGATGGCGTGCTGGGCGTGCTGGGGGCGCTTGAAGCGCTCCGCACGCTGGTGGACATGGGTTATGAAACCAATGCACCCCTCATGATCGTGAACTGGACCAATGAGGAGGGCTCACGCTTTGCGCCCGCCATGCTGTGCTCCGGTGTATATGCTGGCGTGTTCACACCGGAGTTTGCCTATTCGCGCGAGGACCGTGACGGGGTGAAGCTCGGCCACGAATTGAAGCGGATCGGTTATCTCGGGTCCGAACCTGTCGGCAGTCACACATTTCAGGCGATGTTCGAACTCCATATCGAGCAGGGACCCATTCTTGAGGCCGAAGACAAAATGATCGGTGTGGTCACCGGCGTGCAGGGCATGCGCTGGTATGAAGTGACAGTGCAGGGCCAGGAGTCGCATACGGGGGCTACCCCCATGCTGCTGCGCAAGAACGCGCTCCTGGGTGCGTGCCGCATGATCGAGGCCATTCATCAAGTGGGGCTTTCACATCTGCCGGGCGTGGCATCCGTTGGCTTGATCGAGAACCGACCGAACAGCCGCAATGTGGTGCCGGGTGAAGTGTTCTTCACGGTCGATCTGCGCCATCCCGATGAAGCGGTGCTCAACAAGATGGAGGCGGCGTTCCGCGCAAGCCTGGGGCCCATCGCTGCTGCCGAAAAATTGACCTTTGAAGAAAAATGCATCTGGAAATCGCCAGCGGTCAAATTCAATGCAGAGCTTATCGAATGCGTGCGCCGGGGAGCAGCCCACGCAGGCTTCGCGATGCGCGAAATGGCATCGGGTGCGGGTCATGACGCTGCCTATATTGCGCGAGTGGCACCCACCACGATGATTTTTGTGCCTTGCCTGGACGGCATTTCGCATAATGAGGCGGAATCCACCACGCTGGAAGAATGTGGCGCGGGTTCACAAGTGCTTCTCAATGCCGTGCTCGAATATGATCAAAAATTTGCCTGATCTTGGCTCCCGCACGCGGGAGATTGCGCTGGAGATCACATCTTGGCCATCGGTTACGGGGACCGCTCATGAGGCAGCATTTTCGAACCATTTGGTATACTACCTGAAGCAGGCTGGTTTCACCAACGTTTGGAAAACCGATATTGCAGGAGATCCCTTCGGGCGCAGCAATGTCTTTGTTTTCAAACGCGGGAGGCTGAACCGTTGCGTTGTGCTAGCTGGACATTTTGATACGGTGCCCACATCTGATTATGGTGAGCTTGAGGGCCTGGCTCTTGATGCGCTTCCCCTCCGCGATGCCATGATCGCAAAGCTTGAGAGAACAGGAGAAAGCGCTCTTGCCCTTTCTGATTTGAAGTCGGGTGAATTTCTGCCGGGTCGTGGGCTCCTCGACATGAAGTCTGGCGTGGCAGCGGGCCTTGCGGTGCTGGAACATTACGATGGAGAATGTTCGCTGTTGCTGGTGGCAACGCCCGATGAAGAGGACCGGTCTGCCGGCATGCGTTCAGCTGCCCCGGAGCTTTCCAGCATTGCCCGTGATAAAGGGCTCGATATTGCCCTTGTCATCAACCTTGATGCCATTTCCGATCAGGAAGACGGGGCTGCGGGCCGGGTTGCCGCCATGGGTTCCATTGGCAAGCAATTGCTCACGGCATTTGTCGTGGGCAAGGAGGCACATGCCTGTTATCCAGCCGATGGCGCCAACTCCGCCTATATTGCAGCCGAGCTTTTGACAGAATTTGAAATGGCGCCGGAGCTTTCCGAAACAACCGGGGATGAGGTTGCGGCACCTCCCACCGCGCTCTATGTGAAGGACCTCAAGAACGGTTACAATGTCACTACGCCCGCGCAAACTTTCGTATATTGGAATACATTGCAGCACAGGCGCTCACCGGAAGATGTATTGTCGGTAGCGATGAAACTGGCCAGACAGGCGCTGGCACGGGCAGAAGCCAGGCTGAAACGGCCCATTCCCCTCTTGCGGTTTGCAGATCTCAAACTTCGTGTGAACCCTGTCCCACTTGCTGCGCTAGAGGCAGAACTGGCCAGCCGCGCGGATCTCGATCTGCCGGAACGCGCAAAGCTTCTGACCCAGCAGGCGTGGTTGCTCTCGGGTTTAAGCGGGCCAGCCGTCGTCATGGGGTTTGGCTCCATTCCCTATCCCGCCGTTTCGCTGCGCGACGACAGCCTGAAAGCTCTCATTGCTGAAACGGTGAAGGCACATGGTCTTGGCACAGTGAATTACTTTCCCGGCATATCGGACATGAGTTTTGTGGGTGAGGCGTCTGGAGATGTTAAAACCGTTTCCAAGAATACGCCGACATGGGGGACGAGCTTCACCCTGGCGGAGCCCGCAGGCTATCCTTGCGTCAACATAGGGCCTTGGGGCCGTGATTATCATCACTGGCTGGAGCGGTTGCATGCGCCTTATGCCTTTGAAACGCTGCCGCGTGTCCTGCTTTCAGTGATTGATGCGGTTGCCAAGTCAGGCTAGACAGCCCTTCGGAATTCAACAGGAGAGAATAATGAGCATTACCCGCATTGGCGCCGGAAAGCGCATGAGCGAAGCCGTTCTGCATGGCGGCAAGGTCTATCTCGCAGGATTTGTGGCCGATAAAGCTGCCGGCAAATCCGTGAAGGAACAGACCGCAGACATTCTCTCACAGATCGATGCCACGCTTGCCAAGGCAGGGACAGACAAGACAAAAATTCTCAAGGCCAATATCTGGCTCACCAGTATCGCAAAGTTTTCCGAAATGAATGAGGCTTGGGATGCTTGGGTGGTTGCAGGCCAAACGCCGGCCCGCGCCACGGTGGAAGCGAAACTTGCAGCACCCGGCCTTGATGTTGAAATCATGGTGGAAGCCGCAGTTTGACCAGTCATATTCTCACCACATTGCGCCGCGCGTTAGCCTGTCATGGGCGACATGACATGAAACGATCTGCGGCGGCCCTGGCATTGGGCATGGGAATTTTATTGGGCTGCGTTGCAGCTGCGCAGGCCAAGTCGCAAATCGGCATGGCGTCCTATTACAAGATGGGAACACGCACGGCGAGCGGTGAGCGCTATAACCCGAATGGTTTGACGGCAGCGCACCCCAACCTGCCATTTGGCACGCGTGTGCTGGTCACCAACCTCGAGAATGGCAAGTCTGTCATCGTGCGCATCAATGACCGTGGCCCCTTCACGCATAAGCGCGTCATGGACCTGAGTTTTGGCGCGGCCAAAGTCGTGGGATTGACGGCAGCAGGTGTTGGGAAGATCAAATATACTGTGCTGGAATTAACGCTTCTTTCACCATGACAGCCAATGTCATGCTGGCCCTTACCACACCTTAACAGTGGCGCTCCTAGCTTAACCCCAAAGTTTCAGGGGAAGCGTGTGGTGGATAAAATTTCTGGAGACCTCCCGTTGGGGGATGCCCTCAACCGCAAGTGTGTGCTTATCGTTGATGATGACGCGCTGCTGTGTGAAGTTTTTGCCGAGGTCTTCACCAACCTGGGCTATGAAACCGTCATTGCCGAGGATGGCGAGGCAGCGTGTGATCTCATTGCCCGAAAGAACCTCGTGCTTGCCGTGGTTGATCTCAACATGCCGAAACTTGATGGCTTTGGGCTGCTGCGCCACATCAGGCAGCATCCGCGCACGGTAGATCTGCCCGTCATCATTTCAACAGGGCATTATGACAAGGCCTCCATCGAGAAGGCTTACAGTCTGGGTGCGTCCTCATTTGTCACCAAGCCCATCAACTGGGCACAATTTGTCCATCATGCGAAATTCGTGATCCGCAACGGCGACATTGAACGGGACCTGCGTCTGGCAGAGTCAGAAGCCGTGGCCGCCAGCAAAATGAAGAATGGTCTTTTCCGAATATTAAGCCATGAACTCAAAACACCCCTGGTTGCACTTTGCGGGTTGACCGACATCTTGTCCGATGCGCTGAAATCCAAGGTGGAAGCGATTGAAGCGGAACAGCTGGATCACATCGTCAATGCCTCACAGCGCCTGAACCGGCTGATCAGTGACATCCTGATCCTGTCCAAATCCTTTTCAGGGATATCGAGCCTGACCATGGCCACGGAAAACATGTCCGATCTTCTGGACGACAGCATCATAGGCGTCGATGCCATGGCCAAGGCCAAGAAAATCAACGTGAGGGTTACGCAGCCCAGCAAGGACGTCTCACTTTCATGCGACAGTCACCTTTTGCGCCAGGCCATCCAGAAACTGGTCGACAACGCCATCAAGTTTTCGCCGGAAGGAGGCACCGTGGAAATCTGGGCGCATCAGAAGCCTGATATGTCGACCGTGATTTCCGTGCGCGACAATGGCCCTGGGATTGCACCTGCCAAACTGGCGGAATGCCTGCAGCCCTTCATTCAGGAAGACATGAGTTATGGCCGCATTGCAGAAGGGCTTGGCCTTGGACTGCCGATTGTCAAAGCCATTGCCGAGGCCCATGGCGGACAATTGATCTGCCAATCCACACTGGGCCAAGGCATGGTTGCAGCGATCTGGATTCCTGTCATTTCAGCATCTGGTTCTGGCATTGTTGCTGCCTAAGCGATTTGATTGCGCCTGCATTCTCTGACACAGTGTCGGGTTTACAGGAGTTTCCATGAAGGTTGTTTTCAGTGATGACCACCGTCTGCATTTTGCGCAAGGTGAAATATTTGGCGGCGAATTTGTAACCCCATTCGAACGGCCCTCGCGCATGGAATATATCCTGCGCGAACTCAAGTCGCGCGGCATGGATGATATTGTCAAGCCTTTTCTCCTCAATTTAAAGTCCGTGGGCCGGGTGCATGACAGGGGCTATCTGAAATTTCTGGAAAGCGCTTGGGAAGAGTGGATCACGGCTGGTTACCGTGGCGAAATCGTGCCGACAGTTTTTCCGGTGCCAGGCATGCGCAAGAAACTGCCAAACCAGATTGATGGAAAAGTTGGGTATTATGCGCAAGGCACAGAGACCTGCATAACAGCTGGCACCTGGGAAGCTGCAAAGTCATCTGCCGCTGTTGCCTTGACGGCGCAAAAAATCATCGCTGCGGGCGCCAGCAGTGCTTTCGCACTTTGCAGGCCTCCGGGCCACCATTGTCATCACGACATGTATGGCGGCTATTGCTTCCTGAACAATGCAGCCATTGCCGCGCAGGCCTTTCTTGACGGAGGTGCCACGCGCGTTGGCATTCTTGACGTGGATTTTCATCACGGCAATGGCACGCAGGACATTTTTTATGCGCGAAATGATGTTCTGTTCTGTTCGCTGCACGGAGCGCCGCAAGACGCCTTCCCGCATTTTCTGGGATACCGCGACGAAAAGGGTGCGGGTCCGGGTGAGGGCTTCAATGTCAATTATCCCATGCCGCCCGGCACCGGTTACGATGTGTGGGGCAAGGCTCTGGAGGATGCCTGTGGCAGGATCAGGCGGTTCAAGCCGGATGTGTTGCTGGTGTCGCTTGGGGTCGATACGTTCAAGGATGATCCCATCAGTTTCTTCAAGCTGACATCGGAGAATTTCCTGACCTATGGCGCGCGTATCGCTGAGCTGAAACTTCCCACACTCTTTGTCATGGAAGGGGGCTATGCCATTGAAGCCATCGGGGTGAATACAGTGAATGTGCTCGAAGGCTTCCTGAATGCGTGACCCGCGCTATGACGTATTGTTTGAGCCCGTCAGGATTGGACCCCTGACTGCGAAGAATCGGTTCTATCAAGTGCCGCATTGCAATGGCGGCGGTTACCGTGATCCATCCGCTGCCGCCGAGATGCGGCGTGTGAAGTCCGAGGGTGGCTGGGGCGTGATCTTCACGGAGCAGGTGGAAATCCATCACACGTCGGAAATCTCGCCTTTCATCGAGTTGCGCATCTGGGATGAGGATGACATGCCCGCACTTGCGAAAATGGCGGACGCCATTCACTCGCATGGCGCACTTGCCGGCATTGAATTGGCCTATAGCGGGGTGAATGGCCCCAATCTTTATACGCGCGAAGTGCCCATGGGGCCTATGGATAGCCCCATCCTCAACTTCACCAGCGATCCCGTGCAGGCGCGCGCGATGGACAAGCAGGACATTGCAAACCTGCGGCACTGGCACAGGCTTGCATACCGGCGCGCCAAACGCGCAGGCTTTGACATCCATTGCCTTTATGGAGCGCATGGTTTTGGCATCATCCAGCATTTCCTGTCGCGCAAAACCAATCAACGCAGTGATGAATATGGCGGGTCACTTGAAAACCGCTCGCGACTTCTCAAGGAATTGCTTTCGGATGCGCGCGATGAAATTGGAGACAGTTGTGCTGTTGCCGTGCGGCTCTCATTGGAGGAACTGGGAGACCAGGGGTTTTCCAATGCGGAGTTACGCGATCTGGTGGGGCTCCATGCCGAACTGCCAGATATCTGGGATTTCGCGCATGGCACGTGGGAGGCATGTTCGGCAACGTCGCGCTTCAAGGCGGAGGCTGCCCAGGAAGAGCTGATCACCGGAATCAAGCAGCTCACATCGCGGCCCATCGTGGGCGTTGGCCGTTTTACCTCGCCCGACCTTATGGTGCGCCAGGTGAAGCAGGGCATTCTCGACTTCATAGGAGCGGCCCGGCCTTCCATTGCCGATCCATACCTGCCAGCAAAAATCAATGAAGGCCGCCTTGAAGACATCCGTGAATGCATCGGATGCAACATCTGCGTGGCCGGTGACATGACGCAATCGCTCTCGCGCTGCACGCAGAATTCTTCCTTCATGGAGGAATGGCGCAAGGGCTGGCACCCGGAAAGAATCAAGCCGTCTACATCGCGTCGAAAAATCCTTGTTGTGGGTGCAGGCCCTGCCGGCCTTTCTACTGCTCACAAGCTGGGCTTGCGGGGCTATGAAGTGGCCTTGGCGGAAGCCCATACCGAATTGGGTGGGCGCGTGGCAAAGGAATGCCGTTTGCCTGGACTTGCCGCCTGGGGGCGGGTGCGGGATTATCGTCAGGGACAAATTCAAAAAATGTCCAATGTGGAGATCTATCGCGCGTCGCAGCTCACGGCTTCGGATATTCTCGAGATGGGATTTAGCGATGTAGCCCTTGCAACGGGTGCCACCTGGCGCGCCGACGGGGTCGCGCGCTTTCATACATCGCCCATTGCCAGGGATGAAACAATGCCGGTTTTCACGCCGGACGATGTGATGAACGGGGCATTTCCAACTGGCCATGTCGTCATCTTTGATGATGATCATTATTACATGGGCAGCGTATTGGCGGAGCTTCTGGTTTCAAAGGGATGCCGGGTGACATTTGTGACGCCTTCCAGCAAGGTTTCGGAGTGGAGCAGCAATACGCTGGAACAAGCGCTGATCCAGCGGCGCTTGCTTGAAATTGGAGTTGGGGTGGTGTGCGGCCGCGCTGTTTCAGTGGTGGGGGCGGGATTTGTCCAGACCTGCTGCATCTATACCGGGCGTGACGCGAAATTAACATGCGATGCGGTCTTAATGGTAACCTCGCGATCTCCCAACAATCAGCTCCACCTGGAACTTGTGGCACAAAAAGCAAGTTGGAAAGATCATGGCATTTTATCGGTGAAGGTCCTGGGCGATGCCCAAGCGCCAGCGCCCATTGCCTGGGCCACCTATGCTGGCCACCGTTATGCCGAAGAATTTGATGCGCCGGACCCAGGAGACGCATTGCCATTTCGGCGCGAGGTTGCAAGCTTGCAGCCCTAATACGCAAATCCCTGCCCAGCCATTGCCGCAATTGATGTTTAGCAAATGACTTGCTTTGGAGAGGAATGCCATGAAACGCTTTATGATTGCCAGCCTGCTTGCCGCCATCGGGATGGTGGTGCTGGTGGGTCCCACACACGCAGCCAGCAGATATTGCTATTACAATCCGGATGATCCGGATTGCATTGACCAAGGCGGTTATGGTGATCCCGGCAGTGATGTCTATGACGATAATGGCGATCCCTATCTGCCGCCACCTCGGCGCCGGGGATATGACGATGGGTTTGATGGCAAGCCGATTTACCGCCCACCCGTGGTACGGCCGCCGCAGGTTTTCCAGCCAGGTTCACGCTGTGAAGAATTGGGGCTGCGCTTGCAGAGTCTGGGCTACCGGAGGGTCAGGCCCACCGATTGCGATGGCAAATATTATGAATATTACGCCGTTCGCGGTTATAATAGGGTGATGGTGAAGATGAAGCGCAGCTCAGGAAGCATTGTTGCTGTAAACCCGAGATAGGATTATTCCCGATGCAAAGCAGTCCGTCAAAACACGGGCTGCTTTTTCTTTGAACTGTACCAGCCGCCGCAGGCCTCTTCATAAGCCAATCCCACCTCAAAGACGCGCGCATCATCAAAACTGCGGCCTACAATTTGAATGCCCGTGGGAATGTTTTGGCTGGTGAAGCCTGAGGGTACTGCGAGCACGGGGCAATTGTGCAGCATGTTGAATTGCTGGGTCATGATCCATCCATATTCCGGATCGACTTTTTTGCCGTTTATGGTGAAATTCTTGTCCCAGGGATCGTGATCGGCCTTTACCGATGCCAGATTGTTCGTGGGACAAATCAGGACATCATGAGATGCAAGAACCGGTCCCAGGGTCTGATACATGAGATGGGCGCGTTCCCAGGATTTATGGACGTCGTTGATGCTGGAATTCCTTTCCACCGCATCTGCCATTTTGAGCGCATAATCTGTCATCAGATGCGCATGCTGGGCTCGGTGCCAGATGGTTTGCCGGCCAAAATGCATGGTATTGTACCAATGCATGCAATCCGTATCGACGTCTTTTGTCCATTTGAGGTCAACCTCTTCCACATGGGCGCCGAGGCTGCGGAACAGGTTCAAGGTCTCCAGCGTGTTCCTGCGCACCTCTTCTTCGACTTCGATGTAACCAAAATCAATGGAATAGGCGATCTTCATGCCACGGATATTTGCCGCTTTCACGGGCAGGCGCAGGCGCGCGCGCAAGGAATCATGATCCAAGGGATGCGGGCCTGAGGTTATGTTCTGCATGAGGGCGGCGTCAGCTACGTTACGGGTCATGGGACCGCAGTGATTGAAGCGGTCAAAATTTCCGGGCGGTCCATCGGGGTTTCGGCCGTGCGGCGGCTTGAAGCCCACCACACCACAGGCAGCGGCTGGAATGCGGATGGAGCCACCTATATCGGTGCCCGTTGCAAGCGTGGTAAATCCTGAGGCCAGTGCCGCTCCGGAACCGCCTGATGAGCCGCCCGGCCCATATTCCAGATTCCAGGGATTTCGCGTGATGCCCCAGATGCGCGAATGGGTGACGCCGGAGAGGCAGAACTCAGGCGTAGTGGTGCGGCCAAAGATAATGGCACCCGCCTTTTCGAGACGTTCGATCTGGGGATCGGAATGATCGTCAATATTGCTGGCAAATATCAATGAGCCATGGGTGGTCCGCTTGTTGCTAACACGCTGGGCGTCCTTGACCAGCAAGGGAATACCCTCCAGCGGCCGCGGCCTGCCTGCTTTCCTACTGTAGATTGCTTCAGCCACTTTTGCCTTGTCCAAGGCCTCGTCAAAATACCGGTCCGCCAGGCAATTGATCTCGCCGTTTTGTGTTTCACAGCGGTCAATCAGGATTTTGAGCAGCTCAACCGGCGAGGTCTTCCGCGTTTTAAAAAGCTGCAAGGCCTGGGTAGCGGAGCAGTAAGCAAGATCGGCACTGGTCATGGTGGAGAACCTCAGGTTAGAGTAGGGGCAGAGTGTGAACTGAAAACAGGGAATAAGTCTATGGCTGGAAAGCTCGCGGGACGGGTGGCGTTGGTAACTTCGGCGGGGCAGGGCATCGGGCGGGCGTCAGCCATGGCATTGGCCAAAGCGGGCGCCAAGGTTTTTGCCACGGATTTGCGCGCAGAGCTGCTCAAGGACATTTCAAAGGATAATTCTGGCGTTACAGGGTTTGGCCTCGATGTCACGGATCAAAATTCCGTGGATGCAGCCGTCAAACACACTGGCCCGGTTGATATCCTATTTAACTGCTCAGGCTTTGTGCATCATGGCACGGTGCTTGAATGTTCGGACAAGGATTGGGATTTTTCCTTCGATCTCAATGTCAAGGCGCATTACCGCATGATCCGCGCCTATCTGCCCTTGATGCTGGAAAAGGGCAAAGGCAATGTCATCAACATGGCCTCGGTTGCGTCCTCCATCAAGGGAGCGCCCAACAGGTTTGTCTATGGCGCCAGCAAGGCTGCGGTTATCGGCATGACCAAAGCCCTGGCGGTCGATTATGTGGCCAAAGGCATCCGCTGCAACGCGATCTGCCCTGGTACGGTGGAAACGCCATCGCTCTATGATCGCATGCGGGCGCAGGGTGATTTCGAAAAGGCCAAGGCAGCCTTCATCGCGCGTCAGCCCATGGGACGGCTGGCACAGCCGGAAGAAATTGCCGAAATGGTGGTTTACCTCGCCAGTGACGACAGCGCCTTCATGACGGGCCAAGCCCTGATTATTGATGGCGGCTGGTCACTTTAACGCATCCCAGCGGCCTCCCATTGGCAAGCGCCAAATTTCTCCATAGGATAGAAACTTGAACGCCCGGAACAAGGGCGCAGGGAGGATGAATTTGTCGACTGGCAAAGCCGCCATTGAGGCGGTGGGTGTTTCCAAAGTTTTTCAATCCGCAGGTCAGGACAGTCTCCGGGCGCTGGACCATGTTTCGGTTTCCATCCGCGAGAATGAATTCTTCACGCTGCTGGGACCATCGGGCTGCGGGAAAACCACACTTTTGCGGCTCATCGCCGGGTTTGATTTTCCCACCGAAGGGCAGATCCTGCTGCATGGGAAAGACATAGCGCCGCTGCCGCCCTATCAGCGCCCGGTCAATACCGTTTTTCAGAACTACGCCCTGTTTCCGCACATGACGGTTGGGCAAAACATTGGCTTTGGCCTGGAAATGCTGGGGAAGTCTGAAATTGAAGTTAATAGGCGCGTCGATGAGATGTTGCGGCTGGTGCGCATGGAGGAATTGAAAACACGCCGAACGAGCCAGATATCGGGAGGCCAGCAGCAACGCGTGGCGCTGGCACGGGCGCTGGCCCCTGCGCCCAAAGTCCTGCTCCTAGATGAGCCACTTTCGGCGCTGGACTACAAGCTGCGGAAGGACATGCAGATTGAATTGAAACGGCTGCAGCATGAAACCGGCATTACATTCATTTTTGTGACGCATGACCAGGAAGAAGCGCTCACCATGTCAGACCGTATCGCGGTGATGTCGAAAGGCAAGATCCTGCAGATCGGAAGCCCGCGCGAAATTTACGATAGACCTGCCGAGCGCTTCGTGGCCAATTTCATTGGCGAGACGAATTTTCTGGAAGGCACAGTGGTTTCATTTTCCAGAGGGGCCGCGGAAGTGGAGCTTGATAATGGCACCATCATCACCGCAGGAGTTGCTGCGGGACTGTCACCTGCGGGCAGGGTCACCGTGGTGGTACGGCCTGAACATGCCGACCTCGTGCACCTCTCCAAGAAGGCAACACTGTCCGGCAAGCTTTCCAATATCGTATATTTCGGAACAGACACGCATTATCATGTGGCGCTGAAAGGCGGCGGTGAATTCGTGGTGCGCCAGCAGAACAGCCAATCCACTCTCAATGATTTCAAGCAGGGCGCCAGTGTTGGCGTGATGATTGAAGACGGGGCTGCCCAGGTGTTGAAGGATTGAATATGATAACTTCACTTTCGCCTGCTGCCAGAGTTGCCCTTGCTACTGAAGAAGCGTCGACCCGGCGCAACCGGCTGCTGTCTGCGCCTGCCCTTGTCATCATCACCGCATTTGGCATCTTCCCTCTCGTGCTCATTCTCATTTATTCCTTTCTCAAGGCAGCACCCTATGGCGGGGTGGAATGGAAATTCTCGACAGATGCTTATCTCAATTTCCTGTTTCAACGTGATATCTTCGATGACAGCCTGCAGTTTTCGCCTGACTTCCTGCTCATATATCTGCGATCGCTGATCTTTGCAGTAGTCACCACGGTTGTATGTCTCGTGATAGGATTTCCCACTGCCTATTTCATGGCGACACGGCCCCCGGCACAACGCAATTGGTGGGTCTTGCTTATTACCATTCCGTTCTGGTCCAATCTTCTGGTGCGGACACTTGCCATCATGTTCATCATTCGCGATCAGGGCCTCGTCAATAATCTGCTGTTGTGGATGGGCGTGATCGACAAGCCGATCACCATGCTTTATACGAATTTTGCCATCGTGCTGGGGCTGCTGTATTCCTATCTGCCGTTCATGGTCCTGCCTCTCTATTCAAGCCTTGAAAAGCTGGACTTCCGCATGGTGGAAGCGGGGCATGATCTCTATGCCAACAAGCGCCAGGTGTTGTGGCGGATCATCATTCCATTGGCCAAACCCGGCATTGTTGCCGGTTGCCTCCTGGTGTTTATCCCATCCATCGGCGCCTATGTCACGCCGCTCATCCTCGGAGGCGGCACTCATTTGATGATCGGTGATCTCATTGCACAGCAATTCGGTTCAGGCCGCAACTGGCCACTGGGTTCGGCCCAGGCGCTTATCCTGATGGCGGCGGTTTTGATTGCACTTACTTTCTATGTCCGTAACACCACTGGAAAAATGCAACATGGCTAGAATTGGCACGGTCATGAATATCAAGGACCAGCCCGGTTTCAGGGCGGTGGCGATTGCCTGCGTCGTGGTGCTCTATGCTCCCATTCTTATTTTGTTCGGTTTTGCCTTCAATAGCGGTGACCTTATCATGCGCTGGGAGGGCTTCAGCTTCCAGTGGTTCGGCGTGGCGCTTGCCAATGAACATTTTCAGGCAGCAGCCAAAAACACCTTTACCATTTCGCTGGTAGCAACGTTGAGCTCGACAATCGTTGCCACGCTTGCCGCCATTGGCATGACACGGGTGAAGCCATGGCCGGGGCTGCAGGCAGGGTTCATGGTGATCAATCTTCCTTTGATGGTGCCGGAAATCATTACGGCTGTTGCCACGCTTTCGTTCTTCGCGCTCATAGCCGGTGCCTTCGGATTGAACTTCGGCATTGGTAATCTTATCCTTGCCCATACGGTATTCTGCATTCCATTTGCCTTCATGCCGATCCGTGCGAGACTGGAAGACATGGACATGACCTTGGAAAATGCCGCAGCGGATCTTTATGCAAGGCCTTGGGCCGCATTTCGCAGAATTACATTGCCTTTGCTTGCGCCGGGCATTGCTTCGGGTGCAGCGCTTGCCTTTATTGTGTCATTTGACGATTTCACCATCACCCAACTGGTGGCGGGTCCTGGCCAGACGACACTGCCACTATATATCTGGGACCAGACGCGCCATCCGATGACGCCCGAGATCAATGCGATTTCAGCCATCCTGCTGATGGTATCGGTGCTGTTTGTCTCCATTTCATTTCTCATAGCGCGTTCACGAAAATAGAGTCTAACAAGGAGAGAAGAATGATGAAGAAAGTTTTGACGATGGCCGCATCGGTTGCGGCAATGGTTCTGGTGGCCGGTCCCGCTTTGGCTGAGGGAGAGCTGCATATCTACAATTGGGGTGATTACACCAATCCCAAGCTGATCGAAAAATTCGAGAAGCAATTCAATGTGAAAATCACGCTGGACAGCTATGATTCAAACGAGACCATGCTTTCAAAAGTGCGGGCTGGAAACTCGGGCTATGACATTGTCGTGCCATCAGATTATACCGTGAAGATCATGGTGGATGACGGACTGCTCGAGAAGACCGAGCCCAACAGCATGGAAAATTTCAAAAACATGCGTCCGGAATTTGTCGATGTGTATTGGGATTCCGGTCGGCATTATTCAGTGCCTTGGCAATATGGCATGACGGATTTTGCGGTGGATACCGCGAAGTTCAAGGGCGATATCGATACGCTGGCCATCCTGTTCAATCCACCCGATGAACTTAAAGGTCAGATCAATGTGCTCGATGACATGAATTCGCTCATGCATGCGGCAGAGCGTTACGCCGGAGTGCCGCGCTGCGGCGCCAACAAGGAAGACCTGAAGAAGGTCAATGACACCCTTGCTGCGGCAAAGCCTGGCTGGAAGACATTCAGCTATGACACAATCACCAAGATGACGTCTGGCGATGTTAGCGTAACACAAACCTGGAATGGCGCGGCTTACCGCATGCGCCAGAAAATGCCGACCGTGAAGTTTGCATTTCCAAAGGAAGGCATTGAGGGCTGGATGGACAATGTGTCGGTGCTGAAAGGCGCCAAGAATCTGGAAAATGCCAAGCTGTTCCAGAATTTCATTATGGACCCTGCCAATGCCGCATTAATTTCGGAATTTGCTGGATATGATAATGGCATTACCAATGGTCTTGCCGCGTTGCCAAAAGACTTTGCGGCGGCCCCCGAGCTCAATCCACCTGCTGGCGCACCAAAGCCGGAATTTGTGCCACCTTGCGCGCCTGAGGTTGTTGAGATCTATAACAAGATATGGACGAACCTGAAGAAATAGCTCCTGCAAGCCCGGTGGGAAACCGCCGGGATTTGTTTTCGGATTGTCATGGCCTCATATAAAAACGCGGAAGCGCCCATTCCCATCATGCAGGGATCACCGCCTGCGTTGATCCCGCCCGTGATGGACTGGGACAGGCCACCGTGGAATCGCTGGTCGTTTCAGCATGTCCGCGAGTTGCTGCCCACAGCCGAGGTGTGGTGGGGTGCAGGGCCCGTACACGAATTGCCGCGCAAAGACGTAGAACTGGATGGCTTGGCCGTGCCTAATGTTTTGGGAGCGCCTTCCACGCTCGCAAATCTGCTTGACGAGACCTACACCGACGGATTTCTGGTTATCCACAATGGCGCCATAGTGTGTGAGAAGTATTTCAATGGCATGAATTCCCGTAGCCTACATCTCTCGCAATCGGTGTCGAAGTCGTTTGTGGGGGTGCTGGCAGGCATTCTCGCAGGTCGAGGGGTTTTGGATGTAGAAGCCCCGCTCACTCTTTATCTGCCGGAACTGGGCAGCACGGGCTGGCGCGGCGCCAGCGTGCAGAATGTGCTGGATATGACATCGGGCACACGATTTTCAGAGGAGTATACCAACCCCTTGTCGGATGCCGGACAGTTGGATGTGGCTGCGGGCTGGAAGCCACCGCCTCCGCACAACGATCCCTCGTTTTCCTGGCCTCCCCACGTCTGGGCGCAAATTCTTGGGCTTGACGTCTGCGAACGCGCGCATGGCAAACAGTTTCAATACCGCTCCATTGAAACCGATGTATTGGCTTTCTGTCTGGAACGGGTGACGGGAAAGCGATTGCCACAGCTGCTTTCAGAAGAGCTCTGGCAGATGATGGGTGCGGAAGAGAGTGCGAATTTCACCGTGGACAGGGCAGGCTATGCGCTGGCCTCGGGCGGCCTCAATGCGTGTCTGCGCGATTACGGAAGGTTCGGTCAACTCATTTTGGGAAATGGCGGCGGCCTCATTCCGCCGCAGTGGATTGAAGCTACACGCAGCGGCAATCACGGAATTTTTGGCGAACCCTACACGCCTTCGCTGCCACAAGGCGCTTACAAGAACCAGTTCTGGATTGAGAACCAGCAGTCACGCGCCCTCATATGCCGCGGTGTTTTCGGGCAGCTTATCTATGTGAACTGGGACTATGGAATGGTTCTTGTAAAGCTGTCGAGCTGGCCGGATTTTCTGAACGTGCCGTTTAACATTGCAACATTTTCTGCGGCGCATGCAATCGGTCGGCATCTCACAGCGTAATACCCGGAAGCTTCAGGCCCTGTTGGCGCGCGCAGTCAACCGCGATAGGGTAGCCCGCATCGGCGTGGCGCATGACGCCCGTGGCCGGATCGTTCCAGAGTACGCGTTCCAACCGGCGCGCGGCATCATCTGTGCCGTCTGCCACGATCACCATGCCGGCATGCTGGGAATAGCCGATGCCAACGCCTCCGCCATGATGAATTGAAACCCAGGTAGCGCCACTGGCCGTGTTGAGCAGCGCATTGAGAAGCGGCCAGTCTGATACTGTGTCGGAGCCATCCAGCATGGCTTCGGTTTCGCGGTTGGGCGAGGCCACAGAGCCTGAGTCCAGATGATCGCGGCCGATCACGATGGGCGCTTCCACTTCGCCGTTTCTTACCATTTCATTGAAGGCAAGACCCAGCCTGTGGCGCTGGCCCAGGCCCACCCAGCAGATGCGGGCGGGAAGGCCCTGGAAAGCGATGCGTTCACGCGCCATGTCGAGCCAGTTGTGCAGATGCTCGTCGTCCGGAATCAGTTCCTTAACGCGCTGGTCGGTCTTGTAAATGTCCTCAGGGTTGCCGGAAAGCGCTGCCCAGCGGAAGGGGCCAATGCCGCGGCAGAAAAGCGGACGGATGTAGGCTGGTACAAAGCCTGGAAAATCAAAGGCGTGAACCAAGCCCATTTCGAGCGCCATCTGGCGGATGTTGTTGCCGTAATCGAGGGTGGGCACGCCCGCCTTATGAAAATCCAACATGGCCTCAACATGGATTTTCATGGAGGCCATGGCGGCGGCCTTTACACCTTGCGGATTGCTCACGCGTTTCTCTTCCCATTGGGCGACAGTCCAGCCGATGGGGAGGTAACCATTGACGGGATCATGGGCGGAGGTTTGATCGGTGACAGCATCAGGCCTCATTCCGCGCCTTACCATATCGGGCAGAATTTCGGCGGCGTTGCCGAGAACCCCCACGGAGACGGGCTTGGGCGAGCGCCGGATGATTTCGAGCGCTTCATCAACTGTTGCGGCCTGCGTGTCGAGATAGCGGGTACGAAGCCGCATTTCAATGCGCGAGGCCTGGCATTCGATGGCAATCATCGAGGCTCCTGCCATAGTGGCGGCCAGGGGCTGCGCGCCGCCCATGCCGCCCAAGCCAGCGGTGAGGAACCACTTACCCTTCAAGTTGCCGCCATAATGCTTGCGGCCCACTTCGGCAAAGGTTTCATAGGTTCCCTGCACAATGCCCTGCGTGCCGATATAAATCCACGAGCCCGCCGTCATCTGGCCGTACATCATCAGGCCCTTTTTATCGAGTTCGTTGAAGTGGTCCCACGTACCCCAATGCGGCACGATGTTGGAGTTTGCTATGAGTACGCGGGGCGCGTCCTTGTGGGTGCGGAAAATACCAACGGGCTTGCCGGATTGGACGAGCAAGGTTTCATCGTCTTCGAGCGCACGGAGGCTGGCCACGATCTGATCGTAGGCCTCCCAGTTCCTCGCCGCACGGCCAATTCCGCCATAAACCACCAATTCCTCAGGCCGCTCAGCCACATCCGCATCAAGGTTGTTCATCAACATGCGAAGGGGCGCCTCGGTGAGCCATGATTTTGCCGTGAGCGTGGTTCCGGTGGCAGCGCGGATACGCCGCGTGTTGTCGAGGCGTGACGTCATAAGGGTTTTCCTTGGGCATTGGTTTTGTAGCGGCTGTAGAGCGCGTAGCGGCTGCCGGGGTAAATCAGGGTTGCAACGGTCACGACCTTGGACTTGCTCCAGCTTCTCCGGTGCACCGCAAGGCAGGGCTCGCTTGCTGAAATATTGAGAAGCGACTGCTGGGCAGCATCCGGCATGATGGCCTCCACGCCATGTTCAAGCTCATCCACAGGCACAGCGCCCATGAGATAGGCGGTGGGGGTCTGGCGGGTGAAATTCTGAATGAGGAAGTCTGCCGCTACCAAGGGGTTCACCCAGCGGTTTTCAAGCTGCACTGGTACGCCATTATCCTCATGCAGAATAAGGAGATGAAACACGGGCTGAGCTTCAGGCCATTCGAATTCCGTGGTGAGAGTCGGGGTGGCCATCATCTTTTCACGGGCGATGAGGCGAGACGTGTGCTTGTGGCCGCGCGCAGCAATTTCCTCAGCGATGTTGCGAAGCTCCATGAGACTGGTCAGGGCGGTCTGTTCCTTCACAAAGGTGCCTACGCCTGGAACGCGCGTGAGATAACCATCGGCTGAAAGTTCCCGCAGGGCCCGGTTTGCGGTCATGCGACTGATGGCAAACCTTTCCACGAGCTCGTTTTCGGACGGTACGCGTTCTCCAGGCGCCCAAGCGCCTGTGTTGATATTCTCCAGTATATGGTCTTTGAGCATGGCATAGAGCGGCAGCACAGCATTCATGAGAGTGACCCCCGGACAAGTTCACCATTTCTGATTACCGCCTTCAACGGGTTGAAACCCAGGGGATAGCTCAAGTCTCCCGGGCGTTTTACATCCCACAGCGCGAGGTCAGCTTTCTGGCCCACTGCGATGGTGCCACGGTCTTTCAATCCCAACGCGCGAGCTGCGTTGGCGGTCACGCCCAGCAGGGCCTCTTCCGGGGTAAGGCCAAAGAGAACGCAGGCCATGTTCATGATCGCGAGCAAGGAGTGAACGGGCGAAGAACCGGGGTTGAGATCGGTCGCAATGGCGATGGGGACCTTATGCTCGCGCAATGCGGCAACGGGCGGTGCCTGCTTTTCTCGGAGGTAATAGAATGCGCCGGGGAGAAGGACTGCCACGGTGCCGGATTTGGCAATTGATTCGACTCCATCCTTATCTAGATATTCAATGTGATCGACTGAAAGAGAGCCAAAGCTTGCAGCAAGTTTTGCGCCTCCCATGTTGGACAATTGTTCAGCATGGAGTTTCACAGGCAGGCCATGGGTTTTGGCGGCTTCGAACACTTTGCGGGTTTCTTCAACCGAAAAGGCAATGCCTTCACAAAATGCATCAACCGCGTCCGCTAAGCCCTCCGCAGCAATCCTTGGAAGCGCTTGATTACAAATGATATCCATATATTCTTCATGATTTCCCTTAACCTCTTCAGGGAAGGTGTGAGCACCCAGATAGGTTGTCTGAACGTCCACGGGGCGTAGGGTGGCAAGCCGCCTTGCAACCCTCAGCATTTTCATTTCGGTATCAACATCGAGACCGTAGCCAGACTTGATTTCGACGGTCGTTACACCTTCCGACAGGAGTGAATCGAGTCGCTGCAATGCGGATTTTTCCAGCTCTGCTTCGGAAGACGCCCGTGTTGCGCGTACGGTAGACATGATGCCGCCTCCCGCCTTTGCAATTTCGGTGTAGGCGGTTCCGGTCAAGCGCATCTCAAATTCATTGGCGCGATTTCCGCCGTAAACGAGATGGGTGTGACAGTCGATGAGGCCTGGGGT
>JANMAE010000109.1:0-17297 GCA_031359445.1 Hyphomicrobiales bacterium | reverse complement strand
GCCGCCAGCCGCAACATCGCCCGTGGCTTCTCAGACTTCGCCATCTCGGAAATTGGCCATGCCTATGCGGGTGACAAACCCGACGATGAAACCCTGCGTGCCGCTGGCATCCGTCAAGGTGCTTCTGCGCCGAAGCAATGGCTGGGCGGTGCGCGTAGCGTCGATGCCTTTGATGTGAAGGCCGATGTGTTGGCCGTGCTCGAAGCCTGCGGCATGGCGGCGTCCACATTGCAAGTGGTGCAGGGAGCCCCACAATGGTTCCACCCCGGTCGTTCCGGCACCATTCAAATGGGACCACAAAACAAGCTGGCGCATTTTGGTGAAATTCATCCGCGTGTGCTGGCGGCCATGGATGTGAGAGGACCGCTTGTGGCGTTTGAAGTGGTGCTGAACGCCATCCCTTTGCCCAAAGCGAAATCCACCACACGGGCAGCGCTCACCGTCTCTGATCTTCCCGCGGTGTCACGTGACTTTGCCTTTGTGATTGATGATGCTGTGGAAGCCGACAAGCTGATCAAGGCGATCCGCGGTGCCGACAAGGCGCTGATTGCTGAAGCTGTTGTTTTTGATGTGTTCAAGTTGGAGGCGGGCAAGAAATCCTATGCCGTGGAGGTCACGCTGCAACCCAGGGACAAGACCTTCACCGATGAAGAGATTGAAGCGGTTTCACAAAAGATCATTGCAGGTGTTGCAAAGGCTGTGGGCGGCACGCTGAGAAGTTAAACCCAGCGGAAAACCCCGAAGCCCCAGATCAGCGCCAGCGCCAGGCCTCCCCATAATGGCACGCCAAATACGGCTAGCCAGGCGAGGAAGATGAAGGCAGAGCCCAGAAGCGTGATAAACAGCCGGTCACCACGGGTTGTATCGAGCCCAAATATGCCATGCCGGGGCCCGCCACCGGGCGAGTAATATTCCCACACGCCCATGGCGGCAATGCTGCTGAAAATGAAGATGAAGAACAGCGCCGTAGGCCCGGTCCAGGCCATCCATGACAGGAATGTTGCGGGTTCCATCAGCGTCTCCTTACACGCGGCCCAGGGCAAAGCCCTTGGCGATATAGTTGCGCACGAAATAGATGACGATGGCGCCGGGAATGATGGTGAGCGATCCAGCAGCTGCCAGCAGGCCCAGTTCATAGCCTGACGCGCTGGCGGTCTTGGTCATCACGGCAGCTATTGGCTTGGCGGCAACCGAGGTGAGATTCTTGGCCAGCAACAATTCCACCCAAGAGAACATGAAGCAGAAGAAGCAAGCCACGCCAATGCCTGCCGCGATGGTTGGAATGAAAATGGTGAAGAAGAATCGCGGGAAGGAATACCCATCCACATAAGCTGTTTCATCCAGTGCCCTGGGAACCCCCGACATGAAGCCCTCCAGAATCCATACCGCAAGCGGAATGTTGAACAATGTGTGGGACAGGGCCACCGCCCATGGCGTGTCAAAGAGGCCCACCGCAGAATAGAGCTGGAAGAAGGGTAGCACAAAAACCGCTGGCGGCGCCATGCGGTTTGAGAGCAACCAGAAAAACAGGTGCTTGTCGCCAAGGAAACGGTAACGTGAAAACGCATAAGCTGCTGGCAAGGCAACGCTCACGGAGAGCACCGTATTGATCAGCACATAGGTTATGGAATTGATATAGCCATTGTACCAGGTGGGATCTGTGAAGATTTTCTCATAACTTGCCGTGGTGAATTCATGCGGGAACAGCGAGAAGCCGCCCAGAATCTCATTGGTTGTCTTGAAGCTCATGTTGAGCAGCCAATAGATCGGCAGCATGAGAAAAATAATATAGAGAACGGGTATGAAGCGGGTCACGGATTTCATGTCAAATTTCCTCGTTCTTCATCATCAAGGTGTAGAACAGCCATGACACTGCGAGAATGATGATGAAGTAAATGAGCGACATGGCCGCCGCCGGGCCCAAATCAAACTGGCCAATCGCGGTTTTGACAAGATCAATCGACAGGAACGTGGTAGCATTTCCGGGACCGCCGCCGGTCAATACCACAGCTTCGGTGTAGATCATGAAACTATCCATGAAGCGCAGCAGCACGGCAATGGTGAGCACATGTTTCAACTTGGGCAACTGGATATAGCGGAACACCGCCCAGGTTTTTGCACCGTCAACTTTCGCAGCTTGGTAGTAAGCATCCGGGATGGAAACAAGGCCAGCATAGCACAGAAGCGCTACCAGCGATGTCCAGTGCCAGACATCCATCAACACCAGGGTGAACCATGCGGAGATCGGCTGGCGGGTGTAATTGTAGTCAATGCCCAGCGCGTTGATGCCCTTGCCGAGCAGGCCGATATCCGGCAGCGCCATGATGTTCCACATGGCACCCACCACATTATAGGGAATGAGCAGCGGCAGTGACATGAGCACAAGACACACCGACACCCATGGTCCTTTGCGCGGCATGGTGAGCGCGATGCCCAGCCCCAAGGGAATCTCAATCGCCAGTACAATGGCCGAGAAAGTGATCTGGCGCAGGAGTGCGCCGTGGAACCGGTCGGAATGAAGCACCTGCTCGAACCACTGGACACCCGCCCAGGTGAACACGTTGTCGCCAAATGTTTCCTGCACGGAATAGTTCACAACCGTCATCAGCGGAATGAGCGCATTGAAAGCCACCAGTGCGAAAACAGGGGCTACAAGAAACCAGGCTTTCTGGTTGACAGTCTTGGCACTCATGGTTTTGCTCCCACCATCCAGCCATTTTCATACACCTGCGTGTGGTCGGCATCAAAAGCGAGATGGGTCTTGCCTTCGGGAACCGCCTCACCCTCCGGTATCAGCAGCTTGATGCTGCCGCCGCTGCTGCGGGTTTCCACAATGCGGAAGCGGCCAGCATCTGACACCTTCACCACATCTGCTGGAATTCCCTTCTTGACGATTCTCACGAATTCCGGCCTGACGCCGAGTTCGAGTTTCTGGCCCTTGCCTTTATACGCCTTGGCATTCACCGTTGTTACGGGATGGCCGGCAAAAGAAGCTTTGCCGCCCTTCACCTCACAGGGCAGAACATTCATGCCGGGCGAGCCAATAAAATGACCAACGAAGGTATGCATGGGGCGCTCGAACAGATCGACCGGTGTTCCGGTTTGAACCACTTCGCCATCCTTCATCACCACCACCTGATCGGCAAAGGTGAGCGCTTCGGTTTGATCGTGCGTCACATAGATCATGGTGCGCCTGGTGCGCTGGTGCAGTTCTTTCAGCTTGGAGCGAAGTTGCCATTTCAAATGCGGATCAATCACGGTGAGCGGCTCGTCGAACATGATGACGTTCACATCCGAGCGCACGAGACCGCGGCCCAGTGAGATTTTCTGCTTGCCGTCAGCAGTGAGGCCTGAGGCGCGGTTGCCCAGGGTCTTGGTGAGGTCCAGCATGCCGGCAATCTCGCGCACGCGTCTGTCGACCTCGGCCTCGGCAACGCTGCGGTTGCGCAAGGGGAACGCCAGATTGTTGTAGACGGTCATGGTGTCGTAGATCACCGGGAACTGAAAGACCTGCGCGATATTGCGTTCTTCTGGTGTGGCGCGCGAGACGTCGACATCGTTGAACAGGATGCGACCTTCACTGGGGATCAGCAGGCCGGAAATCAGATTGAGCAATGTGGTCTTGCCGCAGCCTGAAGGACCCAGCAGCGCATAGGCGCCCCCATCTGCCCAATCCAGCGATAGGCGTTTCAGGGCATAGTCCCCGTCGCTTTGAGGCGTTGCGCTATAACTGTGCTTGAGATTTTGAAGGCTGATCTTGGCCATTACGCAATGAACTCGTTGTTGGCGCCGAAAAACAGCGACTGATCAATATCGACAAAAAGCGTTGCGGTTTCGCCCACCTGGAATGGATGGACACCGTGCGACTGCGAAATCCAGGTCTGGCTGCCGACCTGGCAATGAACAATGCTTTCGGAACCTGAAATCTCAGTGACCAAGACCTTGCCAGAAATCTTCCCCACCGCTTTTCCATGGCCACCTATCGTGACATTGTGGGGTCGGATGCCAATGGTGTAGTCGCCATCGGCCAGGTTTTTTTCTGCACGGCCTGCTGGCCATTTGGTGTTGCCAAAGATGATGATGTCTTTTCCGCGCTTGCTGATGGCTGCCGTATTCATGGGGGGTTCGGAGAAAACCTGAGCTGTCACCAGATCGGCAGGCCTGCGGTAAACCGTAGAGGTTGGACCAAACTGGGTAATGCGGCCCTCTTGCATGGTGGCGGTGTTGCCGCCAAAGAGCAAAGCCTCCGATGGTTCGGTTGTGGCGTATACCACAATCGCATCACGGCCTGAAAAAAGCTTGGGCAATTCCTCGCGCAATTCCTCGCGCAGCTTGTAATCAAGATTGGCCAGTGGTTCATCCAACAAAATAATGTCGCTGTCTTTGACCACGGCGCGGGCTATGGCGGTGCGTTGCTGCTGACCACCAGAGAGTTCCGAGGGCTTGCGCTTCAACAAGGGGGTGAGACGCAAGAGGTCGGCTGCCTTGTTGACCCTTCGGTCAATCTCGTCGGCTTTCATGCCGGCCACGCGCAGGGGTGAAGCGATGTTATCGTAGACGTTGAAATTGGGGTAGTTGATGAACTGCTGGTAGACCACCGACACATTGCGCTTCTGCACAGGTGTGGCGGTAATGTTCTTGCCCTTGAACCAGATTTCACCCGACGAAGGTTTTCGAATTCCGGCTATGAGCTGCATTAATGTTGTCTTGCCAGCAAGCGTCGTGCCCAGCAGGACATTGAAGGAGCCCTGTTCGAACGTGATGTCAGTTTCGTGGATCCATATATCGGCGCCCACGCGCTGGGAGATTTTCCTGAGCTCAAGAGCCATTGCCTATTGTCGCCCATCACAAACGTCGGAAGATTGATCTTTGCGTAATTTGCCGGGATGCATCAAGGATACACCCCGGCTTTTCTTGGGGAGGAAATCGTTCTCGGTTACTGGGACGTCCAGCGCTTGATCAGCTCATCATAGGCGATGGTCTCGCCCTTTGGCTTTTCATTATCGAGCTTGGCCCATGGTGCATGGTCCTTGCTCAACCAGGCCGATGGATCCTTGGGTTCGTTCAGCCGGGGGCCGCAATCATGGTAGGTATGATTGGCCTTGTCAGCCGCTTCCATGCGTCCCATGACGGTGTCCATCTGCTCGGCCAAACGGTCCATGGCCTGCTGGGCGGTGAATGCGCCTGAGTTGATGTCACCGATGTTCTCCCAAAAGAGCTGGGCGAGTTTCGGATAATCAGGCACGTTCACGCCGGTTGGCGACCATGCAACACGGTCTGGCGAGCGGTAAAACTCGATCAAACCGCCAAGCGAAGGCGCCCTTTCGGTGAAGGAGTCATGCCGCACGGTTGAGTCGCGGATGAAGGTAAGACCAACATGGCTCTTCTTCACATCCACTGTTTTTGAATCCACAAACTGAGCATAGAGCCAGGCAGCCTTGCGGGATTCCATCGGCGTGGAGTTGAACAGCGTCCATGAACCAACGTCCTGATAACCGCGCTGGGAGCCTTCTTTCCAATAGGGGCCATGCGGCGAGGGAGCCATGCGCCATAGTGGTTTTCCAGCATCGTCCACGGTGTTGTTGCCATCTTTCTTGGGGGCAACCATGGAAGCTGTAAAGGCCGTGTACCAAAAAATCTGCTGGGCCACATTGCCTTGGCTGAGTGCTGGCAGTGACTGGTAGAAGTCCATGTCAGCAGCGCTTGGAGGCGCGTATTTGCGCAGCCACTCATCCCATTTCGTGACAGCATATACAGCTGCCGGGCTGTTGGTGCCGCCACCGCGCGAAACAGAAGCGCCCACGGGGTTGCAGCTATCCTTCTCCATGCGGATGCCCCACTCATCGACGGGGCGACCGTTGGGTTGGCCCACATCGGCCTCACCTGCCATGGAAAGCCAGGCATCGGTCATGCGCCAACCCAAGTCGGGCGCGCGCTTGCCGTAATCCATGTGGCCAAATATTTTTACGCCATCGATTTCCTTCACGTCATTGGTGAAGAAGTCGGCGATGTCTTCATAAGCAGACCAGTTTACGGGCACGCCCAGTTCGTAGCCATACTTGGCCTTGAACTTTTCCTTGAGCTCAGGCCGTGCAAACCAGTCAGCGCGGAACCAATAGAGGTTGGCAAACTGCTGGTCAGGCAGCTGCCACAACTTGCCATCAGGGCCGGTTGTGAATTTCAGGCCCATGAAGTCGTTGAGGTCAAGGCCGGGGTTGGTTACGTCCTTGCCGTCTCCAGCCATCCAGTCGGTCAGATTGATGGCCGACTGCAGGCGCGAGTGGGTGCCGATCAAATCGGAGTCATTGATGTAAGCGTCATACAGGTTGCGGTTGGTCTGCATCTGTGTCTGCACGGCTTGGACAACTTCACCTTCGCCCAGAATTTGGTGGTTCACCTTGATTCCGGTGATTTCAAAGAAGGCCTTTGTCAAAGTTTCCGATTCATAAGAGTGGGTCGGAATGCCTTCCGACAATACGTTGATTTCCATGCCCTTAAATGGTTCAGCAGCTTTGATGAACCACTGCATTTCCTTCAACTGATCGTCTTTTGAAAGAGTTGATGGCTGGAATTCGGAATCAATCCATTTCTTGGCGGCTGCCTCGTCAGCATAGCTCGGGCTCGCTAATGCCATAAGCGCGAGAGCTGCCGTTGCCAGAAGTTTCATCTTCATTTGAAAGTCCTCCCAATAGTCCTTGGCACCTCTGTTGGTACCTACACTTCACACTCAAACGAATAAAAACGAAAGTCAACAGAAAATATGTTGAAAGTATTGTGCGGTGCAATGTAGCAGTTTGCATTGCAGTATTGCCAATATCGAAAAAAAGTGAAAGTGTAGGTGAAAGTCACCTTGGATCGATCATGACGCAGCTCAGCCCGCGACAACACCAAATCATCGGCCTCGCGCGGGTTACTGGCACCGTTGTAGTGGAGGATTTGGCCAGCCGTTTTGAAGTCACACCGCAAACCATCCGCAAAGACCTGAATGAACTCTGTGATGCAAGACTGCTATCGCGCACCCATGGCGGCGCTATGCTTACATCAGGCGTGGAAAACGTGGCGTATGAATCGCGTCGGCAGCTCGCTGCCCAGGAAAAGCTGGTGATAGGCAAGCATGCGGCCTCGCTCATACCCAACAACTGTTCGCTGTTTATCAACATTGGCACCACAACGGAGGAAGTGGCGCGAGCGCTTGTGCATCATGAAGGGCTTTTGGTAATTACCAACAACATCCATGTCGCCACCATTCTCATGCCCTGCCCCAAGATCGATGTCATTATTGCGGGCGGTGCGGTACGCCGTAGTGATGGCGGCATTGTGGGCGAGGCGGCCGTGGATTTCATATCCCAGTTCAAGGTGGACCATGCCGTGATTGGTGCCTCGGCCATCGACGATGACGGGGCCATGCTGGATTTTGACTTTCGCGAAGTGCGAGTAGCCCAAGCCATCTTGAGCAATGCCCGCAAAGTCATGCTTGTGGCAGACGCCATGAAATTTACACGGTCAGCGCCGGTACGCATTGGCCATTTGAGCCAGGTCGACGTCTTTGTGACAGACGTGCTGCCTTCTGAAAAAATTGTTGAATTGTGCAAGCACAGCGGTGTTGCACTGGAAGTGGCCGACGCCCACCAGAACATGATAGCGGAAGCCGCGGCATGATATATGACCTCTTTGTAATTGGCGGTGGGATCAATGGCTGTGCCGTTGCAAGAGATGCCGCAGGCCGCGGCCTCAAGGTTTATCTCGCTGAACAGGGTGATCTGGCCTCTGGAACCTCTTCTGCCTCCACCAAGCTCATTCACGGGGGGTTGCGCTATCTCGAACATTACGAGTTCCGGCTGGTGCGCGAGGCGCTGATCGAGCGCGAAGTGCTGCTGCAGGCTGCGCCTCATATTATCTGGCCATTGCGCTTTGTGCTTCCGCATCACCATGGCCTCCGCCCGCGCCCACTCATTAGGCTGGGGCTTTTTCTCTATGACCATTTAGGCGGACGCAAAATCCTGCCGCCCACCCGCAGTGTGGACCTGCACCATGATGTGACTGGCGAACCGCTGCGCCCGGAATTTGCCCACGGCTATGAATATTCCGACTGCTGGGTGGAGGATTCGCGACTGGTTGTGCTGAGTGCGGTAGATGCCAAGGCACGGGGTGCGGAAATCCGAACACGGACGAAATGCACCAGTGCCAGGCGTGTCGCAGGTGGATGGGAAGTTACCGTTGCCAAAGAGGGTCAGCCAGATGAAGCGATCCAGGCCCGTGTTCTGGTAAACGCAGCAGGTCCTTGGGTTGCCAATGTTTTAAACTCCGTCGTGCGACAGAGTGAATCCGACAAGGTACGGATGGTAAAGGGCAGCCATATCGTGGTCGACAAGCTTTATGGCCATGACCGTTGCTATATTTTCCAGAATGCGGACGGACGTATCTGCTTTGCCATTCCCTATGAAACCAATTACACGCTGCTTGGCACCACTGATGAGGACTACAAGGATGAACCGGGAAAGCCAGAAATTTCCTCGTCCGAGACCAATTACCTGCTGGCTTCCGTCAATGAATATTTCAAGCGGCCCGTCACGCGCGAGATGATCCGCTGGGCCTATTCCGGCATACGGCCGCTCTATGATGACGGGGTGAGCAAGGCCCAGGAAGCCACACGCGACTATGTCCTGAAACTCGAAGGTGGAACTGGCGAAGCGCCACTCCTCTCGGTGTTTGGCGGCAAGATCACTACCTCGCGGAAACTGGCCGAAGCTGTCATGGCGAAGCTTGCTGATCATTTTCCCCAGGCAGGAAAGCCGTGGACGAGATCCGCGCATCTCCCGGGTGGCGGCATTGCGCTGGCGGAGATCGGAAAATTCATCGAGGAACGGCAACGCAGCTATTCCTTCCTGAAACCAGCGAACGTGTTACGCATGTTCCGGGCTTACGGCACAGATATGGATATGATCCTCGGGAGTGCTCGTTTTGTCAGCGACTTGGGCAAGAGTTTTGGACCATTAAGCGAGCGTGAAGTGGAGTATCTCATCTCGCGTGAATGGGCCGTGACCGCTGACGACATCTTGTGGCGCAGGTCCAAGCTTGGCCTGCACATGAAAGCCGACGAACAGCAGGCGCTGCGCGATCATCTGGAAGAAGGCGCCAACACAAAAATCAAAAAGGGCGCACGGGGGTAGGCCACATGGCGGATTTTATTCTGGCGATTGACCAAGGCACCACATCAACACGCGCCATTGTATTTGATGCAAAGCTTCGCCCCAAGGCTCAGGCGCAGAAAGAATTCCGGCAATATTTCCCGAAATCGGGTTGGGTTGAACATGATGTTGAGGAGATCTGGAAATCCGTCCTGTTCACAGCCAAGGCTGCCATCAAGAAATCCCGCATTGGGGTCCAGAATATCCGCTGCATCGGCATTACCAACCAGCGTGAAACAACAGTGCTATGGGACCGCAGGACGGGCAAGCCAATCCATAGGGCCATTGTCTGGCAGGACCGGCGCACGGCGAATTTCTGCAGTGAATTGAAAGCACTGGGCCATGAGAAAACCTTCTCTGCCAAAACCGGCCTATTGCTTGATCCATATTTTTCCGGAACCAAGCTGTCATGGACCCTCGACAATGTCAGGGGTGCGCGCGAAAAGGCTGAACGAGGTGAGCTATGTTTTGGCACGATCGATTCTTTACTGATCTGGCGGCTTACGGGTGGTGCTTCACATGTCACCGATGCTACGAATGCTTCGCGCACGCTTCTCTACAATATCCATACTGGCGAATGGGATGACGAACTCCTTCACATCCTCAAAATACCCCGCACCATGTTGCCAGAGGTCAAGGACTGTGCTGCAGATTTTGGGGTGACGGAAGCCAAGCTTCTAGGCGCCGCCATTCCCATATCTGGCGTGGCGGGGGACCAGCAGGCAGCGGCCATCGGTCAGGCCTGCTTTGAACCCGGCATGATGAAATCCACCTATGGCACGGGCTGCTTTGCGCTGCTCAATACGGGAGCACAGGCCGTGGCCTCCCACAACCGCTTGCTTACCACTGTTGCCTATCAGTTAAGAGGTGAGCGCAGCTATGCGCTGGAGGGAGCGATTTTCATCGCGGGTGCGGGCGTACAATGGCTGCGCGACGGATTGAAGGTGGTGAAGAACGCTGCAGAAACCGGTGCACTTGCCAAGTTGGCGGACAAGAACCAGAATGTCTATCTTGTGCCTGCCTTTGTGGGATTGGGTGCACCCTATTGGAATGCCGAGGCGCGCGGTGCACTTTTTGGCCTGACCCGAGCCACCACACAAAAGGAACTGGCACAGGCCGCGCTGGAGGCTGTGTGTTACCAGACCTATGATCTTCTGGAGGCCATGAAAAAGGACTGGGGCAGTTCAGGCAACATGATCTTGCGGGTGGATGGCGGCATGACGGCGTCAGACTGGACCATGCAGTTTCTGGCGGACATTCTCGATGCACCCATAGACCGTCCGCCCATTCTGGAAACAACCGCTCTGGGGGCTGCCTATCTCGCGGGCCTGCAAGCGGGTTTGATGCCTCAACCCGAGGTTTTTGCCAAGACGTGGAAACGGCAGAAGCGATTTTCTCCGAAAATGGACGCAAGGCTCCGCAGCAGAAAGCTCTCAGGTTGGAAAGAGGCGGTCCGCAAGCTCTTATCTTAACAGGATTGCAACCGTTGCGAAAGTACTGGCGTCGATACTACGTAAGGCTCAGTAGCGTGCGGCTCCAGAAGGTTCTTGGGTCGGGAGTGATCGGACTGGAAAATGGAACGTGCCGTTTTGAAATTCACGAGCTCTTTGGCGACTGCTTCCACATCAGATGCATGCTGGAAGGCCTTGCAGGATATGACATTCGAGACGGTGGGAGCAAAGCTGTTTACAGTCATGACAGTCGATATGGCGCGGCTCGAAGCAAAGCGCGCCTATACGAGCGACCCTGTGCACTACCCGGTTTCGGGGACCAAGCCCATCACCTTTGATTCCTGGTTTGATGTCGTGCACCGGCAACACCGCCTCTTTGTTGCAAACACCCTTGCAGATATCGCGCTGGTCTTTCCCGATCATGCACTGATCGCGGCGCTGGGTTGCGGCGCGGTGGTCAATCTGCCAATTTTGGTGGCGGATGAACTCGTTGCCACGATCAATATCCTGCATGTCGCCCATTATTTCACCCCTGAGAGAGTTGCATTTATCGAACACCATCTCGCCGGTCCATCGCTTGCGGCCTACAGGAAAGCCCGGGCATGATTGACTTGCGGGTTGAAACCCTTGATGAATCATTTTGGGAGTTTCAGTAACTGCATGAGAGAGAGGACATATGGAGACCGGGGTTTAACGCTGCTGTGGCGACTCCTGTCTTTTATGGGCTCGCTGCTTCTCACGTTTACCGGTCTCACCGCGATCACCTTTGTCATTGGCCGCTTCATGGCCGTCGACCCCGTATTGGCGGTTGTGGGGGACCACGCAACGCTTGAAGTTTATGAAAAAAACCGGATTGCCTTGGGGCTTGACCGTCCGATCATTGAACAATATTTTCTTTATTTGAAGAAACTTCTCGCGGGAGACTTTGGTCAATCGATCATGACCTCACATCCCGTGCTGTCAGACCTCCTGCATTTCTTTCCCGCCACCTTTGAACTGGCAACCATTGCCACGCTTCTCGGCGTATTCATTGGCGTGCCGGTGGGTGTGGCAGCAGGCGCCAGAAAAGGTGGGTGGCTCGATCACTTTGTTCGCATCATCGGACTCTTCGGCTATTCCATGCCGGTGTTCTGGCTAGGCCTTGTGGGACTGTTTCTGTTCTATGGCAAGCTTGGCTGGGTCGGAGGTCCCGGTCGGCTTGATATCGGTTATGATGACATCGTCACATCCTATACAGGCATCATTCTGGTTGACAGCTTGATAGCTGGTGAATGGGATATTTTCCGCAATGCCTTAAGTCACATCATCCTGCCCGCAGGCATACTGGGTTATTATTCCATTGCCTATATTGCCCGCATGACACGCAGCTTCATGATCGAACAGCTCAGCCAAGAATATGTAACGGCGGCCCGCATAAAGGGTCGTTCGTTCTGGGGCGCAGTGTGGGTCCATGCTTTTCCCAACATCATGGTGCCGCTTATCACAGTCGTGGGCTTGAGCTATGCCTCGCTTCTGGAAGGCGCGGTGCTGACGGAAACGGTATTTTCCTGGCCGGGGCTTGGACTTTACATCACAAAATCCCTGTTCAACGCCGACATGAATGCCGTTCTCGGCGGCACGATCGTCGTGGGGGCAGTTTTCATCGGCGTCAACATGCTGTGTGATTTCCTCTACCATGTCTTCGATCCGAGGCTGCGCAACGCATGAGCAATACCGAAATATTGACCTGGAGGGAATGGCTCACCGATGATGCGCCGGCATCGCGCCGCCAGGCTGTCACCGGAAATATCTATCGGAGCGTGCGGGCGGTGTGCAGCAATTCCGCTGCTGTTTCCGGACTGGTCATGATTGCAATGCTTATTCTGGTGGCTGCATTTGCCCGGCAGATATCCGGAGACGCATCCCCTATTGCGCAGGACCTGGCCACTCGGCTTGGAGCCCCCAACGCGCAGCACTGGTTTGGAACCGACGAACTTGGCCGGGATATTTTCGCTCGCACGGTTTATGGCGCGCGCGTGACACTTTCCATTGTGCTTCTGGTTTCGGTGGTGGTGGCGCCCATTGGTCTGGCGGTAGGCACAACGGCTGGCTATCTCGGCAGCTGGGTTGATTCCATTCTGATGCGCATCACTGATGTTTTTCTGGCTTTTCCCAAACTGGTTCTGGCGCTGGCTTTTGCTGCAGCGCTTGGGCCGGGTATAGAAAACGCCGTGATCGCAATTTCGCTTACGGCCTGGCCACCTTATGCCCGCATGGCACGGGCCGAAACCATTGCCATAGCCCGCAGCGACTTCATTTCGGCTGTGGTCCTGCAGGGCGCGTCAACGCCGCGCATTCTGTTTCGCCATATCGTGCCGCTGTGCCTGTCCTCGCTCATCGTGAGGCTCACGCTTGACATGGCGGGCATCATTCTTACCGCCGCCGGTCTTGGCTTTTTGGGGCTTGGCGCACAGCCGCCTACGCCTGAATGGGGGTCCATGGTATCCTCGGGCCGCGATGTCATTTTGGATCAATGGTGGGTGGCCACTATTCCCGGCATCGCGATTTTCATCGTCAGTCTCGGATTCAATCTCTTGGGAGATGGGTTGCGAGATGTGTTCGACCCGAAAAGTACATGAGCACCGACCCGCTTCTTGAAGTGGAAGACCTCAATGTCAGTTTTTTCGGACAGGGTGAAACAACACTGGCCGTGCGCAATGTCAGTTTTACCCTTGGACGGGAGCGGTTGGGAATCGTTGGCGAATCGGGATCTGGCAAATCCACCACGGCCAGAGCCCTTCTCGGCCTTATTCCAAGTCCCGGCGTTGTCACGGCAAAGACTTTGCGGTTTGCAGGGCAAAATCTATTGGGATTGCGCGATCAGGACTGGCAGGCATTGCGGGGTCAGCGCATATCCATGGTGATGCAGGATCCCAAATACTCACTTAATCCCGTTATCAAGGTAGGGCATCAAATCCAGGAAACCTATCTCCTGCATCACCAAGCATCGGCGGACGATGCCCGCAGGCGCGCCCTTGCCATGCTTGAGGCTGTCAAAATCCGCGATCCCGACCTGGTCTTCCATCTCTTCCCGCATCAGCTTTCGGGCGGCATGGGCCAACGCGTGATGATCGCCATGATGCTGATCACCGAACCTGACCTGTTGATTGCTGACGAGCCTACCTCGGCGCTCGATGTCACGGTGCAAAATGAAGTGTTACGCATTCTTGATGACCTTGTGACTGACCGAGGCATGGGGCTCATTTTTATCAGCCACAATCTCCCCATCGTTTCCAGTTTCTGTGACCGGGTGCTGGTGATGTATGGCGGCAAGATTGTTGAGGAATGCAGGGCTGATGCGCTGCATAAGGCCAAGCATCCCTATACGCAGGCCTTGCTCCGCGCCGTGCCGCGGATTGACCATCCGGTGCGCGAATTGAGTGTTGTGTCCCGCAATCCGGAATGGCTCTCATGATTGAAGCACAGGGCCTTTCCGTTACATTTCACAATAATGGCCGCGCCATTGCCGCAGTGCGTGATGTGTCTTTCCGGGTGGCCGAAGGGGAAAGCTTCGGAATTGTGGGTGAATCGGGATCAGGCAAATCCACAATCCTGAAGGCAATCGCGGGCCTGATAAAGGCGGATGCCCCGGGCATCACGGTGGCTGGCCGCAGCATGGGACTGAAACGCAGCAAGGCGGAGCGGCGCCTGATGCAATGCGTCTTCCAGGATCCCTATGGCTCACTGCATCCCCGGCAGACGGTGGATGACATGTTGCGCGAGCCCCTGTTGATCCACGGCTTTGACGATATCGCTGACAAGGTTGGTGCGGCGTTGGCAGATGTAGGCCTGCTGCCACTGCATCGCTACCGTTATCCGCATCAGCTGTCAGGCGGACAAAGGCAACGCGTGGCCATTGCGCGGGCACTCATTCTCAAGCCCCGCATCCTCCTGCTTGATGAACCTACTTCGGCACTTGATGTTTCCATCCAGGCTGAAATCCTCAATCTCATCTCGCGGCTGCGCCTGAGCTACAGGTTGACCAGCATATTGGTCAGTCATGATCTGGGCGTTGTGGCGCATATGTGTGACCGGATCGGCATCATGCAAAATGGTAGGTTGGTGGAGATTCTTGATGTGGAAGACTTGCGCCGCGGCAACACCAAAAAAAAATATAGCGCCGAACTACTGGCCGCCAGTGTGGGCTATTCCAGAACCTCTAGCTAGATTTTTCACTCTTGCATAAGCTGTGGAATGCGCCTGTATTCTGTTCAACCCGGGAGCGGAGCTCCATGTTCCGACGGCCCGGACATAACACGATCAGGGAGTTCTAAATGTTGAAGCAATTCAAATACGCTTTGTTTGCAGGGGTGCTATTTTCGCTGACACCGCACGCCTTTGCAGAAACCCCCAAGGATACGCTGGTTATTGCCAAGACCATTGATGACATCATCTCGCTGGATCCGGCTGAAGCCTATGAGTTCATGGGCATAGAGGTGATTGCCAATACTTATGACCGCATCATGCGGCTGGAGCCTACCGACATCACAAAGCTAGTGCCGGGTGTTGCCGAGGGCTATACCGTCAGCGATGATGGCAAGACTTTCACCTTCAAGATCCGCGCGGGTCAAAAATTTGCCTCAGGTAATCCCATTACCGCTGCCGATGCCGTGTTCTCACTGCAACGCGTGGTAAAACTGGACAAGACTCCCGCCTTCCTGATCGGCCAGCTTGGCTGGACCAAGGACAATGTGGAACAAATGGTAAAGCAGGTGGATGACAGCACCTTTACCATCACCATTACCGAAGATTTTGCACCATCGCTGGTGTTGAGCCTGATGTCTTCCGTTGTGGGCTCGGTTGTCGACAAGAAGACTGCCATGGAACATGAAACCGCAGGCGACATGGGTAACGGATGGCTGAAAACCAATTCGGCGGGTTCCGGCGCATTTACGCTTAAATCCTGGAAGGCCAGCGAAAGCGTGACCCTCGAGGCCAATTCTGCCTATCGTGGCGGTGCGCCAACCCTTAAGCGCATCATCATCAAGCACGTGGCGGAACCCGCGGCACAGCGCCTGCTGATTGAGAAAGGCGATGTTGACATTGCCCGGGACATGCAGCCCGATCAGATTGCCGGCTTAACAGGAAACAAGGACATTTCCGTTTCCATCATTCCGCAAGCCGCACTGTACTACGTCGCCCTCAATCTTAAAACGCCAGAATTCCAGAATGTCAAAGTGCGGCAGGCACTGCATTATCTGGTCGACTATGATGGCATGGTGAATTCGTTCCTTAAGGGCAAGGCAAAAGTGCACCAGGCATTTTGGCCATCAGGTTTCTGGGCTTCTCTTGATGAAAACGAATATAACTTCGATCCGGCGAAGGCCAAGTCCATGCTCGCAGAGGCGGGCATAAAGGACGGGATCGAATTCACGCTCGATACGCCCAACAAGGCACCTTTCAACACCATGGCACAGGCCGTTCAGGCCAGCATGGCGCAGGGCGGAGTCAAGGTCACGCTCGTCCCTGCCGAAGAAAAAACAGTGCTCACGAAATATCGCGCGCGCCAGCATCAGATGCTGCTCGAAAACTGGGGACCGGACTATATGGACCCGCATACAAACGCTGATTCATTTGCGCGCAATCCCGACAACTCCGATGCGCCAAAGTCCAAACCTTTGGCCTGGCGCAATGCCTGGGATATTCCGGAAATCACCAAAATGACGAATGCTGCCGTGCGTGAGCGTGACAGCGCAAAGCGCGAGCAGATGTACAAGGACCTGCAGAAAAAGGTGATGGATGAAGGTCCATTCATCATCATGTTCCAGGATACGTCACAACTGGCGATGCGTGCCAATATCAAGGGTTTCGTCATGGGCCCAAGTTCGGACGTCGTGTATTATAACCTGACAACAAAGTAACGCCTACGAACTGTGGCTGGAAACGGCCACAGTTTCCCTCTCACGGTCGACAAGGGCTGAAAGTTACGTATCGGAGCGGGGTAACTGAGCAATCCACGCGTCGGCTATTGACAGGCAATCGGCTTCGGCCGAAATTCCGCCGCCTCTATAGGAAGGTTAACCCTTGGATTTCCAATATGCTGAACAGTGTTGACCGCAAATTTCTCCGTATCGCCTATGACGAAGCCAAGGCAGGCTATGATGAAGGCGGGTGCCCTATCGGTTCGGTTTTGGCACGTGGCGATATGCTCGTGTCGCAGGGGCGCAATCAGAGGGTTCAAGGCGGCGATCCTATTGCCCATGGCGAAATGGATGCATTGCGCAAGGCGGGCCGGCAAAAAACCTATCGCGATACCACGCTCTACACGTCGCTCAGTCCCTGCATGATGTGTACTGGCACGATTATCCAGTTTGGAATTCCACGTGTGGTCATTGGGGAAAACAAGACATTTGGCGGCAATGAGGAATTCCTGCGCTCCCGGGGCGTGGAGGTCATCATTGCCGATGATGCGGACTGTACAGCTCTGATGGACCGATTCATCCGGGAAAAACCCGCGTTATGGTCTGAGGATATTGCCGAAGAGTGATCAACGTTCCTCTTTTCGGAACGCCTTCAACAATGCAGGAGGTGCCGAGGCGTTGCGCGACATCATGGCCATGGCGACGATCGTGAAGACAAAAGGCAGAGCCAGGAAAACCTGATAGGGCACATGGCCTAC
>JANMAE010000092.1:0-16074 GCA_031359445.1 Hyphomicrobiales bacterium | reverse complement strand
CGCTCCCCACCCAGGGCAGGCCGCGGCGGCGAAAGCTGAGGCTGAAGCTGCGGTTGCTGCAGTGGTTTTTGCGGCGGCCGGCCGGCTTGAGCTTGTGGCCGGGCGGGATCCTGCTTTGCGTCATCATCGGCAAATGTAAATTTCGGTTTTGCACCCGAAACCGTTGTTTTCAACGGCGGTGTAGGCGAACTGGCTGGTGACCTGGTATTTTCCGCACGGTCACGGGCAGCGAGAACGCGCTGTTCGGCCAGCTTCTCGGCAGCTGCACGCTGGGCGCGCAACCTTTCCGCCAAAGCCTCTTGAGGTTGCGGCGAAGGAGGCTGCATCGGCTTGGCACCTTGGGGAGGCATCTGCTGCTGGGGCCGCATGGCCTGAGGCACGGCGGGCTTGGGTGCCACGCGAGGTGCCATGGGAGCGGGTTTGGCCACTGAAACAGGCTGCGCCGAACGTGGAGTTGTGGGCAGCGCTGGTTCAACTGGCTTCGCAAATTCTTCGGCGATACGCGGCATTACCTTGCTGCCAACGCCCAAGCGTTCACGCCAGTTTCGCTTATCTGCTTCGTTCGTGGGATTGTTGTCCATTGGCAGTCATTTCCGATGTTACATCTCTTCGACCGGGGTTACCCCCAAGATTCGAAGACCATTACCCAAAACATAGCGAATTGTGCGCAAAAAAGCGAGACGCGTATTGGTTATCTTCAGCTCATCTTTGACGATAAACCTCAATTGCGGCGACTCTTTGCCTTTGTTCCACAGGGAATGAAAGTCGCTGGCCAGTTCATATAGGAAAAAAGAGATACGATGTGGCTCATGCGCAACAGCGGCTGCCTCCAGCATCTTTGGATAACCCGCAAGCCGCCGCACGATAGCGCGTTCTGATTCGTCGTTCAACAACGAGAAATCGGACGAACCATGAACTCTTCCATCTTCCAATCCATTTCTCAGCACGGAGTTGATACGGGCATGCGCGTATTGCACATAAAACACTGGATTGTCCTTTGAGTGTTCGGTGACTTTCGCGAAGTCAAAATCCAGTGGCGCCTCATTTTTCCGATAAAGCATCATGAAGCGCACGACGTCAGGCCCTACCTCCTCCACCACTTCGCGCAAGGTTATGAAATCACCTGAACGCTTCGACATGCGTACGGGCTCGCCATTGCGGTAGAGTTTTACAAGCTGACAGAGCCTGACAATAACATCGACTTTCCTGTTGCCTTTCAATGCCGCGGCAACCGCTTCTAGTCGTTTTACATAGCCTCCATGATCTGCTCCCAAGACATAAATGAGCTCCTGAAAACCGCGATTGATCTTGTTGCGGCTGTAGGCAACGTCAGAAGCGAAGTAGGTATAGTCGCCGTTTGATTTCAGTAGTGGACGATCCATATCGTCGCCAAAATCGGTCGCCCGAAACAAAACCTGCTCGCGGTCTTCCCAGTCATCCGGCAGTTCACCTTTTGGTGGTGGCAGCCTGCCTTCATAGACCTTTCCGGCGCTGCGAAGCTCAGCCACGGTATCGCGAACTTCTCCAGAGTCATGCAGCGATTTTTCGGAGAAGAATACTTCCTGATGAATATTGAGGGAGGCCAGATCATCCCGGATCAAATCCAGCATCATTGCCATGGCGCGTGAACGTATGACCGGAAGCCACTCAGCTTCACTCAAATCAAGAAGTGTCTGTTCAAACTCCTGGGCAAGCGCTTTGCCAACCGGGATCAGATAATCGCCGGGATACAATCCTGAAGGGATTTCGCCAATATCCTCGCCCAGTGCCTCGCGATAGCGCAGGAAGGCTGACCTGGCCACGGTATCCACCTGTGCGCCCGCGTCATTGATGTAGTATTCCGTGCTGACTTCATAACCTGTAACCTTCAGCAATGCCGCGAGAGCGTCTCCAAACACCGCACCGCGGCAGTGCCCCACATGCAGGGGACCGGTAGGATTGGCGGAAACGTATTCAACATTGGTCTTGATGCCTTTGCCAATTTCAGAATGGCCATAGGTGTCCCCGAGAGCGAGAATCGACTCGAGTATCTTGGGCCAAAATGTTTCTTTCAGCTTGAAATTGATGAACCCAGGTCCAGCCACGGCTGCTGATTGAACATCTGATTGTCCGGCCATGCGGGCAGCAAGTTTTTCAGCAACGACGCGAGGTGATAGGCCTGCCGGCTTGGCAAGAACCATCGCAGCGTTGGTTGCCACATCACCATGACTTGAATCACGCGGCGGTTCTGCCGTGACGCGTGAAAGATCAAGCCCTGCAGGCAATTCTCCTGCGCGCATCATGGCTTCGAGTTCACTCCGCACAGCGGATTGAAAATATCCAAAAAGGTTCATGCCATCAATCTAAGTTACTGTAATTGTAGACTTCGGTGCCTACCGGAAAAGCGGTTCTAGGTCAAACAACTGCTTGTGCTGATCTAAAGCAAAACGGTCAGTCATGCCGGCGAGAAAATCACACACCTGTCGGGCATAGTGTGGTTTGTCTTCTTGTGGGTGATTGTCGCGCCAGTCGGCCGGCAAAAGCTTGGCATCGTTCATGTATGCATTGAAGAGATCGCGGATGACCCTTTGGGCGCGCTCCATGATATCGGCAACGCGTTCATGCCGGTACATGTGGCTGGAGAGAAAGTCTTGCAGCACTCGATTGTTTTCGGTCATCTGGGCGCCGAAACATGCAAGGCATTGATCCAACGCGCGGACGTCATCACTGGTTTTTACATGTGAATAGGTGGCATTTTGCTTCGTCTGGTCAATGATATCTTCAACCATGACTGAAATAACCCTCCGGCCCATCTCATGCACCATGCGGGAACGCTCGAGGCCCGGATATTTTCGCAAAACCTCTGACAATGCCGGACCGACCACCGGCACGTCGCCCAAATCAATGATGTCAAAGAGTTTGGCGCGCAGGCCATCATCAAGATCATGTGCGTTATAGGCGATGTCGTCAGAAATCGCTGCGACCTGTGCTTCGGCTGATGCATAGGTTGCGAGCTTGAGATCGTGGGCCTCATTATATTCAATGATTGCCTGCGGCAGTCCGCTGCCTTTATACCTCCCGACTGCATGGCCCTTCTCGTCTATGAAAGGCCCATTGTGTTTCACAAGACCCTCCAGAGACTCCCACGTCAGGTTGAGCCCATCAAACTCGGCATATTTTTTTTCGAGTTTTGCGACGATGCGAAGAGACTGTGCGTTATGATCAAAGCCGCCATAGGGGTGCATGAGCTTGTCCAGTTCCCTTTCACCCGCATGGCCAAATGGCGTGTGGCCAAGGTCATGGGCGAGTGCAAGCGCCTCAGTGAGATCTTCATCAAGGCCCAGAACGCGGGATATGGAGCGGGCGACCTGGGCTACTTCAAGCGAGTGGGTTAGTCGGGTACGGTAGTGATCGCCCTCATGATAGATGAAAACCTGAGTTTTATGTTTCAACCGCCGGAAGGCTGTAGCGTGTATGATTCTGTCTCGGTCGCGCTCAAAACAACTTCGTGAGGTCGTTTCAGGTTCACCATAAAGCCTGCCCCTGCTCTGTTCGGGCCGTGCGGCGTAGCTTGCAGTAAAACGCTTCATTCATCCACCATTGACAATTTGGAACGCAAGACCGACATAAACAGCCATGGAAACCACTGTAAACATTACTGCCCGAGCCGCAAACCGCATTCGTGAGATTTCACCAGCACACGGCCTGCGGGTTTCGGTAAACGGTGGAGGTTGCTCCGGGTTCCAGTATGATTTTACGATTACGGACGAGCGGCAGGAAGATGATATTGCTATTGAGCGGGATGGAGCAATTTTGCTTATCGATCCTGTGTCCATGGGCTTTATGGAAGGCTCAACACTCGACTTTGTAGACGATCTGATTGGTCAATCCTTCAAAGTACAAAATCCACTCGCCAAGGCTTCGTGCGGCTGCGGTACGAGCTTTACTATCTGATATGCGGATTGCCACGTGGAACGTAAACTCCATCAAGGCTCACCTTGAAGCGATAAAGCTGTGGGTGGAGGAGGCCAAGCCGGACGTTGTTTGCCTTCAGGAAATAAAATGTGAGGAGCAGAATTTCCCCACATCTATATTTGAAGAAATGAACTATAATAGTGCTGTTCTGGGCCAAAAAAGCTATAATGGCGTAGCTTTGCTCTCAAAATTCCCCCTGGAAAATATCGTGCGCGGGCTGCCCGGAGATAGCAGCGACGAACAATCGCGATATATTCAGGCTACAGTGATTGCGGGCGATTCTACGGTCACGGTAGCTTCAATTTACATGCCCAACGGCAATCCGATTAATTCTCCGAAATATGAGTATAAACTTGCCTGGATGGATCGCCTGATTGCCCATGCGCGGGAGATGCTGAAACTGGAAGAACCCCTGGTTCTGACTGGTGATTACAATGTCATTCCCGAAGAGATCGATGCCAAAAACCCTGGCCAATGGGTAAATGACGCGCTGTTTTTACCAGCAACAAGGGCCAAGTTCAGGGAGCTTCAGGCTTTGGGCCTTACGGAGGCATTTCGCGCCCTGTATCCAACCGCCGCAGATCAGTATACATTTTTCGATTATCAAGCAGGAGCTTGGCCCCGGAAAAATGGCATCCGCATTGATCAAGCCCTTTTGTCGCCGCAAGCGGCTGACCGTCTGACTGGAGCGGATATCCAACCCCATGTGCGAGGGTGGGAGAAACCTTCAGACCACGTTCCATTGGTCATCGAAATATAAAAAACCCGCCGAAACTATCGACGGGTTAGGATTTGCAGGTGTTTAAGCTTACTGCTGTGGCTTGAAGCCAAATGCCGTCATTGTTGCTTCAAAAGGCTTGTAAGCCTCCTTAGCTGTTGCAACATAGAGTTCGTTCATCTTGGTGGCTTGTGCCAGGAAAGACTCGTAGGCTTCCTTAGCGAAGCCCTGCTGGACTTCAAAAGCCTTGTCAAAAGACTTGGTCGCTGCTGCCTGCTCGGCAACTTCACGTGACTTTTCAAAAGATTTCTTAGAAAAATCAGTGGCTTCCTGAGCCATTGCAGTCATACCCTTGGTCAAGGCGCTGGCTGAAGCGACATAGGCTTCAAAACCCTCTTTGCTCTTGGCTTGCATTTCTTCAATCGATTTCATCATGAGGCTCTCCATTGGATTTAATAGGCAGTGTAACCGTGTGTCTTCTATATGTGCAGTGCACCATAAATGTCAAGTGTATTTTGCACTGCACCATAAATGAAAAAATGATGTCAAAGTGGTACGATTCAGATATTTACCTTCTGGTAATCATGCTGCCGTTAACTAGGTGGCAACGCATGGGGGGATTAAGCAGAAACTGGACAAAGTCTGGTTTGGGGTCGTGAAACTGCAACTGTGCAAATCAGTTGCCCATGAATGAGTGTGAAATGTTTTCGTCGGATTTAGCTTTTACACGTGTGGCTGGTTTACAGCTCTTGAGACTTTTTCTGGTTATGGCTGTTTTGTTGGGCACTATTGTGGGGCGAGCGGAAGCCAAGCCACAGTTTTCTGCACTCGCGCTTGATGCCCGTACTGGTAAAATACTTTTTTCAAAAGATATCGATGGCTTGCGCCACCCGGCTTCCCTTACAAAGGTGATGACGCTTTATCTGCTATTTCAAGACCTAAAGGCTCAGCGCATCAATCTTGGAACCAATCTTTCAGTCTCAAAACGTGCTTCTGGGATGGCTCCATCCAAACTTGGTTTGAAACCGGGCGCAACCATTTCCGTTGACAATGCCATCAAGGCCTTGGTCACGCGGTCTGCAAATGATGTGGCAGCCACGATTGCTGAAAACCTTGGCGGATCCGAAGCGAATTTTGCAGCGCGCATGACGCGCACGGCGCGAGCCATAGGCATGCCTCGCTCAACATTCATGAATGCTTCTGGACTTCCCAATTCCGACCAATGGACGACCGCGCGGGATATGGCGACCTTGAGTTTGCGCATTCAGAGGGACTTTCCGCAATATTACCCATATTTCCGTATCGCCTCTTTTGTCTACAACGGGAAAACGATCCGGACCCACAACAAACTCTTGGGGAATTACCAGGGAACTGATGGGATCAAGACGGGATACATTGCTGCGTCAGGCTTCAATCTTACCACGTCTGTAAAGCGAGGCGACAAGCGCGTTGTAGGAGTAGTGTTGGGAGCACCTTCAACGGGGAGCCGCAACCGTTACATGATGACCATGCTGGACGGGGTGTTTCCAAGCTGCGTCAACGGGAAAACGATTGCAGCCAAAGCTGGTACGTCTGATGGCGCAATTGACCCTATCTCAACTACTGCGCAAGCAGACGCTTTAAAACCAAAACGCCGTTCTATTTTTAACGGCAAGGTTGATGATGGGGTGAAGGTGGACGAAACTGCAGTAGCCCAGATCGAGGAACAGTCGCAGCACAATGCCGGGTCAACATTTAAAACTGTTATTGCCGAAGACCAGACTTCATCAGCCCATGAAACAAAAGTACTTGAGGCTAAGATGCTTGAAGCCTCAGCCACTCCCGATGATTCTGGCGAAGAACCTGATATGGCTGACAGCGGCGATACAGCGGCACTTCCTTCGCATTTACCGTTTGAAGTGAAGAAGTCCTCAGGTGCAACAGGCGGCCAAATCGTTGTGGCTTCCATTGATCCGAGCTGGAATATCCAGATCGGAGCTTTTCCAAAGAAGGAAGAGGCACGCCAGAAATTACTTGCGATCAAAACGTCAGGGTTTCATTTCCTGAGTGGAAAACCAGCGCTCACTGTAGAAGTTCAAAAAGGCAAAGAGACGATTTATCGCGCAAGATTTTCTGGGTTCAACCGCAAGACAGCCAAGGCTGCGTGCACCGAGCTCTCAAAAAAGGGCATGACCTGCGAGACTGTTTCGCCTCAGACCTGAAGCAGGATATCCTTGGCCTGATTGATCTTGGCGGCAAGATAGTCAGAACCTCCGCGATCTGGATGGAATTCCTTCATAAGCCGACGATGCGCGTCCTTTATGGCTCCTTCGCTTGCGCCAGTTTTAAGTCCCAAAACCGCGAGAGCCTCATCACGCGACATGGCATTCGTGCTGGTTGATTTTGCACCACGACTCTCACCTTGCCAGGCCTCACGCCAAGCTGGGTGATTGCGGTCCAGCCATGCCTCCAGCAGGGCTGCACTTTGGTCACCCGCTTGCGCGCAATATTGATAAAGAGTTTCAAGTTCCGCCAAAGAAAGACTTTCGAGCGTGCGCCCCTGAAATGCGCCGGAGATCACCTCACCAGTCATAGTCTGTGAATCATGGTCCAGTTCCATCACGAGAATGCCGGTTGACACCCGGGATTTAAGCCCTTCAGATTTTCTGCCCCAAGGGAAACCGTTCTGGAAGGGATTTGTTTTGCCCATCAGCCCGAGTCCTAAAGCAAAAAGGGGAACGGCGTAGGCCAGTGCTCCGCGCATTGCCAGCACTCCGGAGAATGCCAATGCCAAGCCACCAGCGATCTTTTTATTGTAACCCTTCGCCTGTTGTGCCGTGGCCTGCGAATATTGCTTGATCAGCCAATGGCCGCCAAATACGATAATCAAAGCTATGATGAGTTGTGGCATTTCTTCTCTATTTCAACTGTTCCAGCAGATATCCAGACGCACCGCCCTTGTTTTTAGCATGATTTTCAAGAGCTGACTTCCCACCAGCGGCATAAACTGCAACGGCTGACAGCAGCTCTCGCAGCGTAGCAGCTGAATTTTCATTCAGTTTGAAATATGCCCCGCGGCTGAGCTTTGCCATTTCCTTAAAAGCCCTGGCCGCTTGCGGATCGTTGCCTTCATGAAACGCAAAAATGGGCGTTCCAAGGAGTCCAATTTCTCCAGCCATCTGGCAGAGCTGATCAATGTTTTCTTCCATAGCATCGCCCACAAGAATGACAGCATTTACTTTGCCAGCCTTGGTTTCCTTTTTCACATGCGAGAGCGCCTTGAGGATCTGGGTGTTGCCGCCCCGGCATTCCACGGTTGTCATCAATCTGGCTAGGGCTTGGGGTTCATTCACCCATTTGCTTGCACGGCACTCGCCAAAACCACGGAAATACAGAAGTTGAACGTCCAAGCCGCCAATTCTGCTGGTCTCAGCAAACATCTCGGACTGAATAGAAAGGGCGCGATCCCATGTTGCCTGACGGCTCATTGTGGCATCCATTGCGAAGATCAGACGTCCCCGACTCCCGGCCGTGCCGGTAACCGGCATGGCGCGCACCTTGTTCAAAAAGGCCGCTACGGTGCCTTCCTCTTCTGGTGCTACCGGTTTTACAGATTTTGCCATCAGCCTTCGCCCCTATCACGCGTAGTGGCGATACAGATAGTGCGCTTTTGCGAAAATCAAAGCAATTTTATGCAAGGTTCTATTCGCACACATCCGGCTTCAGGATTTCCAGATGGGAAAGCTTGCCAACCAGCGCAAAGGTGCCGTAGTCCATAACCAGGTCCGTGGAAACGCCGTTCTCGTACATCTGGAAATTGATTTGATAGACGGGGGTCTCGGCATTGCTGTCTTCTGTTGAATAATAGCCAATACTTACGGGCCAGGACGGGAATTTCTTGAGTTCCGCAGCCACTGGATTTGCTGTGTCATCGTTGTAGCTTCCCGCCTCAAACCGCTTGCCGATTGCAGTGATCGCACGAACCGGCTTGTCATCTGTTGAGCCATCGTAAATCAGGGATACATCGCGGGTTGAGCCTTTTGCTGCTTCGTCCATCAGGCGCAATTGATGTTGCATGGGAAAAACAGTTTCGGCATCCAGCTTGAAATTCACTTCCTTTGGCAGCGTTATTCTTCCTTTTCCTTCACCATTTTTGTCAGCGCGGGAAACTACGAGGCGCTTTTCACTCGCGGGCTTGCTGTCGACAAATTCTTTTTCGTTGTATTTCATTTCCTTACCGTCACCGGTTTCCCAAGACGTGGACTGCATATCGGTGAGGCGGGAAGGACCATCCTTGTAGACATATTCATTTACCAAGCGAAAGTTCACGCTCCACCCATCACAGGCGCTACCTGTCACTTCATAGGCCATGCGGCCTGCAACATTGCCTAAATTAGCTCCCTGGCTCATACGTTTCATTTCCAGATCATAAATTGCGCGATGCGGCACTATCGTTGCGGCATATGCCGAATGGGCCAGAACTGCAAAAACGCTTATAAGTAAAACTCTTCTCAACACCCTTGAAACTCCGTGGCTGCGGTGGTCCAGTGTAACCCCACCTGCAATGATTTGCACTGATCAAAATTAAGGCGAAGACAATATGACAACAATGGCTAAAGCAAGGGTACTCGTCACGCGGCATTTACCCGACGAGGTGGAATTGCGGCTGGAGCGGAATTTTGCCGTAGAGCTGAACCGGGAGGACAAGCCGGTAGATGTTCCCAAATTTATAGAACGGGCTGCTGAATTCGATGCTCTGCTGGTTTCATCGCTGGATAAATGCCGGGGAGACTTCATTGAAGCCCTGCCCCCTTCCATTCGCATCATCGCTACATTTTCCGTAGGAACCGATCACATAGACCTGGTAGCTGCTAAAGCCCGAGGCATTGCGGTTACCAATACGCCCGACGTGCTGACAGACGCTACGGCCGATATATCCATTCTCCTCATGCTTGGTGCTGCGCGGGGAGCGATATGGGGGAACGACATGGTGCGCCTGAACAAATGGCCGCCGCCTGCATTGACGACACCGCTCGGCCTTGATTTCAGTGGACGCAGGCTGGGTATCCTTGGCATGGGGCGCATTGGGCAAGCCGTGGCGAAGCGAGCGCGAGCCTTTGGCATGGAGCTTCACTATCATAACAGGCGCCCTGTGGATGCATCCCTCGCGCATGAGGCGACGTTTCACCCGAAATTCGAGGACATGCTTCCACTTTGTGATTTCCTGTCCATCAATTGTGCATCTACCGCAGAAACGCGCGGATTGATAAATGCACGCACGCTGGCACTTCTGCCAGCAGGCGCGATTGTTGCCAATGCAGCACGCGGCGACATTGTCGACGATGATGCACTGATTGCCGCGTTAAAATCCGGCAAGCTTGCGGCTGCCGGGCTTGATGTCTTCAAAGGCGAACCCAATATCGATCCCCGCTACCGCGAACTGGACAATATTTTCCTGCTGCCCCATCTTGGGAGTGCCACCAAAAATACGCGCATTGCAATGGGTATGCGCGCGGTGGACAATATCGAGGCATTTTTCCAAGACGGGCGGCCGCGCGATCTTTTGACAGGAGCATGACATGGGAACGATTGAGAAAAAATTGGGTGAACTGGGAATTATTTTGCCGGTGCCTATGAAACCTGTGGCCAATTATGTGCCTTGGGTCAAAACAGGGAACCTGGTTTTTATTTCCGGGCAAGGTGCCGTGGTTGACGGTAAAATTCAATATGCCGGAAAGCTTGGCGATACGGTTACGATGGAAGACGGCATTATGTCGGCAAGGCTTACAGGCATCAACGTGATATCCCAGATGCGGGACGCCTGCGGCGGGAACCTTGACCGGGTCAAGCGTGTGGTGAAGCTTCTGGGCTTTGTCAACGCAACGCCAGATTTCACCGAACATCCAAAAATCATCAATGGCGCTTCAGATTTAATGGTGGAGGTTTTTGGTGACAAGGGACGTCACGCGAGGTCTGCGGTTGCCGCGCCCTCCCTGCCCTTCAATCTTTCCGTAGAAATTGAAGCCATCGTGGAGATTGAATAGTTCATGCGGTTTACGCCGCAATTGCGGGATCTTTCATGGTTGGTGAACCGCCCGATCGCACACCGTGGATTCCACAATCAGGCCGATGTCATCGAAAACACCAGGAGTGCTTTCGCAGGCGCAATGGCAGGCGATTACGCAATTGAATGCGATGTCCAGATTTCTGCCGATGGCGAGGCCATGGTTTTCCATGATGACGAACTGGGACGCCTGACCCATGGAAAAGGATTGGTGAAGGCTCATTCTGCCTTGGCACTGCAGAAAATGGCGTTCAATTCCACAAGCGACCGTATGCAGACCTTGAGCCAACTATTGGAGCAGATTGACGGCCGGGTTACGCTCATCATCGAAATGAAGTCACTGTGGGATGGAGATATGGCGCTGGTGCGCCGTTGCACCGAGGTTTTGGAGGACTACCAGGGGCCTGTCGCGCTCATGTCATTCGATCCCGCGATGGTGGCCTGCGCAAGGGAAATGGCACCCCATATTGTGCGCGGAATTACCGCGGACCGAACGACCGATGCTTATTATAAAACCCTTTCCTTGAGCCAGCGCGTTGACATGCGCTATTTTCGGCACCTTGCTCAAACGCAACCGCATTTCGTGTCTTATTATTGGCGGGATTTACCCTTTGAACCGATTACGGAAATCCGGAATGCCGGTCATCCCGTAATAACTTGGACGTTGCGTTCCCGAGAAGAAAGTGCCGCCGCCATGCGTTATTGTGATCAGGTTACATTCGAGGGTTACCCGGCTTGAAATTGCGCGTGGTGAAGAGTGTGCTGGATATCGCGCCGGACATCTGGAATTCCTGCGCCAATTCTGTGGGTTACAATCCTTTTGTCTCACATGAATTTTTCTCTGCGCTTGAAAAAAGCGGGTCCGCTACCGCGAAAACCGGCTGGGCTCCGCAGCATCTCGTTTTTGAAAATGCTGATGGCTTGGTGGAAGGCATCGCGCCATGTTTCCTCAAGAGTCATAGCCAGGGTGAGTATGTTTTTGATTATGGCTGGGCAGATGCCTTCCAGCGCGCTGGCGGACACTATTATCCCAAGCTTCAATGCTCGGTTCCTTTCACCCCGGTAACGGGCCCCCGTCTGTTATCGGCCGATCCTAAAGTATCAACCACGTTGGCGCAGGGTCTGGTGGCTTTTTGCGAACAGATCGAGGCGTCATCGGTGCATATGACGTTTTGCCCTCAGGCAGACTGGGACGCTTCGGATTGGCTGAAGCGACAGGACATTCAATTTCACTGGCAGAATAATGGCTATGAAACCTTCGCGGATTTTCTGGGCAGCCTGTCATCGTCCAAGCGCAAAAACATCCGCAAGGAACGGCAGGCGATTACTGACAATGGCATCACTTTTGATCTGGTGACCGGCAATGAATTGCGTGAGCACCACTGGGATGCTTTCTTTCAATTCTATATGAATACCGGATCGCGCAAATGGGGCTCACCATATCTCACACGTAAATTTTTCAGCCTGATCAATGCCAGCATGGCGGATTCCATTTTGCTGGTGCTGGCAAAGCGCAATGGACGTATCATTGCCGGAGCGCTGAATTTCATTGGGTCGGATGCGCTTTACGGTCGCAACTGGGGCGCTGTGGAGCATCACCCCTTCCTGCATTTTGAAGCCTGCTACTATCAGGCCATTGATTTTGCCATCCAGCACAAGCTCTCGCGTGTCGAGGCTGGTGCCCAAGGCCAACACAAGCTGGCGCGCGGCTATCTTCCGGTGAAAACCTACAGCCTGCATTATCTTTCGCATAAGGGCTTGGCGCGCGCGGTGGGGGAATATTTGGAACAGGAACGCCTGTCCATTGACCAAGACCAGGCACTTCTTGCAGAACACTCGCCATTCCGTCATGAAATGGAAGACTAATCCGGAGGTTGGTGAGATGGCATATGAAGCTCAGAATATCTTTGCAAAAATCCTCCGGGGAGAAATTCCCTGCCACAGAATTTATGAGAATGAGCACACACTGGCTTTTATGGACGTGATGCCCATGGTGGATGGGCATTGCCTGGTTATACCCAAGACGGGTTCACGGAATTTGCTGGACGCCAGGACGGAAACGCTGGGGCCTTTGATTGTTGCCGTGCAAAAAGTTTCCATAGCGGCGCGGAAGGCTTTCAGTTCTGACGGCGTGCAGATTAGGCAGTATAATGAGCCGGCGGCGGGGCAATCCGTGTTCCATCTGCATTTCCATATCCTGCCCATGAACGAGGGTCAGGTTTTGAAATCGCATTCCGGCGGGATGGCAAATAATGTTGTTCTGGCGCGGCATGCGCAGATGATAGTCAAACAATTACAGGCATGAGCCCCGACATAAATCGTCGGGGCCCGGAAATTACCGCTTTTTCGCCAAAGCTTTTTTCTTGGCCGCTGGCTTTGTTTCCGGCTTCGCCTTGTTCCTGGGAAGGGACTTTCGCTCCGGCGGCTTGGGGAGGCTCTTTTCCTCATCGCGGCTCAGATACTGGAACGAAAGCTCGTCGCCATTCAGCAGGATGCGGACGGTGCCACCCTTGGTGAGTTTGCCAAACAGCACTTCTTCGGCCAATGGCTTCTTGATCTTCTCCTGGATCACGCGGGCCAGAGGCCGCGCGCCCATTTGCTGATCGTAACCCTTCCTGGCGAGCCAATCGGCTGCTTCGGTGGAGAGCTCAATGTTGATCTGGCGTTCCGAGAGCTGGGCTTCGAGCTGGAGGATGAATTTCTCCACCACCTTGCGCACCACTTCCGGCGGCAGATGGCTGAAGGCTATCACGGCATCCAGACGGTTGCGAAATTCCGGCGTGAACATGCGGGTGATGGCTTCATTGTCATCGGCATCCCTTACGGTGCTGCCAAAGCCAATGGTGGCGCGCGCCATGTCAGCGGCACCAGCATTGGTGGTCATCACCAGGATCACATTGCGGAAATCAACTGACTTGCCGTTGTGATCCGTCAGCTTGCCATGGTCCATTACCTGCAGCAGGATATTGAACAGGTCGGGATGGGCCTTTTCGATTTCGTCGAGCAACAGCACGCAGTGCGGATGCTGGTCCACGCCATCGGTGAGCAAGCCGCCCTGGTCAAAGCCCACATAGCCTGGAGGGGCACCGATGAGGCGCGAGACCGTGTGGCGTTCCATGTATTCCGACATGTCGAAACGAAGCATTTCCACGCCCAAGACTTCTGCCAGGCGCTTGGCGACTTCGGTTTTGCCCACACCGGTGGGGCCGGAGAAGAGATAGCTGCCGATGGGCTTTTCCGGCTCGCGGAGGCCTGCACGCGCGAGCTTGATGGCCGACGTCAGGGCTTCGATCGCCATGTCCTGGCCAAACACCAGGCGCTTCAACTCGGTGCTGAGGTTTTTCAGGACCGTGGCATCATCCTTGGAGACGGTTTTGGCGGGAATGCGCGCCATGGTGGCGATGGTGGCCTCGATATCTGCCACGTCGATCACTTTCTTGCGCTTCTTTTCTTCCACCAGCATGAGGGAAGCACCGGTTTCATCAATCACATCAATAGCCTTGTCCGGCAGCTTGCGGTCGCTCATGTAGCGCGCCGATAGCTGCACGGCGCTTTCGATGGCTTCATTGGTGTAGGTCACCTTGTGGAATTCCTCATAATAGGGCTTGAGGCCCTTGAGGATGGCAATGGCATCCGGGAGCGAGGGTTCGTTCACATCGATTTTCTGGAAACGGCGAACCAGCGCCCTGTCCTTCTCGAAATGCTGGCGATATTCCTTGTATGTGGTTGAACCCATGCACCTTAAATTGCCGCCGGCCAAGGCTGGCTTCAACAGGTTGGAGGCATCCATGGCGCCGCCTGATGTGGCGCCCGCACCAATCACGGTGTGGATTTCGTCGATGAACATTATTGCGCCAGGGCGGGCTTCGATTTCCTTGATGACGGCCTTGAGCCGCTCCTCGAAATCACCGCGATAGCGGGTGCCCGCGAGCAGCACGCCCATGTCGAGCATGTAGATGGTGCAATCCTTGAGCACGTCAGGCACTTCGCCATTGATGATTTTGCGCGCCAGGCCTTCCGCGATGGCGGTTTTGCCAACGCCGGGATCGCCCACGAACAGCGGATTGTTCTTGTTGCGGCGACACAGGATCTGGATGGTGCGGTTCACTTCGGCATGGCGGCCAATCAAGGGATCGATCTTGCCCTCGGCGGCCTTCTTGTTCAAATCAATGCAATAGGCCTCAAGCGCGTCGGCGTCTTTCTTTTTGCCGCCTTCCGCGCCTTCGCCTTCGCCGCTGCCATTTCCGGCACCCGGCTGCTGATCCTGATCCACACCGCGCACCGGACGGCTTTCATTCATGCCAGCCCGCTTGGCTATGCCATGGGAAATGTAATTCACCGCGTCATAGCGCGTCATATCCTGCTCCTGCAGGAAGAAGGCGGCATGGCTCTCGCGCTCGGCAAAAATTGCCACAAGCACATTGGCGCCTGTCACCTCTTCGCGGCCCGAGGATTGAACATGTATGACGGCGCGCTGGATCACGCGCTGGAAGCCCGCAGTGGGCTTTGCCTCCATCACCTCATCGGACACGAGGTTTGCGAGCTCTGTATCAATGTAAGTGACGAGACTGGCGCGCAGCTCATCCACATTGACATTGCAGGCGCGCATGACGGCCACCGCATCCTTGTCCTCAATGAGGGAGAGGAGCAAATGTTCCAGCGTGGCAAATTCATGGTGGCGCTCATTGGCGAAAGCCAAAGCGCGGTGGAGGGCCTTCTCAAGGCTGCGTGAAAACGTTGGCATTTGGGGAAGCTACTCCTTTTCCATGGTACATTGCAAAGGTTGCTGATGCTTTTTTGCAAAATCCATGACCTGGGTTACTTTTGTTTCAGCAATTTCAAAGGTGTAAACGCCACAGACGCCAACCCCCTTCTGATGCACATGCAGCATGATCCGCGTGGCCTCCTCGGCCGATTTGGAAAAAAACTGTTGGAGCACATGCACCACAAATTCCATGGGCGTATAGTCGTCGTTGAGCAGCAGAACCTTGTAGAGGCTCGGCTTCTTGGTTTTGGGTTCGGTGCGGGTGATTACACTGGTGTTACCGCTACCGTCCTTGCGTGAGTCTTTCTGTGCCATGGAAAGGATTATATATGTACTCATGGCGAAATTGGGAGGGGGTGGGACAAAAGTGTTTAATGAACAGATTTTTGGGCATAGGTTCGCCTCTTGTGAAAACGGTCATTCCGCTTTCGGGCAGCGAAGGGACGCGCGATAGCACTTCAGGACGAGTCGGACCTCAGCGCGTCACGGGCCAGCCCGTGGCATTCGGCGAGCACCTCATCGATTTCATGAACCGGCCTCTTGCGGTGGCCCGGGGGAGGACCCGGCCTGAGTGGTGATCTGAATTTCAGGCTT
>JANMAE010000090.1:0-42285 GCA_031359445.1 Hyphomicrobiales bacterium | reverse complement strand
GACGCGCAACGCCTGCCATGGGCCGCTTCAGCGGTCGCCGTGAATGGGAAGATTGCTACCACGGCTGGGATATCGCCGATGCAGTCAAGGACCTTGGCTTTGTCCGTTCCGACGGCAAATCCATGGTGGCCCAGCCACACTTGCGCTTTGAAGCCAAAGACATGTGGACGCTTGATCATATTCGGGGACATCAACTCGGCAGCCCATTGCGTGGGTTCCGGGCGCTCTCGAAGACCGAGAAAGAAGCCGCAGCAATCGAATATCGCAAGGGCTTCAAGATCAACCCTTGTAACTAAGTTGCATGCCGGAATGGGGGCCGCTTTCGTGGCCCCCATCTCCAAAGAATTAATCTGAGACTACGCTCGTAAAGGTTGACTTGATGTCGGATGTGCAGGTTCATAAAGTTCGGTTCGAGCCTGTTGGTATCGAGATGGAAGTTGAAGAGGGCGAAACCGTTCTCGATGCAGCGTTCCGTCAGGGCATTTCCCTCATGCATGGTTGCAAGGAAGGTCAATGCGGCAGTTGCAAATGCAAGCTCGTCGATGGCGATATTGAACTTCTGAAATATTCAACCTTTGCCCTTCCTGACTATGAGAGCGAGAACAGCCACATTCTGCTGTGCCGCACACATGCTTACAGTGACATTACAGTTGAGTTGCTCAATTATGATGAAGACCTGCTGAGCCGTTCCATTGCTGTCAAAGAGTTTTCCGGCCGTCTCGTCGAAATCACGAAACTGACCCATGACATCCGTTTGCTGGAAATTGAAATTGAGCAGCCGCTGAAATTCTGGGCTGGCCAGTATGTCGATCTCACTCTGCCGGACCGGACCATTACGCGGGCCTTTTCAATGGCCAATGATCCGGGCGAAAACAAAAGGCTCCGTTTCATCATCAAGAAATATCCCAATGGCGCGTTTTCATCGCTGCTTGATGGCGAGGTGAAAGTTGGCGACAAGGTTTTGGCCAAGGGGCCTTATGGCACCTGCTTCCGGCGCGAGGAACGTCCTGGCCCCATGCTGCTGGTGGGTGGCGGATCGGGCATGTCGCCCTTGTGGTCCATTCTTTCGGATCACATCGCAAGCGGCGAACAAAGGCCTATCCGGTTTTTCTACGGTGCGCGAACCCGCGCCGATCTTTTCTATCTGGAAGAGCTTGCAGCCATTGCCGCGAAGCTCACGGATTTCAAATTCATTCCCGTTCTTTCTCATTCCACCGAAGAAGATAAATGGGATGGCGCTACGGGGTTTGTCCATGAAGTTGTCTTGCGTCATTTACGCGAAGAGAACCTGAGTGGCACAATCGATGCCTATGGCTGCGGCCCCACACCGATGATCGACGCTCTCCTGCCGGTTCTGCAAATGAACGGCGTTGAGCCAGAGCATATCTATTTCGACAAATTTACGCCGGCAACGCGGTGACGGCATGTTTCACCACCGCACAATCAACTGAAACACTTGGGAGGATAATATGAGCGCACAAGTCAGAGTAGTTACCGTGCCTGTTAATGTTAAGTCGGGTGCCGCCGGGTCAGCCGTTTTTCCAGGCTCCGACAGCCGCAAATATAATTATTTCGAGCCAAAGGCCCGCAAAGCCAGCCACTATGAAGACATGACGGTTGACGTTCAGCCTGATCCTGAGCGTTATCTGCTGCAGGACTGGATCATTTCTTTCCCAGATGGCACGCCAACCTATTCCAAGGATTGGACAGCCGTCAAAAGCTCCAATTGGCATCAATTCCGTGCCATTGACCAGGAGTGGGAGCGCACCCATTATCAACGTCAATCGACAATTTGCGGCATGGTTCAAAACACCATTGAAAATGGTCGCAAGTCGGGTGCGCCAGCGCGCTTCGACAAAGCCTGGGTGAAGGTTCTGCAGAACCATTTGGGTGCCTATAAGCACGCTGAATTTGGTCTTGGCACGTCCACGATGCAGGCCCAGCGTTATGGCTATACGCAAATGATCAACAATGCCATCCTCACCAACTCATCGTACAAGCTGCGCTTTGCGCAAGACCTTACGCTCTATCTCAGCGAGATCGGTCTTGACATCGAAGGCTTTGACAATGCTGCTGGCAAGAAGAATTGGATGGAAGATCCGATCTGGCAAGGTACGCGCAAATCCATCGAATCGATTATGGGTTCGAATGATTATCTTGAGCAATATTTTACCACCAATTGTGTGTTTGAACCTTTGGTTGGTGAATTGTTCCGCTCGGGCTTCCTGATGCAGGCTGCTGCGGCGCAAAATGACTTCATCACGCCATCCGTCGTGGCCGCTGCCGAAGCCGATTATGAGCGCAACCTTGCCAATACGATGGAGCTGTTCCATATTCTTGGCAATGATCCGACCCATGGCAAAGCAAACACTGCGTTGTTCAATGGCTGGTTTGCCAAGCATGTAGACCTCGCAGTAGCCGCAGCCAATCAGTTGCAACCCATCTGGTCGCAGCCCCGCGTCAAGGTCGCCGCGTTTGCTGATGCGTTTGCCCATGCCAAAAACCGCGCCAAGAGCATTGCCTCCGAGCTCGGATTGAAAGTTCCCGCAAGCATTGCCTAACAAACCCAGAGATTGCTGAAATTATTTAGTCAAGGAGATAATCATGTTGCAAGAACCAACCAATATTTTCAAAGCCATGAAAGATATTGAATTCAAGGACACCGTATCATTTCAATGCGGTGTTACCATGAATGACAGCGTGGAAGCCCGCGCCATTGCCGCCGTCATGGCCCGCCATGACAATACCAAGGTGACTTTCATGCCTGCCATGATCCGCATCGACGGTGATGGTAAGATGATCTTCAAGATGAGCGAAATCTCCGAGGAACTGGGACGTGAAATGACGCCGCATCTCTTCGAAATTTCCACCTCAACACATTATGGCCGCATGGTCATGGTTGATGACAATACGATCATCTGCTTTGGCGATATGAATGAGATGATGGAATATATCGTCTAACACCATTGTGACGGAATGGAACGGCGCAGAGCCGTTCCATTGTTGCACCAGAACAAGAAGAACCGACGCGGCAAAATAGGGAGGGAATCCATGTATAGAACAGCCAAGGGCGAAGAAATATTTGTCATCGACGGTCATACCCATTTCTGGGATGGCAGCCCGGCTAACCAAAAAAATGTTCATGGCAAACAGTTCATCGAATGCTTCTATGCCTATCACAATGGCCTGAGCCCCGCCGAAGAGCGTTGGCCAAAGGACAAGTTCGAGAAGTATAGCGCCGAGACCATGTATAATGACCTGTTCGTCAGCGGTTATGACGACATGGCGATTTTGCAGCCTACCTATCTCACGGATTTCTACAAGAACGGCTTCAACACCACCGAGCGCAGTTCGGCGATGAAAAAAGCCCATCCCGATCGCTTTATTCTCAACACCGCCTTTGATCCGCGCGATGGCAACAAGGGTCTCGAGCACATGCACGAGATGGTCGAAAAGTTCAAGATCAAGGGTGCCAAGATTTACACCGCCGAATGGAAGGGCGAATCCAGGGGATACAAGCTGACCGACAAGGCTACCTATAAATTCCTGGAAGCCGCGCAGAAGCTCGGCATCAAGAACCTGCACGTTCACAAGGGCCCCACCATTCTGCCGCTTAACCGCGACGCTTTTGATGTGGCTGACGTGGATGATGCTGCAACCGACTTCCAGGGCTTGAATTTCATCATTGAACACTGTGGCTTGCCGCGGCTTGATGATTTCTGCTGGATCGCAACCCAGGAAACCAACGTCTATGCCGGTCTTGCCGTGGCGTTGCCCTTCATCCATTCGCGTCCGGAATATTTCGCCCATATCATCTCGGAACTGCTGTTCTGGATCGGGCCGGACAAGATTCTCTACGGCAGCGATTATGGCATCTGGACGCCGAAGTGGCTGGTCGACAAGTTCATGGCCTTTGACATTCCTGACAAAATGAGCAAGGAAACCGGTCAGGTTCTCACCCAGGAAATCAAGACCAAGATCCTCGGTCTCAATGCCGCCAAGCTCTATGACATTGATATCGAAGCCCAGAAAAAGAAGATCAAGGCAGGCGGTGGTTATGCCCATCTCCTTGAGGCCGTTCACACAAAAGGGTGAGTTGCATGAACGCCTATGCAGATCTGAGTTCAGTATTACCAGACAGACAGGCCCAGGTATGGGCTTGTCTGCAATCGGTAACGGATCCGGAGCTTGACGAGTCTGTCGTTGAGTTGAAATTTGTAACGAACGCCGATGTGGATGAGAACAATCAGGTTCACATCGGGTTTCGTCTGCCAACATATTGGTGCGCTGCCAATTTTTCGTTTCTGATGGCAGACGATATGCGCCAGGCCGTGGGTGCTTTGGATTGGGTTAAAGGCGTCAACGTGGTGCTCGGTGAGCATATGTATGCCGATAAAATCAATGCTGGCCTCGCACAAGGCCTGTCATTCGAGGAAACTTTTGGTGCAGAAGCCGATGGCAATCTCGATGAGTTGCGCCAGACGTTCCTGGTGAAGGCGTTCCAGCGGCGGCAGGTGGCCTTACTCAACTATCTCACAGAGGCAGGACATTCCGCAGAAACACTTACGGGACTCAGTCTCAGTGATCTCGAATGTTTGCCGCTTGATACCAATGGCCAAAACCAGGTGCGGCGCTATTTTGAACGGCGCCACGTTGTTGGGCCCATCCGCCCGGATGCGCTGGCCTTTATCACCAGTGAAGGTGCTGCCCTGGAAAGCAACAGCTTTGCTGCTTATGTGTCGGGTCTGCGGCGCATCGGCGTTAATGCCGAATTCAATGGCGCCTTGTGTCGCGGGTTGCTAGCTGTGCGCTTTGATCTGGAGACGCCCTTTGTTCCCAAATCTGAAATACAAGTCGATTCCCAAACTGCGATTTAACGCAGGCTAATAATAAATTTGTAAAGTGAGGACGTCCTATGCCTAAAATCATGCTCCATGACGAAGCCGCGCGCGAAGCTCTGGGAAGAGGCGTTGCCAAACTTGCAAAAGCGGTGCGGGGCACTCTTGGCCCCAAGGGCATGAACGCCATCATGGACCGGCCCATTGGCACACCCATTGTCTCGCGTGACGGCGTGAGCATCGCCAGTGAAATTGAACTTGAGTGCCCGTTTGAAAACATGGGCGCGCAGGTTTTGCGCGAGGTCTCAAAGCAAACCAATGAAGTGGCAGGTGACGGTACCACAACCGCCACCGTTCTCGCAGATGTATTGGTGCAGGATGGTTTGAAGTGCCTGGCCAAAGGGGCCAATCCCGTTGAGCTCGTCGAGGGCCTTGAGCTGGCTGTGATAGAAACCATTGCCGCCCTCAAGCGTTCCGCCAAAGCCGTAAATGGCAAGGCTGGTTTGCTGGCCGTTGCCAGCATTGCCGCCAATGATGGCGCACTTGGCGAGATGGTTGCAGAAGCTTTTGAGCGTGCTGGAAATCATGGCATCGTTGCCGTGGAATTTGGCAACACCGTTGAAACCACCTTGGAAGTGATCGAAGGCATGGCCTTTGAGCGTGGCTATCTTTCGCATCACATGGTAACCGATGTTGAAAAAATGCAGGTCGTTCTCGATAACCCGTTTATCCTGATGACAGATCACAAAATCCAAACCATGGACCAATTGCATGGTGTGTTGTCGCTGATTGAAAAAAGCGGTCGGCCCTTGCTTATCATTGCCGAAGAAGTTGCCCCGCCGGTGATCATGCAATTGCTGGAGCGTCGCGAGAAGCATAATTTCAAGGTGGCCGCCATTCATCCGCCGGAGTATGGCCACTGGCGCAAAGCCATGCTGGAAGATATTGCCATCACCACGGGTGGCAAGGTCATCTCCGCCGATCTTGGCGGCAAACTCGAAAAAACCGAATTGCATGATCTGGGAACGGCGCGGCAGGTGCGCATTTCGTCATCGAAGACCCTCATCACCGCTGGCAATGGCGATCCCAAGAAAGTTTCGGCACGGCGCGAACAAGTGATGCGCCAGTATGATGCAGCCCCTGAAAATATCGAACGCGACAAGTTCCAGGAGCGTATCGCCAAGCTTTCTGGCGGCACAGCCATGATCATGGCGGGTGGTGCCACCCCAGTTGAACAAAAGCGCCGCACGCAGTTGATTGAGGATTCCATCAACGCCACGCGCGCTGCCATTGAAGAAGGCGTGGTGCCTGGAGGCGGTTTGGCTCTGCTTAAAATCGCTCCGCAGTTGGATGCCATGATCAAAGGTCTTACCGGCAGCAAGAAGCTGGGTGCCGAATTGCTGCAGCGGTCACTCAGCATGCCGCTGTTTTACATTGCAGCCAACGCCGGTCTCAATGGTGCAACCGAAGTTGCCAAGGTTTCCAAAGGCGCCAATGGCCATGGCCTTGATGCCCGCAACGGCACATTGGTTGACATGGTGTCAGCCGGCATCATTGATCCCGTGAAGGTTTCATACAGCGCCGTGCGCAATGCGGCTTCGGTGGCGGGCCTTATCCTGACGACGCAAACACTGATCGCCAAGAAACCCGATGATTATGATCCAACGTCTGGTCCAGCTTTGGGCGGTGGTGCAGAGTTACTGTGAGTTAAAAATACGTGGGAGAGACGCCGTGACAAATGCCGAACTGGCAAGTGCCAATGTGAATAAGACAGCTCCTGAATTGGTGTTCAGGCTCATCTATCGCAGCAAAAGCAAAATACCTGCGGAAAAGCTCGATACCGAACTGGGGAATATTCTGCGCGCGGCGCGTGCGAAAAACGCCAGTCTTGGCATAACCGGTGCCCTGTTATTATATGAAGGCTGGTTCGCCCAAACTCTTGAAGGCGGAGAGAAGGCTGTTCGCGCACTCTATGCACATATTGAAAAAGATCCGCGCCACTTCTCGGTTCAGTTATGTGAGGAGGTCGGTTCCAAACCGCGCACATTCTCACGCTGGGCCATGGCGATGGTTGGTGAACACGGCCATCCCGATATTCCGCTTGCCGCAACGTCTATTGGTACCACCGAAGCAGCAAGCCGCGCCACAACGCCAGAGCAAGAAAAAATTCTTACCATCATGCGCGACGTAACGCGTGGATATGGCCTCGGTTCGTAGACGTTAGAGCTGTAAATCGTTTTGCATTGCCGCGAATACGGGACTGAATGGTTGATATGGCGTTGGTTGGCATTATCAAATCGGTGATGATTTCATATAGTATTTCCCATTAGCCCCACTGAGATCGGCGATGCGGAACGCTTGAATTCTCAACATTTTGCGCGCTACAAACTCTGGCCATGGCCGCGGACCATCAAATCGGAACATACACGTGGTGAACGCCAACCTTCTGGCTGCTGGCGCGTGGCGGCGGATGCATTATGATAGCGCTTTACCTTAACGGCAGAAATCTCCCTTATTGGTGATATTTTCAGCATTCTGCGAGGATCATGTATGATTTTTTCGAAAATATTGATTGCCAATCGCGCCGAGATTGCCATTCGTGTGATGCGGGCTGCCACAGAATTGGGCAAGCGGACCGTTGCGATTTATGCCGAGGAAGACAAACTTTCCCTGCATCGTTTCAAGGCCGATGAAGCTTATCAAATCGGTGAAGGCTTAACCCCAGTCGGAGCTTATCTGAGCATTCCCGAAATCATCCGCGTGGCCAAAATGTCTAACGTGGATGCGATCCATCCGGGGTATGGATTGCTTTCCGAAAATCCGGACTTTGTTGAGGCCTGCGATGCGGCAGGAATTGCTTTCATCGGTCCCAAAGCTGAAACCATGCGGGCACTTGGTGACAAGGCAAGCGCCAGACGTGTGGCTGTTGCGGCGGGGGTTCCCGTCATTCCTGCAACTGTCGTGCTTGGCGATGATTTTGATCTCATTCAAAAACAAGCAGCGGCTGTTGGATATCCCCTGATGCTCAAAGCCTCATGGGGTGGCGGCGGCCGTGGCATGCGAGCAATTTATGGGACGGATGATTTGGTGGACAAGGTCCGTGAAGGACGGCGGGAAGCCGAAGCAGCCTTTGGCAATGGCGAGGGCTATCTCGAAAAAATGATCCAGCGTGCCCGGCATGTTGAAGTGCAGATCCTCGGCGACAAACATGGCAACATCTATCATCTGTTTGAACGCGATTGTACTGTGCAGCGCCGCAACCAAAAAGTGGTTGAACGTGCGCCAGCGCCTTATCTCTCGGATAAACAGCGCAGTGAAATCTGCGAACTCGGCCGGCGCATCTGCGCGTATGTAAATTATGAGTGCGCCGGCACTGTCGAGTTCCTGATGGATATTGATTCAGGTAAATTTTATTTCATCGAAGTCAATCCGCGTGTGCAGGTGGAACACACAGTTACCGAAGAAGTCACCGGTATCGACATTGTTCAAAGCCAAATCCTCATCGCTGAGGGCGCAACCCTTGCTGAAGCCACTGGCGTTGCGTCGCAAGCTGATATCAAGCTCTCCGGCCATGCCATCCAGTGCCGCATCACAACCGAAGATCCGCAGAACAATTTCATTCCCGATTATGGCCGCTTGACCGCGTACCGCACAGCAACGGGTCCTGGCATCCGCTTGGATGGCGGCACGGCCTATGCTGGTGGCGTTGTTACGCGCCATTATGACTCGCTATTGGTAAAGGTGATCGCCTGGGCCCAGACACCTGAAAAATCCATTGCCCGTCTTGACCGCGCCTTGCGTGAATTCCGGATCAGGGGCCTTTCCACAAATATTGCGTTTGTGGAAAATCTATTGAAGCACCCCATCTTTCTGAACGACACGTGCACAACCAGATTTATTGACACCACGCCTGAGCTATTCACGTTTAAAAAGCAGCGTGACCGGGCGACGAAGATATTGACCTATATCGCCGACATCACGGTGAACGGCCACCCGGAAACCGTTGGACGGCAAAGACCTCCGCAACGCCTGGCGGCCCTGCGTGCGCCCGAACTACATTCGATGCCGCAGGATGGTTTGCGCCAGAAACTGATAGACGAAGGACCGCAATCCATTGCCAATTGGATGGCACGGCAAAAGCGGGTTCTCATCACCGACACAACCATGCGCGATGGTCATCAAAGCCTGCTGGCCACGCGCATGCGTTCCATTGACATGCTGCGGGTGGCACCTGCCTATGACGCAAATCTGCCGCAGCTGTTTTCGGTGGAATGCTGGGGTGGGGCAACATTTGATGTGGCTTACCGGTTCTTGCAGGAATGCCCATGGCAGCGCTTGCGTGATCTTCGCCGCCTGATGCCAAACCATCTCCTGCAGATGCTGCTGCGCGGCGCCAATGGCGTGGGTTATACGACTTATCCAGATAATGTTGTACGTTCCTTCGTGGACCAGGCTGCCAAAACCGGAATTGATATTTTCCGCGTTTTTGACTCACTTAATTGGGTTGAGAACATGCGGGTCGCGATGGATGCCGTGTTGGAAGCAGATAAAATCTGTGAAGGAACGGTGTGCTACACGGGCGACATTCTCGATCCGGAACGGGCCAAATATGACCTCAAATATTATGTGGGTAAAGCCCGTGAACTGCAAAGTGCTGGTGCGCATATCCTGGGCGTTAAAGACATGGCGGGCCTCCTCAAGCCGGCCGCTGCGCGGGTGCTCTTCAAAGCCCTAAAAGAAGATGTGGGGCTTCCCATTCACTTTCACACGCATGATACGTCCGGTATCGCCGCGGCCACTGTGCTGGCCGCGTGTGATACCGGTGTTGATGCGGTGGATGCTGCCATGGATGCGTTTTCCGGCGGCACGTCACAGCCATGCCTCGGCTCCATTGTTGAAGCGCTTCGCCACACCGAGCGCGACACGGGGCTGGATATCAAGTCTATTCGCGATATCTCCGAGTATTGGGAGAACGTGCGCGCGCAATATGCAGCCTTTGAAAGCGGCTTGTCAGCGCCCGCTTCGGATGTTTACCTTCATGAAATGCCGGGTGGCCAATTCACCAATCTCAAAGCTCAAGCCCGCAGCCTGGGCCTGGAAGACCGCTGGTCCGAAGTGGCCCAGGCTTATGCCGATGCCAACATGATGTTTGGCGATATCATCAAGGTCACGCCATCATCAAAAGTCGTCGGCGATATGGCTTTGATGATGGTGTCCCAGAAACTGACGAGAGCCCAAGTGGAAGACCCAGCAGTCGATGTTGCTTTTCCTGATTCCGTCGTCGATATGTTAAAAGGCAATCTTGGCCAGCCCGATGGTGGATGGCCCCCAGTATTTTCCACAAGAGTTTTGAAAAACGAACGCGCTTTCACGCATCGACCTGCCGCCGATCTTCAGGCAATAGACTTGGAAGCAACCCGCACCAAACTCAAGAGTGATTTGAAAGTCGGTGTCGAGGACAATGAAGACGAAGTGATCGATGATGAGGACTTGAATGGATATCTCATGTATCCAAAAGTCTTCATGGATTACCGGGCTCGCCATCGTCTTTATGGTCCGGTGCGCACTTTACCAACGCAAACTTTCTTCTTCGGCATGGAAGCCGGTGAACAGATCACCGCCGAAATAGCTCCCGGCAAACGCCTTGAAATCGTGCTTCAAACCGTGGGAGCCACCTCTGACACCGGCGATGTAAAGGTCTTCTTTGAACTCAACGGCCAGCCCCGCGAAATTCGCATTCCCAATCGCAATGTGAAAGCAAAAATTGTTGCCCGTCCCAAAATCCAGGACGGAAATCCTGCGCATATCGGAGCGCCCATGCCGGGCCTGGTCATTGGCCTTACAGCAAAAGTGGGAGATCTATTGGTGAAGGGTGATCCCATCTTGCAGCTTGAGGCAATGAAAATGCAGACTTCGATTGTGGCGGAACGCGCAGGCAAACTTACCGCTGTTCACGTCAAAATCGGTGACAATGTTGAGGCGAAGGATCTGGTAGCGGAAATAACGTGAGTTTAGTGGCGGTCCATGATTTATTTCATGGCGTTTTGAACCAGCACGAAGAAATTCTTTTCAACCAGGCCGCGCGCTGAAGCTTTCTGATAGATATCATGGACATGCCTTGCGCACGGAAGGTGTGCACCCTTTGTGGAAGCTTCAGATAAGAGAAGGTTCAAATCCATTTGCAGCATGGAAAGCGTTGTCGCCCCCACATTCCTGATCAGCGCCCGCGATGACCACTACGGTACCTTCGCCAGCAGGGCTGCTCCATCCTCGCGTATCCATTACAGGCCGGGACTGAACACCCGGTTTACATCTTCATGTGGCTTGCATGCCAGGCAATGTGGTCGGCCATGAATGTTGAAATAAAGAAATAAGAGTGATCATAGCCTTCCTGCATGCGCAGGGTGAGTGGCATTTGTGCCTTGTCGCAAGCTTGTTGCAAGAGATGTGGTCGCAGTCCGTCAGTGAGGAACTGGTCAGCTGTACCCTGGTCGACAAGAAGGTCAGGCAGACGCGCGCCATCCTCAATCATGGATACTGCATCGTAATCGCGCCAACGTGATTCATTTGCACCGAGATAGGCTGTGAGCGCGGGATGCGACCAATCGGCTGTTGAGGGATGCACAATGGGAGAGAATGCAGAACAACTTTTATAGCGGCCAGGATTGCGCAGTGCAGCCACAAGTGCGCCATGGCCACCCATGGAATGCCCGAATATTGACTGGCGGGAAGTATCAACAGGGAAGTTGGCGGCAATGATTGCCGGCAGTTCTGATGTGACATAACTGTACATCTGAAAGTTGGATGACCAAGGGGCCTCGGTCGCATCGACATAAAAACTCGCGCCGCAGCCCAGCTTCCAATTGTCGGTCACATCAGGAACGCCCTCGCCACGGGGGCTTGTGTCCGGGCAAACGATGATCAGGCCGTGTTCTGCAGCAGCCCTCCGGTATTCACCCTTATCCATGACATTGGCATGGGTACAGGTGAGGCCGGAGAGATACCACAGAACCGGCAGCTTCCTGTCTGATGCCTGGGGTGGCACAAATACCGCAAAAGTCATGGGGCAATGGCAGAGCTCACTTTGGTGTGTGTAAACACCCTGAACTCCGCCAAAGCTTTTTGCCAATGATCGCGTCTCAAGAGTCATTGAGACGTTATCTCATCACGATTCGCGATAGGCGCCGGATTTTTTCGCGGCAGCCGTTGCGAGATAGTCCATCAAGCCAGGATTCAGGCTGTCATAGGGCTCCAGGCCAAGCGACTTCAGGCGTGCCCGGATAGCCGGCATTTTTGAAGGCGGAACGCCAGATTCGATGACAGAAGACACAAATGCCGCAAACCCAGGTGGCGACCAGCCTTTCTGTTTTGAAAGTTCAGTATGCACAAAGGTGAGACCTTCAAAGGGATGGCCGATCTTTTCGACCGGGCCATACATGTGCGCGCCGCAGGCGGTGCAGGCATGACGCTGGATGAGGGCTGACTCATCGACAACTTTCAACTTGTGGTCATTGGCTGTGACTTTCACCTTGTCGCTTGGCACAACCGATACGACTGAGAGGATTGCTCCTTCCGGCTTCCAGCACTTCGTGCAGCCACATGCATGATTGTGAGCTGATTGCGCAGTTATCTCCACGGTGACGGGGTCACTTGAGCACTTGCAGGTTAACGTGCCGCCGGAAAATCCCTTGCCGCCTGACTTGGGGAACCCGTGATCGATGGACGGATGCAACGCAATGAACGGCGCTGCCCGTTTTGCCTTGGCTTTCTTCACAACCTTTTTGACGACCTTCTTGGCAACCTTCTTGGCGGCCTTCTTGACTGCTTTACGAGCCATTTTTTTGTCTCCTCCTGTTTTGATGTTCGTATACTAATCACGCCTCTGGGCAACGTATTCTGCGCAACGTATTTACGTATCGCAAGCAATTGCTGATTGTTTCACGCTCACTCAATTACCACCAACGGAGTGTGCGCAGTTTCTTTGCGCGCGGTCAAGACTATTTGAATTCCAGCAACCGTTCATGCTGGCTATCGCCCTACATTTTTGTTTTCAAATAGGCAATCAAATCAAGCCGGTCTTCGGGCTTCTTCAATCCTGGAAACGCCATTTTGGTTTTGGCAACGATCGCTTTCGGGTTTTCTAGGTAAACGTTCAAGGTTGTTTCGTCCCAGACTTTCCCTACAGCCGCATATTCCTTCATCGCGTCAGAGTAATTGTAGTTTTCTGCGGTGGCGATGGGGCGTCCTGCAACACCCAGAAGATAGGGACCCACCTTGTTGGTTTTTTCGCTGGCTGTATGGCAGGCCATGCATTTTTTGAAGACTTTTTCCCCGTTCACCGCATCACCATCTGCATGGGCCGTGGCAGTTGAAACCAGGGTTGCCACAGCGATAGAAAGGGCCATTGAAGTCAATTTCATTGTTGAATTCTCCAGACGTTCTAATTTCAAGAAATCGCGTGTTAGCATTGTCGCTGCACAGCTTCAATCAGGTAACTGAGTTTCGCTGCGATGCAGCAGGTTTTTTTCTTGTGAGCGTTCGTGGTTATGGCTAGAATGCGTTCTGCGCGGGAACAACGCGTCACGCAAAACAAGCGTTCAGTAAAAGCAGGTGGGGGAAAAGACATGAAGACTCGTGCAGCTGTTGCATTCGAAAAAGCCAAACCTCTTGAAATCGTCGAACTTGATCTTGAAGGACCAAAGCAAGGTGAGGTCCTCATTGAAATCAAGGCAACAGGGATTTGCCACACGGATGAGTTCACGCGCTCTGGTGCTGATCCGGAAGGATTGTTTCCGACTGTTCTTGGTCACGAAGGCGCTGGAATTGTCCGGGACATCGGCGGCGGCGTGACATCGCTCAAGGTTGGCGATCATGTTATTCCACTTTACACGCCAGAATGCCGCGAGTGCGAATATTGCCTCAATCCCAAAACCAACCTCTGCCAGAAAATTCGCACGACCCAAGGCAAGGGCCTGATGCCCGACGGCACCTCCAGGTTTTCATACAAGGGCAAGATGGTGCATCATTATATGGGATGCTCCACATTCTCCAACTACACTGTCATGCCCGAAATCGCTTTGGCGAAAGTGCGGGAAGACGCGCCCTTTGACAAAATCTGCTACATTGGTTGCGGTGTTACCACGGGCGTTGGCGCTGTCATCAACACCGCTAAGGTGGAGATCGGATCAAACGCAGTCGTTTTCGGACTCGGCGGCATTGGACTCAATGTTATCCAGGGCTTGAAGCTCGCTGGTGCCAACATGATCGTGGGTGTTGATCTCAACCCGGATCGCGAGGCTTGGGGCAAGCGCTTTGGCATGACGCATTTTGTCAATCCAAGTAATGTGACAGGCGATCTCGTGGCCCATCTTATTGACCTCACGGGTGGTGGTGCCGACTATACATTTGAGTGCATCGGGAACGTGAAAGTCATGCGTGTTGCGCTGGAATGCGCACACAAGGGCTGGGGCCAATCCATCATCATTGGTGTTGCAGGTGCTGGCCAGGAAATTTCGACCCGGCCATTTCAGTTGGTAACGGGCCGCTCATGGCGGGGCACTGCCTTTGGCGGTGCGCGGGGCCGAACCGATGTGCCTAAAATCGTTGATTGGTACATGAATGGGAAGATCCAGATTGATCCCATGATTACTCACACATTCAAACTAGAGGATATCAACAAAGGTTTCGACCTTATGAATAAAGGAGAATCAATCCGTGGCGTCGTGGTTTACTAGATTATTCGGAAGCAATGGCCAGCAAGGCCAAACAAGGGAGGCAGTCATGTCTAAAGTTGCGATTCATCCTTCAGTCGACAACGGAATAAAGCCTGGGGCGAAGGACTTTGCCGGCGGTACGCTGCAATGCAATTGTTCCAGCAATCCGGTAAAAGTAAGTGTTGGTGCACAGTCCGCCCATAATCACGTTTGCGGCTGCACAAAATGCTGGAAGCCCAAGGGAGCGCGCTTTTCTGTCGTAGCCGTGGTTGGGCGTGACAAATTGAAGGTCGCCAGTGGCGAAGACAAACTGAAAGTTGTCGATTCGTCTGCGACGATCCAGCGCCTTGCCTGCAAGGATTGCGGTACGCATATGTATGGCCGTGTTGAAAATACCAAGCACCCGTTTCATGGACTGGATTTCATCCACACTGAGCTGTCCAAGGAAAGCGGTTGGTCAGCTCCAGAATTTGCGGCGTTTGTTTCTTCCGCCATCGAGTCCGGTGTCAATCCAAGTGAAATGAGCGGCATACGGTTGCGCCTTAAGGAGCTTGGGCTTGAGCCTTATGATTGCCTCTCACCAGCATTGATGGATTATATCGCAACGCATGTTGCAAAGGCTTCAGGTGTGTTGAAAGCCTGATCACTTTCGCTCTCCATATCCGGCGGGATTATGATGATCTTGCCGGATTTTTTTGAAGATATTGGTTATGGCCCAAGGGCCGTTCATTCTTATAAATTTTGGTATTAATCCATTTGCATTTTGCTGCAATGCAGTGTGATTTATTTGTTGCGGGCCTTGTCAATTCGTCCTAGCCTCGAACACGGTTTTCGAAATCACAATGCCAACAGTGAGAACTTTTGTTGGATGCTTGGTCTCTTGCAGTGCGAAGTTTAGTTGGAATATTGCACTCGTCAGACAAGGCTTCATTTGATGTCGGATAATCCTAAAAGAAAGACAGCCAAAGGGAGATTACACCACAATGCGGAAAATATTTTTAGCAGCAACATGCCTTGCTGCCGTGCTCGCGTTTGCGAACGGGCCTGCAAGGGCGAATGAAGAATTGATCAAGATGTCGTCTGACCCGAAGAACTGGGTCATGCCAGCTGGCACTTATGACAATCAACGCTACTCTAAATTGAACCAAATTACGACTGAGAATGTCGGCAAGCTTCAGGTCGCCTGGACCTTCTCAACCGGCGTACTTCGCGGCCATGAAGGCGCGCCCTTGGTGATTGATGGCACGATGTATGTGCACACGCCATTCCCGAACACGGTCTATGCGCTTGACTTGAATGACAATGGATCCATCAAGTGGGCATATCAGCCCAAGCAGGATCCGAATGTTATTCCTGTGATGTGCTGCGATACAGTCAACCGCGGCCTGTCATATGCTGATGGCAAGATTTTCCTTTATCAAGCTGATACCACGCTCGTAGCGCTTGATATGAACACCGGTAAGGAAGTCTGGAAAATCAAGAATGGCGATCCAAGCAAGGCAGAGACCGGCACCAACGCTCCTCACGTGATCAAGGACAAGGTTTTTGTCGGTATTTCAGGCGGTGAGTTCGGTGTGCGCGGTTCGATGGCTGCCTACAACATCAAGGACGGCAAGCTGGCCTGGCGCGCCTATTCGATGGGACCTGATTCAGACATTCTGATGGATCCCGAAAAGACGATGCATCTCGGCAAGCCTGTTGGCAAAGATTCCGGCCTGAACACCTTTGAAGGTGATCAATGGAAAATCGGCGGTGGCACAACATGGGGATGGTACTCGTATGATCCAGCGCTGAACCTCATCTATTATGGCACCGGCAATCCATCGACCTGGAATCCGAACCAGCGTCCAGGTGACAATCGCTGGTCCATGACAATCATGGCCCGCGATGTTGATACTGGCGTGGCAAAATGGGTCTATCAGATGACGCCTCATGATGAATGGGACTTTGATGGCGTCAATGAAATGATCCTGGCTGACCAGGATATCGGCGGCACACCGCGCAAGACCTTGGTTCACTTTGATCGTAATGGTCTGGCTTACACGATGGATCGTGAAACAGGCGAATTGCTGGTTGCCGAAAAATATGATCCGGTTGTCAACTGGACAACTGGCGTTGACATGAAGAAGGACAGCCCAACCTATGGACGTCCTGCAGTGGTCAATGAGAAGTCGACAGAGTTCAACGGTGAAGATACCAACGTCACCAACATCTGTCCGGCAGCTCTTGGATCAAAGGATCAGCAACCAGCAGCCTATTCGCCGGATACTGGCCTGTTCTACGTGCCAACCAACCATGTCTGCATGGATTACGAACCCTACAAGGTCTCGTATACTGCCGGACAGGCCTATGTTGGTGCTGCGTTGACCATGTATCCGCCACAGGGCGAAACCAACATGGGCAACTTCATCGCCTGGGATGCAAAAGTCGGCAAAATCGCCTGGTCTCTGCCTGAGAAATTCTCGGCATGGGGCGGTGCACTGGCCACTTCTGGCGGTGTTGTGTTCTATGGAACGCTGGATGGCTGGCTGAAGGCAATTGATGCCAAGACGGGCAAGGAACTTTACAAGTTCAAGACCCCATCGGGCATCATTGGCAACGTCATGACCTATGAGCATGGCGGCAAGCAATATGTGGCCGTGTTATCAGGCGTTGGTGGTTGGGCAGGCATCGGCCTCGCGGCTGGTTTGTTGAACCCTGAAAATGCTGCTGGCTGGCACAATGCCGTTGACCAAGGCAAACTGCCTACGGATGACAAGCTGGTTGGCACTGCTGGCCTTGGCGCTGTCGGTGGCTATGCCGCACTCACCAAGTATACGTCACTTGGTGGTTCGCTGACCGTGTTTGCAATACCATAGCGAAACAGCCGTAACAGGCAAAACGAATGAGGGGCCTGATGCAAAATTGCCGGATATTCTGGCGCATCGGGCCCTTTTTTAATTTCATGAATTGACGACGAATTTGTTGAGGAAAGACTATGAAGCGACTTGGGTTTTTGGTGTCACTTTCGTTGATGTGTAGTGTTGCTTTTGCCGAGCCACCGGGTGATCCGAAAGGCGTAAGCAACGAAGACGGCAAGTGGGTCGATGCGAATGGCGACCCAACATTTAATGTGACGGATGATGGCACGGTCGACTGGTACACATTCTCAGGCTTCCGAAGGTATCATTCAGATTGCCACGTCTGTCATGGCCCAGCTGGGCAGGGCTCATCATACGCGCCAGCTCTTATTGATTCACTCAAGGTCATGAACTACACCGATTTCCTTGAAGTCGTTACCAACGGCCGCCAAAAAGTCGGTGCGGCGCAAAATCAAGTCATGCCCGCCTTCGGCACAAACAAGAACGTCATGTGCTATGTCGACGATATTTATATCTACCTGCGGGCCCGTTCTGCAGGCGCTGGGGGCACGGGAAGGCCGCCCAAGAAGGCCGAAAAGCCCAAGTCGTTTATCGAGGCCGAAGCTGCATGCATGGGCAGCTGAAGATGCGTGGACTTGCGGGCGCATTGATTCTCTGCGCTGGACTTGCGCGCGCGGCAGCCGCGCAGGATGCAGGTTTGGCTGGCTCTGTAGAACTGGTCGATCCGAAGGTTCTGCGGGTTTGTGCTGATCCCAACAATCTGCCCTTCACCAACGAAAAGAAGGAAGGCTTCGAGAACAGGCTCGCGGAATTTCTTGCAGGAAAACTCGGCAAGTCGGTGTCATACACATACTTCCCCATGGTGACGGGGTTCGTCCGCAAGACCTTGGGCGAGTTCAAGTGCGATGTCATTCTTGGCTATCCGCAAGGTGATGAACTGGTCCAGAATACCAATGCATATTATCGAACCACCTATGCGCTGATTTACAAGCCTGGCAATGGCCTCGACGGCCTGGACATGATGGGTGATCCACGGCTCAAGGATAAACGGATCGGCATTGTCGCTGGCACTCCTCCTTCCAGCATCATGGCACGCAATGGCTTGATGGCGCGGGCCAAGCCATATCCGCTGATGGTTGATACACGCTATGAATCATCCACCCAGAAAATGATCGCAGATTTGAAGGCGGGTGAAATTGACGTGGCCGTCTTGTGGGGACCATTCGCTGGCTATTATGCCAAGCAATCCGCTGAGCCACTCGTTGTGGTGCCGCTCCTGAAGGAAAAAAAGAATACGCATATGGTATTCCGCATCACCATGGGGGTTCGCGCATCTGACCAGGAATGGAAGCGTACGCTCAACAATCTGCTCCGTGACAACCAAAAAGACATCAATGGCATATTGCTGGAATTCGGCGTGCCGCTGCTCGACGAACAGGACCATCCGATCACCCAGTGAGGTTCACGAAAGCTCCCTCATCCCCTTCGGGACCTTCTCCCGCGCTTCCTTGCTAGAGCCTGCGCAGATTTATCATGCTTTATTTTACAGTCTCAAAATTCTTCTGAATGTCTTTTGACAGCGCAAACAAGCGTTGCTCAAGCAACACCGGCACCTCACACACAAAGCGCAGGGACTTCTGGCGTTCGTCGAAGATGCGCAGGTTCCATATCAGCTGTTCGGCCTGTTTTGAGACTTTGCCGGGATCGGCTTGCGGGTCGGTCCGTAATGTTGACAGGTCTGCATTCTCCTTGCGCAATAAATCTGCCAAATCCTTTTGCGCTTTGCCAAAGCGTTCCAATCCGGCAATTACGTTCTCGCGCTCGGCATTGATGGTTTCGACCAAACCCTCAACCAGCGCGAGGAGCTTGGGTTTTTTCAATTCACCAGAAGATGCAGCCAGATCAATAATGGCTTGGCGTGCTTCAATGTCTGTGGTGCGCCGGGCTGCCAGGCGCGGGACTAGGCCAGCGATTGCCGTGTCATCGCGCCACTTGAGTGCCGTCGCATCGGGTTGCGGCCCGGTCCAGATGGCAGCCAGCGAGATTTCGGCGACCTTGCGCTGAACACAGGGCCAGTCGCCCTGATTGGCTGAGCGCGTTTCCACTCCGGACGCCAGCAGCATCGAAACCACAAACGCAATCCTCAGGCCCCACGTCATTCCGTTGCTCCACGTCTCGCCATGAACCCGCGCGTTGGATCATAAGCCATGATTGCAGCAATAAGGAACACAGTGGTGGTTGCCGCCACGATGGCCAATGCTGTCCAGTTCATTTTTCCGTGCAAGGAAAAGCGAATGAGTTCAACAGCGTGGGTGAAAGGGTTCAACTGGCATATGTGGTAGAGCAGAGGACTTGATTCCCTGACGCGCCACAGCGGGTACAGCGCCGAAGATGCAAAATACATGGGGAAGATCACGAAGTTCATCACGCCTGCAAAATTTTCCAGCTGTTTCACAAGCGACGACATCAAAAGCCCAAGGGATCCAAACAACAGTCCACACATGATCAGGGCTGGAAAGACGGTCACGTAGCCAATGACGGGAGGCTTGACATTCCATAGCCATGCGATGGCCAGGTAAACATAGACCTGCAGCAGCGATACCACGATGCCGGCAACCAGTTTTGAAATCAGCAAGTACCAGCGCGGAAAGGGACTGACCAGAAGTGTGCGCATGTTGCCCATTTCCCGGTCGTAGACCATCGACAATGACGATTGCATGCCATTGAAGAGCAGGATCATCGCCACAAGTCCCGGCGTGATGTAAACTTCATAGAGGATATAGGTTTCGTAAGGCGGAATGATCGACACGCCAAGGACTTGGCGAAAACCTGCCGCAAAAATAAAGAGCCACAGGAGCGGTCTCACAAGAGCGGAAATGAACCGTTCGCGCTGGTGCAAAAAACGAAGACTCTCGCGCCAGACAATGCCCGTGAGGCAAGTCACATATTGGCCAATTGTGAAGCCGGGTGAAGGCTTGCCCAAGGCTGACGGTATTGTCATGCAGCCTCGCTGGCAGTTCTGGCACTCACGTTTGTCAACATTGTGAACGCCGACTTGATATCCGCTGTTTTGGTCGCGCTGACGACATCTGACAATTTTCCTTGAGCGAGAACACGCCCTTCATGCAGCACCACGATTGAATCTTGCTGCGCTACTTCTTCAATGAGATGGGTTGACCACAAGACGCCGATGCCTTCCTCCGCTACGAGCCGCCGGACATGACCAATGATGTCGGAGCGGGAACGGATATCGAGGCCAACGGTTGCTTCATCAAGTAACAGCAGCTTGGGGCGATGCAAAAGCGCACGGGCGATTTCCACGCGGCGGACCTGCCCACCTGAAAGGCTGCGGACTTTATCGTTGATACGAGCCGAGAGATCAAGCCACCCCAGAAGCTCTGTCGCCCGCAACGTTGCGGCTCTTCCTGAAATACCATGCAACGCAGCATGATAAACCAGATTCTGCATGACTGAGAGGTCCAAATCCGCAGTGCGCGACTGGAACACCACGCCGAGGCGGCGCAGCGCTTCGCCCGGTTTTTTTGAAAGCTTGTTGCCAAAAACTTCTATCTCGCCTTCGCGTGCGTCATAGAGCCTGGTCACAAGGGCAAACAGGGTGGACTTGCCCGCCCCGTTCAGTCCCAGCAGCACCGTAAGCTGACCGGCGGGGACCGCAAAGGAAACATCATCCAATGCTCGTCTTGCGCCATAGGTATGGCTGAGGTTCTCGACCCTTAATGCCAATTCATGGTTGGTTTTTATCATGCCCCGGATTAACGCATATTTGCTGCCGCGTGTTCAACTTAATTCGGCGATACAGCGATACCCCAAGGCAATTGACCAACCAGAATTGACTTCAGCACAGTGAGCTCATTGACATCAATAACCGAAATATCATTGGACACGCCATTGGTGCTGATTATAAATTTTTCATCTGGCGTGAAGGCCAGTTGCCACACCCGCTGACCAACCAGCAAATAATCCAGCACCTCAAAGGTCTCAGCGTTGATGACGGCCACGCGATTTGCCGGTCCTAATGCTACAAATGCCTTTTTTCCGTCTTTTGTAATGCGCACCCCCACCGGCTGAATAGCTTCGGAGCGAAGGCCTGGAATATCAAAAGATATTTTTTTTATGACCTGAAAAGTCTTGTTGTCGATCACGCTTACCGTACCGCCGATTTCAGAACTGACCCAAACTTGCGAATTGTCACTTTTGAATTCTGCAAAACGCGGTCTTTGGTCCACCAGCACATTCTGCACAATTTTATGGGTCGCAGTGTCAACGAAATGTGCCATGTTCGTGGTTTCCGACGTGTTGACCAGCGTTTTCCCGTCGGGGCTGATGCCCATCCCTTCGGGCTCCACGCCCACGGGTATTTCATTGACAACGGATTTGGACTCCATATCGATGATCGTGATCAAGTTGTCGTCTTCATTTGCAACATAAAGCGTTTTGCCATCCGGGCTGAGAGTCAGCAATTCGGGGTCGGGTCCTGAGGGCAGGGTGCCGACGCGCTCAAAAGTCGTCGCATCAATCATTTCGATCGTGTCATCATCGCTTGCGCAAACAAGGATGAATTTGCCGTCGCGGGTGACCGCGATACCGCGTGGCCGCTGCCCAACCTTGACAGTCTTGACAGGTTCCAGCGACACTGAATCCACCACCGTAATGGTATTGTCCTTTTCATTTGACACGTAGATCGAGAATGCATGAGCGCTTGAAATTGTCACGCAAAGTGCCATTGCAGCTGCCGTCATTCGCCAATACATCCCGATCTCCTTAGTTCAGACTTACTGAAGCTTGCATTTGGTTTCGGGCTGGTCAATGCCAAGCGTATCGAGTTCTGAAAACTGGTGGAGGAAACCCTCTTGCGGAGAGACAGACACAACGTTGCGTCCGTCACTCAGCAAAACCGGTTGGCGAAGCTGCCAGTTCCACTGCCGGAATGTCACGCGCTGGCCCTTGAATGCGGCAATCGAGAAATCCGGTGACTTGATGAAGGTGGTGACTGCGGCAAGGTCTGTTGAAGGTGCGCGCGTTGTTGCCTCGCCAATGATGCGCACCGCTGTCCAGGCCTGCATGTCCTTGGAGTTCATGCGGCGGCCTGTGGCTTTTACAAATCGGTTCTGGATTTGCTTGGCGCCCCATTGCTCATGCGAGGGATGCCAGCTGCTTGCCACCAAACCGGCCGAGCCAACCACTGGCCGTGCGATCCAGGTGCGATAAGGCAGATAGGTTGCGAAGACTTCACTTTCGTCGGCTGCCACAACCACGTCATGTTCAGGTGCGCCTTGGGTGAAAACTGGAATTTCGCGCTGGATAAGAACATTGCCGCTGTCAGTCTGGCGTGATGCGCCACGATCTTCGAATACCCGCTCTTCCACAACGACAGCGCCAAAACGGATCGCAGCCCGCTTCAGGGCCTCGGCCCAGAGCTTGTCGTTTTCATGCGAACCGGAAATCAGGAACCAATTGCGCCACTGCTTCCAGACAAGGTACTGGGCAAGACCATCAGCCAACATGGACCTTGCAGGTGCCGTGTGGAGCACGTTCGCCCGGCAGTTTTCTTCCCGCAGTGAATCATCCGTGGCGCCAGCATTGAACACAAGGACGCCACTGGCCTTCGCTGTATCGGCAGTCTTGAGAAGCATGGCAGCGGGAAGATCAGTCACAATATAGCTCGTGCCCTTGGCGATGAGTTCGCTGACGATCTTCGCCGGGTCTTGATCCGGATTAAGTTTTACGTCTTCAAGGTAGAATTTTTGATTGATAAACTGGCCGGTCGTGTTGTTGTCATTGATAGCCACAAGTGCTCCGGCAATACCATCATCTTTGGGAGGCGCGTCAAGGACCGAAATCGCCAGCTTGGTTTCACTGCTGCGCAAATAGGCAATGCGGATGTCAATTGTTTCAGCGGCATTTGCCACTCTCGCCAAGGCCAATGCAAGGAATGCTTGAACCAACAGGCACAGCATGCCGGCGCGTCGCATTTCCCGTTCTGCCATACTGTCATCACCTTCCATTCAGATGCCGCTTGAGCGTATCATATGCGGCCTGAACTGCATTTCAAGGCACAAAACAGCCTATGCAACAAAATGACTTGAACCCTTGTCTTTTCAGTGTAAAAATTTTTATTCAACAATCCGGAAAGTGTCATGCATCGACTGCCCCTGCTTTTCATTGCGCTTGCCATGCTTGTCACGCAATCTTTTTATGGCTCAGCTTTTGCGGCTGCAAAATGCGTGGCGGTTTTTGATTTCGAGCTTATCGACATGAGCCTGGAGGGCCAGATCAATGGCAGCAAGGACAAGGAACAACAACGCCTCATCCAGATGACACAGCAGTTGCGAAAGTGGGTGGCTGGCGAAGGCGGGTTGTTGTCATGCGACATGGCGCCCGTTGCGGTGGAATCCAAGGCATCCAATCTATTTGCCTGCGGCTGCGTTCAGAGACTGGCGCGCAAAGTTGACGCCAGACTCGCCGTTGTGGGCTCGGTACACAAGCTCTCAAACCTCATTCTCAATATTCAGGTCGATGTGTTTGACGTAGAAACTGACAAGCTTGTCGCACAGTTCAATGCAGATATCCGTTCCAATACGGATAGCTCATGGGCGCGTGGTCTTGATTGGTTGATCCAACACAGATTGGGAGGTGCCATGGCCGCACTCACCGGGGGAAATCAATGATACGAAACTGGCTTCTGTCTGCGTTGCTTTTGTTCAGTTCAGTATTGCCACTCGCCGCCCAGGATACCATGTCGGGCGTTGACTTGCAGTCACCCATGATGACCACAGCAGAGCTCAGCCGCGATGACGTGGTTGCACTCATCGCAAAAGGCGCACCCGTTGATCTTTCCGGTAAACGCCTGTCGGGGCTGGATCTGTCTGGCCTTGATCTGACGGGTGCCAATCTGCGCGGCGCATATCTCAACAAGACCAATCTCAGCAACACGAAACTGGACCGCATTGTGCTCGATCAGGTTTGGGCGCTGGCGGCAAAGTTTGATGGTGCCAGCATGCGCGGCGCAAGTCTGGTGGCAAGCCAGATGCGTGGTGCAGGCTTCAAAGGCGTTGATCTGACAGGGGCTCGCATTACCGCTGACATTACAAATGGCAATCTTGCTGGTGCAAAGCTGGCAGGTGCTGATTTATCGGCAGACATGAAAAACCAGTCCATGGGCCTGATGCGCGCAGTGTTGCGTTCGGCAAGGCTTGACGGAGCTGACTTTACGGGTTCAAACCTGTCGCGCACGGTGCTGGAATTTGCAATCATGAAAGACGTGGTTTTGCGCGAGGCCAACCTCTATGGCGCGGAGCTGGGCGGGGCCAACATGACTGGTGCCGATGTTGCGGGAGCCGATTTCGATTCAGCCGACGTGACCTCTACCGTCTTGCTGCATTTGAAGGGTCTGGACAAAGCGCGCAATTTTGAAAAGGCCCGGAATTTGGAACGCGCATTTCGCGACTGAAAACGGTATTCAGAAGCAGCGGATTTCTGCTTCAGCACGGGCGCCTTTCAAGCTATCGATGGATTTCTTGGCAGGCTCGCTCTGGCGGAATAACGCGCCTTTTTCGCCTTGAAGCTGTCCCATGCTCATAAACGCAGACGCAGCGTTATAGTCCTCATAAGGTAAGATGGAGGCAATGACATCAATCGCGCAGGAACACTTCTCCATGGCTTCACGCGTGTCGCCATTCACTTTCATGCACCCGAAAATGAAATCTGCCCGCGCAATGGTTGGATAGTCATTTACGACTTGGGCCATGACCTGGGTAGTGGCTGGCAAGGCTGAAACACCGATCAGGAACAGAACTGCACAATGCAGTTTGCGATTGAGCATTACCATGTCTTCACATCCATCAAAACCAAAAGCCCTTGCCGTTTTGCAACGAAAAGGGCTGGGTTTCAAATTAAAGTTCAGCAATCGGCAGCTATGGCCAGCTGTTGAGGAGTAATTTACTGGACACTGGAGCAAAGTTGACACACCCTGTGAACCAAAGCAACAGGGGCGCACGTACATTTTTCATCAGCTGACAAAGTTCTGATTGGCTGGCCTTGATGAATAGGAGAGGTTAGAAATGAATTTGGTCAATCTCATCATGACGGTGTGTCTTGCCAATAACCCAAGCAGTTGCCGTATCGAGCAGCTGATATTTGAAAGCAGCGGCGATCTCCGGCAATGCATGTTTCTGGCACCCCCCGAAATTGCGAAATGGACGGAGCAACATCCGTCCCTGAATGTTGTCCGGTGGAAATGCGCTTTACCTGGCAAGGATATGGAGCTTTGACGCAGGCCAGGGCAAGCTGATGAAACTCAACCGGCGTGGACTCATTGGCGGATTGTTGGCCGGTGCCGTTGCTCCTTCCCGTCTGGTTGCCGTTGCAGCGGAGCATGTGTTGCTGCCGTTGGCACCCCTCGCTGATGGGGTTTTCAGCTATTCAAGCGTTCATGCCTTGATGACGGAGGCCAATCAGGGGGCGATCTGCAATCTTGGAGTAATCGTTGGTGACGAAGCTGTGGCTGTTGTTGACAGCGGCGGTAGTCTTGTGGAAGCACACGCCTTTATTGCCGCCATCAAAGCGCTCACGGAGAAACCTATTCGCTATGCGATCAACACGCATATGCATCCTGACCATGTTTTTGGAAATGCCGCATTTCGGGATGTTGGTGCCAAAATTGTCGGCCATCACAACCTGCCACGCGCCCTTGCCGACAGACAGGAGTTCTATTTGAAGCGGTTCCGTGACCTCATGGGTGATTCAACCATGGCAGGCGTGGAAATCGTGGCGCCGTCACTGCTTGTCGACGATCAGCTCACGCTCGACCTTGGCCACCGCAAGCTGGAATTGCAGGCTTGGAAGCCTGCACATACGGATAATGATCTCACAGTTTTCGACACCACGTCACGCACGCTGTTTGGCGGCGATCTGGTGTTCACGCAACATCTGCCAACGCTCGACGGCTCATTGCTGCAATGGATGCGGCAGTTGGACGAACTGGCGGCAATTCCTGCGGCTCGGATCGTTCCTGGGCACGGATCTGTGTCAACGGGATGGCCGCAAGCCCTTGATGCAGAACGAACCTATTTCGAAGTGCTGGCCCGTGATTTGCGCAAATCCATTGCCGATGGCCAAATCATCAGCGAAGCCGTCAAAACAGCGGCCCAAAGCGAACGCGGCAAATGGGAATTGTTTGACGAATACAACGAACGCAACGCAACGACGGCGTTTGCGGAGTTGGAGTGGGAATAGTCGGGCCATTCAAAACTTGCGGTTCAGTCGCGATTTGACCCGCTTCATCACGAGCCACACGCACAAGGCAACAATTGGTATAACCGTCATATTGATGACGTTGACACGCGTGGGGCCTAGTTCATGCAACACGCCATCAAACATTTTAAAGATGAGACCGGAAAGGTAATAGCTTATTGCAACAATCGAAAGGCCTTCAACTGTTTCCTGTAACTTAAGTTGCTGCTGTGCGCGGTTATTCATTGATGTTAGAAGTTGCTGGTTCTGGCCTTCGAGTGCAATATCAACTCTGGTGCGCAGCAGATTGCTGGCGCGCTCGCAACGGAGAGTCAAACTTGTAATTCGATCTGCAACAGCCTGGCACGTGGCCATTGCTGGCGAAAAGCGCCGATCAACAAAAACACCAATGCGCTGATGATTTTTGACACGCTCTTCGTTGAGTTCGGCAATACGTTTGCTGACGAGGGTCGAATAGGCCCGTGATGCCGAGAAACGATAATTGCTGCGGCTTGAAATGCTTTCGACATCACGAGAGGTGGTGCTCAGCTGCTCCAGCAGTGCTGCATCTTCATAAGTTCCTTGCCCCTGGGCCATTGCTTCAACCGTACGGGCAAGACGTTGTTCCAAGTCATTGATTTCAGGCAACAGTTTTCGCGCAACGGGAAGTGCGAGCAGGGCCATCATGCGATATGTTTCAATTTCGTGAATGCGGCGCAGCGCGCGCCCCATGCGCAATGGCGACATGTTTGTATTCTCAACCAAAATCTGGGTGAAACCATCTGGTCCAATACGGAAATCCATCCAGATCGTAGCTTCGCCCTGGCCAATGACAGAGGCTGCGACATCATCATGACCAAACATTTTTTGTGCGACTGAATCTGCAGCCTTGTTTTTCTGCTTCTGCACAAGGCTCGTGCGGATGGCGACCAAGCGCTTGCCGGGCAATTCTTCAATCCAATTTTTGGGAAGTCCCACAAATGGATCGTCAGGGCTTTCGGATTTCCTCAGCAGATTGATGCGATAGAATTCGCCGTGGCGTTCAAAACGCAAGTGGCCTCCAATAGCCGGCATGGCAAAGTGCAGTGCGTCTGGTTGCGGCGGCTTTTGCTTCATCGCCTTGCACAAGGCAATGATGGCTAAAACCGGATCTTGATCGTTGTGTTCAATTGTGTAGGTCAGATGGATGATTGTTGCTGGAACCGAAACAGGCATGCCAGCGCGCCCATGCAACTCGTCATTAAGTTCTTTCCGAAGTTCGTGATCAATAGGCATGGGTGTTTTTTCTTGGGTTTTGCTAGGTGTCGAATGGTACGGGGATATCGCGGAAGGGTGCAAAACCTTACTACCGCCCTTATGCCTTATTTGCCAAGTCTCCTGTTTTGGGGTTAGCATTGTCAAAACAGCTGAAGGAGAAGCGGCATGCGAGTGTTTACCAATAACTGGTTTCGATCACTGGCACGGGTGGCGCTGATTTCTACTGTGGCTGCCGCTGGTTTTATCATGGTGACGGCCGATCCTCGCATGGCACTGGCAGCGGACAAACAGGAAGTATCCGCCGCTGTTTGGAATGAATTGAAACCGGAATTGTTCAAGAACCGGGCGATCAAGCTTGGCACAGGGGTTATTCACATCGAGGCTCCCAAGCGGGCGCAGGATCCCGGTCTGGTTCCGATTGACCTTGAGATTGATCCAGGCAAAGCCGGCGGGGAGATTGCAACGATCACGCTGGTGATCGATGTCAATCCATCGCCGGTGGTTGCGGTCATCAAGATCGGCAAGAATTCGGGCTTGCGGAAAATTTCAACGCGGGTCAGGGTCAATGATTATTCCTATGTGCGCGCAATTGCTGAAACGGCAACAGGCGAACTGCATATGGCGGAAACTTTTGTGAAGGCCACGGGCGGTTGCGCCGCGCCTTCCATGAAAAATCAGGATGACGCCAAGGCCACGATGGGTGTGATGAAACTGCGGCAGTTTCCGCCACGGGAAGAGGCTTCTGCGAGTACACGGCGCGAAGTACAGTTGATGATCCGCCATCCCAACAACTCGGGTTTTCAAATGGACCAGGTTACCCGTTACTACATCCCGGCGCATTTTGTGAATAATCTCAAAGTTTCGCGCAATGGCGAAATGATCCTGCAAATGGAAGGTGGAATTTCCATTTCCGAGGATCCGAATTTCCGCTTCGATTTTGTGGCACCCAGCGGCGGTGAAATTGAAGCTGAAGCTATTGACACTGCAGGCACTGTATTCCGGGATAAATGGCCAGTGAATGCAGTTGGTTTGTGAAATGCCAGAGTGCCTGAAACGCGTTGCGCTGACGCTGTCTGTTCTCAGCATTCTGTCTTCAGTCAACTGTAGTGCGGCAGAGGTTGCTGTTGCCGAGCCTGCCGGTTACAGGCTGGATGAATACAAGGCACCCGTGCCTGCAACGCTCGCGGGCGCGGAGGTGGCAACGACACAAGAGGTGGCAGCGTTATGGGAACAAAAGGCCGCGATTTTTTTCGATGTCATGCCGCGCCTGCCAAAGCCTGACAATCTGCCCAAGGGAACGATTTGGCGTGACGCGCCTCGAAAGGACATACCGGGCAGCATTTGGCTGGCCAATGTCGGCTATGGCGAAATCACCAAGGAAACAGAAGCCTACTTCCAGGCGGGCCTTGCCGCAAACACTGCTGGCGATAAAACACGCAAGATCTTAATCTATTGCATGACCGATTGCTGGATGTCGTGGAACGCCGCAAAGCGGGCTGTCAGCTGGGGCTACACCTCCGTCATATGGTACCCGGATGGTGCCAACGGCTGGGAGCGCGCAAAACACACGCTTACCGCGGCAATACCTTATGCCGCACGGTGACTTGTCTGTAATTTTAGGAACGAGTGACCAAGACAGAGGTTGAATTTCAGAGGAAGTTGACCTCCTCTATGCTCCACAAGTCTAAATGTTGCCTCACCGCAACTGACTGGGGCTTGGGAAATAATCACTGAAATTACTTCAGTCGCGCTCAAAAACGTATCGGTCTGGTGGCGTGTGCACATTGTGTGCACAACAAAGGTTGAAAATTTAATTCTTAGTAATGTGTACGCCACTTTCGCAGACGTGTTGCGTTAGGGATTTCGCGGCCAATCGAACCGGGGCGGGCTCAACTCATTCAACTCGAAAACATTTCCATACTGTCTGGGATACCCTCAGAACCGTGCGCTGCTGCGGCATAGGAAGCACAGTTCAGTGCCTGCGGCTGCCGTCCGGCTGGCAAATATGATGGCTCCGTGATATGGCACCACAATGTCGGTTCCATCGTGCCGACGTCCGATGACCTTTCCTGATACAACAGGTTCGCCAGCGTAAAAGACTCGCAACAGACTATCGTTCTCGTGCAGTGCCAAAATTGGTTCGATAATCTCAAGTGCCCGAATGTTACGTTGTGCTGAATGATTTGCTGGCGCACGGATCATGCCGAGATGTACAAGGCCACATAAAACAGCCTCATAGCCTGTTTGTGGGCCTTTTTCCGCTTGGTGTTGCCCGCATTCGACTGTAACGCCATAGCCACCCGCGAACCGCATGTATTCGGTGGTGCCGGTTGCCGCGGATGATGGTGGAATAGGTACCAATCCCAGTTCCAACCGCATCGCCCTCATGCGCTCATGTGCTGCAACCCAACCATGCACGATCAGCGGCAATCCCATGGCAACAGCGAGCGCTGATTCTTCTTCGGCCCGCCAGAATGGTTCGCTATGGCCACGATTGTTGGATGGTCCAACCAGCACCATCGGGTCGCCCGCACCCGCAAACGAGTGCAGATCGATCAGCACGTCGTGTTCGCGCAAGAGCGGGCAAAGGATGTTGCCAACCCGGTCTTCGTTGTCGTGAGAGATCACCTTTTCGGAGAGATAACGATTGAGATTGCGGTCTCCCTCCCGACTTGCTCTGCGCCAGGCGAGGCTGTTGATGACGGGAACAAACGTAATGCTTCCGTTCAAAAGATTGATTGCACCCGAGCGTATCTCCGAGATCAGCCGTGTGATCGCCCGGGGGCCAGCGGGTTCATCACCATGCACAGCACCAGTGACAATGATTTTGGGGCCCTTCTCCATCCCACGGAAGCTGACGATCTCAATTGCAGACGCAGTGCGGAGTTCAGGTGCTGCCAGTGTGTTGGATTTTGCACCCGCCAGTGCAATATCTATCATCATGCCAGGCTGCATGCGCCGTGCGAGTTCCAGCACCCTATCATGCGCGATGACAACACAGCCCGCAGTTGGCGTGAAGTCTTCGCGCGCTATGTGTAAATAGATTGCGGAGCCAGCAAATGCGGCAGCCACGGAATCATTCCAGCCAATCGGTATGAACATGTCGAAGATGCGGTGTCCGAGCGTGCTGGGTGACGCAGGATCCAAATCATAGTTGAAGCGGTTATAGAGCGGACTTAAGCCATCTTCTGACCAGTCGTAGTTTTTAGGCTTTGGCACGAACGGAAAATCAAGGGCGCGAAAGGTTTCAGGTGCGAAGGCCGTCGGATCAAAGAAACCGTAGCGCAGCGGAAAGCAACCGATTGGGGTGGCACCGTCCCCCTCGCGCTTGAAATTGGGTTGAACCAGTCCGCCCCGGCCAATGGCGCAGGGAACCGTCCAATCATCTATCGCCAGCGTGCCCATATGCGGTTTGTCCGGGTCTTGACCCACGCGAACCTGGATGACTGGGATCATGGAGTTGCCATGGCGGAGGCTTGTGTCGGTCATGTTCATGTTTCTCGATTGGCAAAATGGCAGCGTGCCGCATGACGCCCGTTGAGTTCAGTGAAACCGGGCCCTGCGCCCGAGCGGCAAATATCCTGGGCTTCACTGCAACGCGGATGGAAGGCGCAGCCTGGTGGTGGCTTCAGGGCCGAGGGTACTTCACCCGAGAAGCGAAGACGTTTGTTCTGAGTTTTGGCTGCTCCCGGCATTGATGCCAACAGCGCGCGCGTATAAGGGTGGGCGGCACGCATAATGACCTCGTCCCAATTGCCTGTCTCCACAAAGCGGCCCAAATACATGACCGCGATGCGGTCGCTCATGTGTTCGATGACGCCCAAGTCATGCGAGATCATGAGCAATGCTACGCCCAATTCATCTTTGAGTTCGAGCAGAAGATTTATAATCTGGGCACGGATTGACACATCTAAGGCCGAGACTGGCTCATCGCAAATGAGAATGCGAGGCTGAACCACGAGAGCACGTGCGATGCACAAGCGTTGCCTTTGCCCACCGGAGAACGCATGCGGATAACGGTCCATCGCAGCGCGTTCAACCCCCACACGCGCCAGCAATGTCATGATGCGACCCTCAACTTCATCACGCGTACACAGTCGGTGAAGCAAGAGTGGGCCGCCAAGGATTTGCCGAATTGTCATGCGCGGATTGAGCGAAGAGAAGGGGTCTTGAAACACCATCTGTATGGCTCGCGCCCGGTCGCGGCGCCGAACTTCTTGCCCGAATCCGACCAGTTCTATTGCACCAGCAGTGGGTTGCAGCAATCCCATGATGGCCTGTGCGAGCGTTGACTTGCCGCAACCCGATTCCCCGACAAGGCCCAGACATTCGCCAGCGCGTAAATCCAGCGAAACGCCATCGACGGCTTTTAGGGAGTGCTTCTGAAGCCCGGTACGGATGGGAAAATGCACGTGCAGATTTTCTGCGTGCAGGACGACGGGATTTTCGGCAACCAAGGGCCGCTCCGCTGGCAATGAATCAGCCATGGTGGAAGCACCTTACAAAACCATCGCCGCCAAGTTGAGTTGCTTGCGGCACGTCTTGTTTGCACTTGGCATCAGCGCGTCCGCAACGTGGCACAAAATGACAGCCCGCAGCGCGCTGTCCAATTGGTGGAACAAGCCCAGGAATATCCGCAAGTGGCTTTTGTCCACCTGCAAGCCGCCGGCCAGGCCTTGGCAATGCCGCAACCAGCCCTCGCGTATAGGGGTGGAGCGGACTGGAAAAAATCAGGTCACCACGCTGCTCTTCAATAATCCGTCCAGCGTACATTACAGCCACGCGGTTACAGGTCTCGGCGACCAGGCCAAGATCATGAGAAATCAGCAAAACTGCCGTGCCGCTCTGCTGGCATAGTTCGAGCACGAGGCTGATGATCTCGGCCTGGATCGTCACATCAAGTGCCGTAGTTGGCTCATCGGCAATTAGCAGCGCAGGTTTGCACGCCATGGCAATGGCAATCATCACCCTCTGGCGCATGCCGCCTGAAAGTTGGTGTGGGTAGTCGGCACAACGCTGCTCCGGACTTGGCACCTGAACCTGCTCCAAAGCTGCGACTGCACGACGCCGCGCTTCACTGTTACTCAACCTTTCATGTAACACAAACATTTCAGCGATCTGGTCGCCCACGCGCATCAGCGGATTGAGCGCCGTCATGGGCTCCTGGAAAATCATGGCAATCCTGCCACCGCGCAGCTGGCGGATTTCACGGGAGTTGAGCGCCAATATGTCCTTGTCTTCAAACATCACACGGCCAGCGGTGGTGCGGAGCGGCGAACGGAGCAGCCCTGAAACAGCGAGGGCGCAAATGCTTTTGCCGCAACCGGACTCGCCAACCATGCCAAAAATTTCACCACGCTTGACATTAAAGGTGACGCTTTCAGCGGCAAGCGGGCTGTCATGTTTGGACCCGACGGCGATAGACAGTCCCTCGACCTGGAGAATGTTTTCAATCCCGCTCATGTATTGGCCCGGCCTTGCGGGTCCAGCAGATCGCGCAGTCCATCGCCCAACATGTTGAAGCCGAGCACGGTGAAAAACAGTGCAAGACCGGGATAGATTGCTATCCATGGAGCGCCCATCAGCTGTTCGCGCGCACGGGCCAACATGCCACCCCAACTGGGATCGGGCGGAACAACACCCAACCCAATGAACGACAGCGATGCCTCGGAAAGAATGGCGGACCCAACCCCCATGGTGGCAACCACGACAAGTGGACCTGCAACATTGGGCAATATTTCGCGAAACATGATGTGCGCTTTGCTGAAGCCCAGAGTTTCCGCGGCTTGCACATAATTCTGCGATTTTTGACTAAGCACTTGCGCGCGCGAAATGCGACAGCTGTAGGACCAGTCAGTGAGCCCCAGTGCGACGAACAGACTTGTGAGGCCCGGCCCAAGTATTGTCATCAAGGCAAGTGCAAAAACAATGGTGGGGACAGCCAGCATCAAGTTGGTCAGGCCTTGTACGAGTTCATCCCACCAGCCGCCAAAATAACCTGCGGTGACACCCAAGGTAACACCCACCAATGTGTTCATGGATTGCACGACAAGTCCCACCATCAGCGAGATGCGGGCACCATAGAGGATGCGTGACAACACATCGCGGCCCTGTTCATCGGTTCCTAGCAGGAAGGGTGATCCCGGTGGAAGCCCTGCATTGTTGAGGTCGGCGTATTCGGTCGGATGGAAGGGTGCCAGCCACGGCGCCAGCAACGCGACGATGATCAGCATCGAAACAATGCTTAGTCCAACCTGGAGGTTCAAGCGGCGCATCAGGAAACCTCAGCGAAAGCGGATGCGCGGGTCGATGATGACATAGGCCATATCGACGAGTGTATTGATGGTGAGAAAGAAAGCGATGATCAAGAGCACACACCCCTGAACCAGCGGGATGTCACGCTGTGACACGGATTGGGTGAGAAGTGCGCCAATGCCCGGCCACGAGAACAGGTTCTCCACAATGACAGAACCACCGAGCATAGAGCCGAACTGCAAGCCAATCGTGGTCAAGATAAGAACAAAGGCATTGCGTGCCATGTGCCCTGTTACCACCCGCGCCTCGGATGCACCCTTTGACCTCGCGGTGCGAATGTAGTCAGCCGACATGGTTTGGAGAACAGCGGCACGTGTGGTACGCGCAATCAAAGCCATAGGTGCCACACCAAGTGTCATAGCAGGCAGAACCAGGTTGACGAAACTGCCATGTCCATACCCAAAGGTCGGCAGCCAGCGCAATTCGAGGGACAACAGAAACATCGCAAGCAGGCCAAACCAGAAGGCCGGTATCGACAGCCCCGATATTGCCAGCATCATGGTCCCGGCATCAAGCCAACTCCCTTGGCGGGCAGCAGCGAGGAATCCGAGAGGCACGCCCAAGAACATGGCAAAGGCTGTGGCCGCAACTGCCAAACGCAGGGAGGCTGGCAGGCGTTCCGTCAGAATATCGGCCACCGGGCGGCGCATTGCAAAGGATTTACCTAGGTCTCCCCGCAACAAGCCCGACATATAGCGAACAAAACGTTGCGGCACTGGTTCATCAATATGCAACTCGGTCTGGAGCCGGGCCTTGAATTCTGCATCAATGTTGCGCTTGTCGCCTCCGAGCGAGTTCACAAAAGATCCTGGGATCACACTGAAGAGGACGAAGATGAGCAAAATGGAGGCAAGCAGTGTCACGGCCGACTGCATGAGGCGGCGTATCAGTAACATGGCCATGAATTGTTCTCCACGCGACGAATTGCAAAAGAAGGGCAAGGTAAGTCAGTATGACTTGCCTTGCCGACTTGTCACTCTTTATTGCGGCCAGGCGCTTCGGCGTTGAGCCACATGTCATCGACTTCGATGATCGCCGTTTCCGTGACGTTGCCTGCTGCAACCCCATGCAACCATGGCTGCACGGCGAGAATGCCCTTGTTGTAGTTGTGGAACCAGACGGGTGCCTTGTCCTGGATATAGGCATCAGCTTTGCGCAACATTTCAATGCGGGCTGGCTCGTCCTGAGTGGTGGCGGCCTGGTCGAGCATTGCATCGAATGCCGGATCCTTGAACGCTGTCGTGTTGCACGCAGGCCTGCTCACGCGGCTGTCAAAACAACGCAACGCTGATACGGGGTCAGGCCCCGTTCCTGCAGAGCGCATCCACGCCATGGCGGTTCCTTTTTCCCGTGCTTCGGCCACCACAGTTCCATCTGCAATTGTCATTTTGACGGTGATGCCAACGGCTTTGAGGAAGGGTGTGATCGCTTCAACCACGCCGCGCCCCGAGGTGGAATCAGTGACCAAAATTTCCATCTCAAATCCGTTTGAAAAACCTGCTTCGGCGAGCAGTGCCTTGGCCTTGGCAGGATCATAGGCGTATGGTGCCCGGTTCTTGTCGAATGCTGGCGATGTAGGCGGCAACCAGCCAGTTGCCTTGAAGGCCTTGTTTTTCAGCAACTTGGAAATGACCAGATCACGGTCAATTGCATAGTTGATGGCCTGCCTGACCTTCACATTGTCGAAGGGCGGCTTTTCTGTGTTGAGTCCCATATGCCGCGTGAACAACTCAGGCACTTCGATGAGACGCTTTGAAAGCTCAGCGTCAGCGCCATAGAGCACATAGGCGTCTTCCGACAAAACCGTGGCATCCACTTCACCCGCCCGGAATGCCACATCCATGGCGCTGTAGTCGTCGGTGATGATAAAGTTTACCGCATCGGCATAAGGCAAGCCCGGTTTGAAATACTTGTCGAAGCGCTTGCCCTTGATGGAGGAGCCCTCGACGTGTTCCACGAACACGAAAGGCCCAAGTCCCACTGGATGCGTGGCAAAATCAGGTTTTTCAACTTCTTCCCGCGGCAAGATTGATGTTGAACCGTCAAAAAGCAGAGACGCTGGATCCGCGAAGCTGGCGTAGGTGACCGAGAAGGTGAGATCATCGATTTTCTTCAGTCCACTAATTGTTTTGGCCTTGCCCGCAACAACGTCGCTTGCCCCCTCGATGGGTTCGATGTTGGTAACGCCGGGAGATTGAATTGCCGGATCGGCAATGCGGGTATACGACCAGATGACGTCGTCTGCCGTCATCTTGCGGCCGTTGTGGAAAAACACATTGTCGCGCAGCTTGTACGTAAAGGTCTTGCCATCAGGGCTAACCGAAACCGATTCCGCCAATTCGAGCACAGGCTTGTTGCTGCTGCTATCCCAATCATAAAGTGAACGATGAAATGCCTTCGACACCACAAGATCCTGGGACTCGTAGGTCTTATGCGGATCAAGGCTGGTCAATGCCGTGCCGAAGGGAGCGACCAGATGCAACACGCCGCCCTTGATTGGTTCGTCGGCCATGGCGAGTCGCGGCGTCAACGCAACCATCGCTGAAAAACTTAGCGATGCAACGCAGCATCTCAATGCAAACTTGATGTTCTTCACGGTGTTCCTCCTGTTGAGATTTTTTCTTGGTGGGTTTGGTTCGTATCAATAACGGCGCGGTGAAATGCCCGCGCGAATTCTGGCAAAAACTTTCCGTTGCGTGAACTCCACTCTCCTTCTGTCATCACTGATAAAACGAAAGCTACTCCCTCTGGCAACTCGGCGTAAAGCAGGTCATGCCGAACGCGCGATGTGTGGCCGGCCTTGGACCAAACCTTGACATCGGGTGGCAGACCTTCGGCCAGAAATCCTCGAACCTGATCACCTTCGGAATTTTCGTAATCGGGCTGGCGCTGAAACTGGCGGTCAAGAAGCTCCATCATCCATGCCGAACCAGCCAACTCAGCTTTTGCAATGTCATGCATCAAGCGTGCGCCAGCCACGGCAGTGAGTTTGTTTGCATTGTCTGGCGTGCGCGCCTGCTGGGCCCGGCCATAGGGGCTGTCCTGGTAAGTTGCGTGTAGCAGGCTTATGTCTTCGTATTCCCCGCCTTTTGCGAGGAACCATTCTTGTACCAGAGCGCGCCGACGGCCCCAGTCTGCCAGTGCAGCGGGCGCAACGCATGATCCATCTTCAGAACCCGTCACACGCCCCAAGAGATAGACAGTCGCTTCGTTGGAGGACTCGCGGATCATAGCTTCTGCAGCACGATTATCTTCAGCCAGGCAGTCAATCTGTCCGTTTTGCCGCTGATCGGCGAGCACCGCGAGAAGAAAAAGCTTCATCACGCTGGCGGGATAAATGGCAACCGTATCCCGGTGTCCCCAATGCTGATTGGCCTGCCAAGTGCTTCGGTCATCAGGTCTCGAAGAGGGAGGGTAGACACAGGCCGAAACTGCGACCTCGTTTGGGGTAATTGCTCCATCACAGGCCCGCAGAGCAGCTTCAAGCGCCTGCTTCGCCGGATGGTCAATCTTCAAAGTGCCGTGCATGGCATTCATCATGTGCCGTTGTCCAATCCAGAGCAGGCTAATCCTGCGAGCAAGGCATGAACATAGAATAGACTCGTGCAGTTCATTCATTTTGGATATGATGTTGGCAGGAGAATATGACCATGGCCTGGCCCGTTGCGCCCATGAATTTGAGAAGTATTGAAGTGTTCCGGGCGATCATGCGCTTGGGCACGGTCACAGCTGCTGCCGATGCGATTGGCTCGTCCCAGCCAACCATCACGCGCGAGCTGTTGCGCATGGAAACCCAGATTGGTTTTCCGCTATTCGAAAGAAAACGCCGCCGCTTGCAGCCGACGGCACGGGCAAAGCGGTTGTACCAGCAGATTCAAGCTACATTTTCCGGACTCGAAGACGTCAACCGCCTCGTCGAGCGGTTGCGCGATGCCCAAGGTGACGTGCTGACAATCGCAACTTTGCCTGCCTTTGCCATCAGTCTCCTTCCGGAAGTCCTGGTCGGACTGAAAGAAAAAATACCCGAACTCTCGGTCGACATCCAAACGACTGATCCGAGGGATGAAACCCCGGTGAGCGGCTATGATTTCGATATCGGTCTCATCGAGGGCGGTTTTGCCAACCCCGCTGTGGAGGTCAGCACGATTGCCGAATTTGTACTTGTTGCCGTCATGCCAAGTGGTCATCCTTTGGCTGGGCAGCCAATCATCACGCCAAAAAACCTCGACGGTGTGAAGCTAATAGGCCTCGGCCCCAATGACCCGTCGCGCCTGGCGTTTACACGCACTCTGAACAAGGCGGGTGTCCACGGATTGACAACGGTTTCGTGCCAGTCCGCTGCAGGCGTTTGCGAATTGGTCGCAAGTGGAATGGGTGTCGCAGTGATAAATCCTCTGTCATCTCTGCGCTACCGCCAGCGCGGTTTGGTGCTGCGCCGGTTTGAACCATGCATTCCTTTCCGGATATCAGCGCTGCGTCCGCTTGATCGTCCACGCATGGAGGCTGCTGAAACTTTTTTCTCACTGCTGAAGCAACAGTGCAGCCTGCTTGCACGTGAACTCGCGCCTGAGGGCTGTTTGCCCTGAACTGTGACCTCAAAGTGTTGGCACCCATTGTGAAGTTGAAGCCAACTGGCGGGTCACTTTCACTATCTCCTGGTGGTTTCAGCAATTCCAAATAGCTTGGCAGCATTGTTGTAGTAGATGTTTTCAAGCACGGCAGGCTGCAAGTTCAGCCCATAGATTTGCCAACGCCCTTGTCCTTGAATGATTTCGTGGCTGTAGTTGAAATATTCATCTTGTGATTCAAGAAACCGAAAATAGATGTGATAGGCATCAAGGTTTGGGCCGCAGTCGATGCCAAATAAAACACGATCTGAAAATCGCTCGAAGAAACGTTTGGCAGAATAGGGTTGGCGGCCAAGTTCACTGATGCGGGCGCTGATATCGACATGGAGATTGGGGCAGCGCTGCAAAAGTTCTGCAACCCAACTAAGATTTTCTGCGTAACAGCCAACATGGGCTGCAATGAATTTCAAATTTGGAAAGCGCATCACCAGCCGCGCGAAATCTTCCATGATAGAGATGAACGATGGAAACCGGGGTGCGGGAAATTGCCATTCAGGATGTGCGTTGAGTTCATCCCATCTTTCATTGCTTGCGTCGAGCGGATCAAAGAAAGCAACGGGATCTGCCACATGGATCATGACGGGAAGACCAAGCTCATCAACGGCGTTCCACAGCGGATCAAGGCGCGTGTCGTCAACGCGAACCAATACTCCGTTTTGGTCGCATACGTGAAGGCCGAAGTCTTTCCAGATTTTCAAGCCCTGTGCACCACGTGCAACTTGCGCCCTGAAACGCTTTGCTGCTTTTTCTCCAAACCGACCACCATCAACTTGCCAATGCTTCCAGCCCGGGCCGCCAAAAAATATAAACCTTTCGGGTGCCACCTCTTTGAATTTCCGCAAGCATGCGTCTAAAATATCTTCACTCCAACCACCGTCAAGATCAACATAGACATTGACGTAAGCTTCATCGAGACGGTCGGTGAGCTCAGCAACTGATTTGTTGGCCCAGCCGCCACCAAAATCGACACCGAGATGATTGTGAGCATCAATCACAGGGCAATGGGGCTTTCGCAAGATAGTCTGTTTTACCACCAGTTTTGTCACAGGGCGAAAATCTGCCAAATTCAAATTGTGGGTCATCTTGTGAAACTCGAATTGTTGATTGATTGCGAACACATGGCTTGACTTATCCTATCACAACTTAAAAAGTGAGACAGATGAAATGGGGTGACAACTTTGATTGATAATCTTTCTTCGCTGTTTCTGCTGGATCCGGGTGTGGTATTTTTAAACCATGGTTCATTCGGCGCATGTCCGCGACCAGTGTTTGAATCTTACCAGCGCTGGCAATTAAAATTGGAGAGACAGCCCGTTGCCTTTCTTGATCCCGATCGTGGTCTAAGCGGTTGGATGCGCGATGCGCGTGTGGCTTTGGCGGGTGAGATTGGTGCGGACGCGGAAGATATAGTTGGTCTGACCAATGCGACTATGGGGCTGAATATTGTTGCCCAGTCGCTGGATTTGAAACCAGGGGACGAAATTCTCACCACCGATCATGAATATGCAGCTTTGGAAAAGACGTGGGCTTATGTGGCCAGGCGCGCAGGTGCCAAGATTGTGGTTGTGAAAATTCCTCTGCCTTTGACAGACGAAGCACAATTCACAGACGCTATTTTGGCAGGCTTTAGTGAACATACCCGCGTTCTTTTCCTCAGCCACATCACATCAGCCACTGCTTTAGTGTTCCCGATTGAGCGTGCTGTCGGCGCAGCAAAGGCCAGGGGCATTTGGACGGTGATTGATGGGGCGCATACCCCAGCTCACATTCCGCTCAACCTCAAAGTCCTTGATGCCGATTATTATGCGGGCAATTGCCACAAATGGATGATGGCACCAAAGGGATCGGCGTTTCTTTATGTGCGTAAAGAGCTTCAATCTTCCGTCAACCCGTTAGTGATCAGCCACGGCTGGAGCGAAGATGCAGGCCAGTTCGGTGTGAAGGGCGTTTTTGGCAACACGCCGTTTATTGATGGCATTGAAATGCAAGGCACGCGCGACCCCTCAGCTTGGTTGACGGTGACGGATGCCATTAAGTTCGGGCTTGAACACAACTGGAAAAAGGTGGCTGAACAATGCCGCATTCTTGTGCAAAACACGGCCTTGCGTGTTGCAGAGCTGACGGGGTTACCAGCACTCAGCAGCCCTGAGTTCTGTGCGCCGCAGATGGTGGCTATGCCCGTTCCGAAATGTGAGCCAATGGCGTTGAAACTGTTTTTATTGCAGCAGCATGGAATTGAAATTCCGGTGTTCGATTGGCAGGACAGAACAATCGTTCGCGTTTCTGCGCAGGGTTACAACACCCAAAAACATATGGATATTCTCGTTGCTGCGCTTCAGAAATATATGAAAAAATAGTATTCAACGGTCTTTCAAAGTTGGATCAAGCGCATCGCGCAACCCGTCACCGAAAAATGTTGTGGCCAGAACGGTGATGGCCAAAGCGACTGTTGGAAAAACCGCCATGTGCCAATAGAAGAACATGAAGTTCATGCCGACATTGATCATTTGCCCCCAGCTCGGCACGGGCGGCTGCACGCCAATACCCAGGAAGCTCAGCCCGGCCTCCAGCATCATGGCCAATGGAATGGCCAAAACGAACCCGACAATAATCGGTGAGATTGAATTGGGCAGGAGATGGCGACGGATCACATAGGCCGGTGAAGCGCCAAGCGCTACAGCCGCACGAACGAATTCTTTTTCTTTAAAGGCCTTGATTTGGGCGCGTACCAATAGACAAACTTGCACCCAGCCAAACAGAGAAGCGATTAACACGACAGTAGCGAATCCGCCTTTTGTCAAGGCACCGAGCAGCATCGCAGCAAGGAGTGGGGGCACCACAGAGAACAGCTCAATAACCCGCATCACCAACCAGTCCACCCAGCCTCCATAGTAGCCTGCCAATGCACCAAGTGGAATGCCAATCAAAACTGAAAAGAATGCCGAGGCAAAGCCGATGGTCAGCGAAACGCGGGCGCCATACACAATGCGCGAAAAGAAATCGCGGCCCAGATCATCGACGCCAAACCAGAATTGCGATGACGGCGGTTCCAGCCCGTGATCAAGAAAACTCTGCTCTTCATATCCAGTAATGGTGATCAGTGGTGCAAAAATTGCCATGAGAATGAGAGTGAGCAGAATCATGACAGAGACTATGGCGGCACGGTTGGCTTTGAACCGCAGCCAAATCAAATAAAGTGGACTGCGATGTTTTTCTTCAGGAACAGTTGCAACCGTCATTCTTTGCGACCCTCTATTCTGATGCGCGGATTGAGCCACGCATAGAGAATATCGGAGATCAGATAGGATAGGCAGAACATGATCGTGATCATCAATATCAATGACATTTCAAGAGGATAATCACGGTTTCTGATAGATGACACGAAGTATGCCCCAAGCCCCGGCACGCGGAACATAGCTTC
>JANMAE010000046.1:0-11966 GCA_031359445.1 Hyphomicrobiales bacterium | reverse complement strand
CCCCGTTTACGGGGAGAGGGTTGGGGCCCATTGCGCCAGCAATGGGAGGGTGAGGGGCAACCGCTACGCACTCACCCGCACCATCAGCATCAAAGCGTCAAGCGGCGATTCAACAAATCCCAGTCGCTTGTAAAACGCTGCAGCAGCCTCGTCCTTCGCATGCACCAACAGCGCCCGGATGCCAACTGTTTTTGCCACTTCCTCAGTGCGTTCCAGCGCATGAAGCAGCAGCATTGGACCTACCCCGCGTTTCTGAAACCCCACGTCCACAGCCAGCCTACCTAATACTAGAACCGGAATGGGTTCCGGCATGTTGCGTCGGATTTTACCTGTGGCGGCGGCGTGCTGGATGGAACCTGCGGACAGGCAGTAATAAGCCGCAACACGCTTGCCGCTCATGGCCACATAGGTGCGGGATGCGCCGGAAAGGTGGTTGAGCAGGGCGCGGCGTTTCAGCCATGTGTTCAGAACGTCAACACCGCAATCGAAGGCCTGCGTTTCATCCTCGGCTTGCAGCGGTCGCGGGCCTGCTATTTCTTCCACGGGCTGGGCCGCTTTTTCAATTTGTTGATGACATCGGTTGATGTGGGTGCGGCATTCAGTGCCTTCTCAAATTTTTTGAATTCGGCGGCGCCCAACACAAAAAGGTTGCGGTCCAGCAACGCGTCAGCCGCGGCGGCGCGCGCACTGTCCAGTAGAAATTCGGTACGGGTTTTATGGGTAGCTTCGGCGGCGCGGTCAATCAATATGCGATCTTTCGCCGATATGCGCAGGCTGAGGGCAGATGATGCAGTCATGGGTCAATTCCTTGTGTATATGCAATGTATATACATAAATTACCTTTGATTGTAAAGCGCTCGGCATCCACGAAAACTTGTCGATTGCCTCGGGATTTTGGCATATGGAAGCCCTATGAGCTCTCCCCATGATTTCGAGATATTCCTGGTGTCGCCTCCCGGCTTGGAATCTGTGCTGTGCAGTGAGGTAGTGGAGAAGAAATTCCATGCTCCCAAAGCGGTCACCGGCGGAGTAGTCCTGCGCGGCGGATGGCCGGATGTTTGGCGCGCCAATCTTGAAATTCGCGGGGCTACGCGCGTTCTGGTGCGAATTGGTGCGTTTCATGCGGGGCATCTGGCGCAACTCGACAAGCTTGCCCGCAAATTTCCGTGGGGTGAAAACCTGCAGCCCGATGTGCCGGTGCAAGTCGAGGTCACCTGCAAGAAGTCGCGTATCTATCATGCAGGCGCTGCGGCTGAGCGCATTGAAAAGGCCATCCATGAGGAACTCTGCGCGCCCATTTCGCCTGATGCAGAGGTGTGCATCAAAGCGCGTTTCGAAGACAATCTGTGCACCATTAGTATCGATACGTCAGGCACTTTGCTTCACAAGCGGGGTCATAAAGAAGCCGTGGCCAAGGCGCCCCTGCGGGAAACCATGGCGTCGCTGTTCCTGCGGCAATGCGGGTTTGATGGGAGCGAAACGGTGGTCGATCCCATGTGCGGCTCTGGCACTTTCATCATCGAAGCCGCGGAAATTGCAGCAAAACTCAATCCGGGCCGGTCACGACACTTTGCTTTCGAGCAACTGACCAGCTTTGATGCAGTGGCATGGGAACACTTACGCACGTCATCGCAAGGGACAAAACCCAGCTTGCGCTTCTTCGGCAGTGACAGGGATGCAGGTTCGATCACCAGCAGCCGCGCCAACGCCGCACGCGCCGGCGTTACCGAATTCACGGTGTTTCAAAACCATGCCGTGAGCAATCTCACGCCACCGCCCGGGCCAGCCGGGCTGGTGATCGTCAATCCGCCATATGGCACGCGGATTGGCGACAAGAAGCCCCTCGTCACGCTCTATGCCGCACTCGGCAAAACGCTTTTGACCCGCTTCAAGGGCTGGCGCGTGGGCTTGATCACCACGGATACATCACTGGCCAACGCCACCGGCCTTCCATTCCTGCCACCGGGCCGCTCCGTGTCCCATGGCGGCCTCAACGTAGTGCTCTTCAAGACCGACCGATTGACCTGATTTCAGCGAACGGCAGAAATCACATGCGCCCTGATCTGGCCTTCTATGGCGCCGCTGCCGAATTTCTTTGCGAGCGCATCGGCTACCGTTCGGGTGACTTTTTCCAGATCGCCGCCGCGTTGTTCGATTTCGCTGCGGAGCGGGGTTCCCTGGCAATAAGCGGTGGCGGCGTCGGTAGCGCTTTTGGCGTGAGCCATGTGGGTAATTGTCTCCGGATTGACGGCTGAAAAGCCTGCGGATTTCAACTCGCGGCTGATCTGTTCCACATCATAATACCCATGGGGCGTGCGCGCCATGAACGCAGTGGGGTTGTCGGGAAAGACTTGCGCCAGGCATTCGTTGATCACATCAACGAAAGCGTTTTCGGAAAGTCGGTCCCACACATCAAACAGGAAGGTTTTGCCCGGCTTCAAGACGCGGCGCGCTTCCGTATAGCCCTTGGCCTTGTCAGGAAAGAACATGACGCCGAACTGGCAGACAACTGCGTCAAAAGACTGATCCTTGAAGGGCAAGGCCTGCGCATCAGCCTGCTGCCACGTCACACGCTTTTCACCCGGCATTTTGGACATGGCTCGGTCGAGCATGGGTTGGTTGAGGTCGGTCGCAGTGATGCGCACTTCGGCGGGAAGCTTTGCTGCCATGGCGCGGGTGACCGCTCCGGTTCCGGCGGCGGTTTCCAGAATGCTGGCGGGCTTTAGCTTGGCGAGGCGGTCGGCCAGCTCATTGGCATAAGGCTTGAAAATCAGGGGCACGAGAATATTGTCGTAGATTTCAGGTATCGAGCCTGTAAATTTGCTATCGATGGCGATCATGATTGTGTTCCCTGTAAGCTGCAAGACGCCATGCTAGCACGGACTTTCGGCTTCTCCCACACCGCGGTGCACCAGACAAAAGCCCTTTACGTGGGGAATGGGTTTCGCTCGGCAAAGCCTGCCTGATGCCAATGCGGATAGGTCTTGGTTTTTTCGCTGGCGGCATCGAGCTTCGCAATTTGCTCTGCTGTGAGTTTCCAACCGATGCTGCCTAGGTTTTGCTTAAGCTGAGGTTCATCCCTTGCGCCGATTATGACGGTAGAAACGCTGGGGCGTTGCAGCAGCCAGTTGACGGCAATCTGCGGCACGGATTTTCCTGTGACCTTCGCCACCTCATCCAGCGCATCCATCACACGGAACAGATATTCATCGTCTACGGGTGGTCCATTGTCGGCGGTTACGTGCAGGCGGCTTTGTGCCGGAATGCCCGAGCCACGGCGAATTTTGCCGGTGAGGCGGCCCCAACCCAAGGGGCTCCAGACGACTGCGCCCACCCCCTGGTCAAGGGCAAGCGGCATGAGTTCCCATTCATAATCGCGGCCAATGAGCGAGTAATAGGCCTGGTGGGCGACATGGCGTGCCAAGCCATATTTTTCGCTGGTAGCCAGCGCCTTCATGAGATGCCAGCCGGAAAAATTGGAGCATCCGATATAACGGATTTTTCCAGCGCGCACCAAATCATCCAAGGCACGAAGCGTTTCTTCCTGTGGCGTCAGGGCATCAAAGCCGTGGAGCTGGAACAGGTCGATATAATCCCTACCCAGACGTTCCAGTGAACCGTTGACCTGCTCGATAATGTGGACGCGCGAGGACCCCACCGCATTGGGGCCGTCGCCAAAGCGGAAGGTTGCCTTGGTGGAAATGATCACCTTGTTGCGCCTGCCTTTGATGGCAGCACCCAGAACCGTTTCGGCCAAGCCGTTGGAATAGACGTCAGCGCTATCAAACATCGTAAGGCCTGCATTGAGGCAAAGGTCGATCAGGCGGGTGGCACCTTGCACATCGGTTGAACCCCAGGCCTTGAAGAACTCATTGCCACCGCCGAATGTTCCTGTGCCAAAGCTGAGGGCCGGCACCTTGAATCCTGAGCTTCCGAGTTGCCGAAATTCCATGCCTTCACTCCTTGTTGTTGTTGGCAAAGGCTATGGCGATTTGAGCCGCCACTGCTGCGTTGTGCTTGACCAGCGCAATATTGGCAATGAGCGAGCGGCCGCCTGTTATTTCCGCCAATTTTGCCAGCAGAAAAGGCGTCACGTTCTTGCCAGAAATCTTCTGGCGTGCGGCATCCGCCACGGCGCTTTCAATGTACGGGAGAATTTCGGCTGAAGGGATCTCGAATTCTGCCGGGATGGGATTGGCCACCACGATGCCGCCCCGCAGCCCCATCTCCCATTTGACTTTCATCAGCTGGGCTACCGCCTCTGCCGTATCGCAGCGCATGGGAATGGCATGGCCTGAGTTACGCGAATAAAAAGCAGGAAAATCATCCGTGCCAAAGCCTATGACCGGAACGCCGAGCGTTTCCAATGTTTCCAAGGTCAGGGCGAGATCGAGAATGGCCTTGGCACCCGCTGTTACAACCGCCACATTGCTTCGAGAAAATTCCGTCATGTCAGCAGAGATATCAAAGCTGCGCTCGGCGCCGCGATGCACGCCGCCTATGCCACCTGTTGCGAAGACATGAATACCTGCAAGGGCTGCGATGCGGCTGGTGGAGGCAACCGTTGTGGCGCCCACTTCGCCACGCGCCACAACTTGCGGCATGTCGCGCACGGAGACTTTGGTTATCTCAGCGCCACCTTCCGCAAATGTCTTCAACTCACCTGAGGTCAAGCCCACTTTCAGGCGGCCCTTCATGATGGCAATTGTGGCGGGAACGGCTCCGGCAGCGCGTATGATCGCTTCCACCTCTTCTGCCATCTGAAGGTTCTGGGGGTAAGGCATGCCATGCGCAATGATCGTGGATTCGAGCGCCACAACGGCTGCGCCATTTGCGATGGCCTGAGAAATTTCAGGGGTTACGTCAAGGTACCGGTTCATCCCCGCTCCTTCAAAATGGCCTGAAGCGCTGTTTCGGTGAGACCCTTGGCGGTGGATGACGCGGTTGCAAGTTTGAGGCTGGCTGCCGCTTGACCATAGTGTGCCGCCGTTTTGATGTCATATCCCTTCACCAATCCATAGACGAGGCCCGCCACTGCTGCGTCACCAGCCCCTGTCACATCCTGAACGTCATCGCGCACAAGGCTTGGAATTTGCGTTGCGCCCGATGCGGAAGAAACCACGGCTCCAAGCGCTCCCATATGGATAACAAGATTCTGCAATCCATGTTCATGCAGGTCAACACCTCCCTCCATAAGCATAGCCAGTTGATCATGATTGGGCGTGGCGAGAAATATTTCGTGTTTTTCCAACAGCACCTTGAGTTTAGCCGACTTCGCAACGGAAACCGGTTCCACAATCAGTTTTTCGCCAAATCGCTGGGCAAGATATTGGAGGACATCTTCGCGCAGATTGCAGTCTGCCACGATGTATTGGGCGGATTCCAGAATTTCAGCATGTTGCTTGACGTGGTCAGGCGTGAGACTTTCCAGACACTGCATGTCACTGACCGCAGTGACGAGTTCTCCCATGTGATCAAGTACCGCGACATAGGAGCCGGTCGGTTGATTACTGTGGAGGGCGAGCGTCATGTCCACGCCAGCCGCCGCAGTCGCAGCGTTTGCAAGTTCGCCTGCAGCATCTTTTCCAATGACTGTGACCAATGCCACTCTTATCCGCAGGAGGCCGAGGTTATGGGCAATGTTGCGGGCAACTCCGCCTGGTGTGAAAGACACGCTGCCCGGGTTGGACGTTCCAGGAACTTGCGAATGTGCTGTCTTGGCCTTGATATCAACGTTCGTACCGCCGATGACGATGACATCAAACACATCAAACCTCAGAAATCCGTGGGTGCTCCGCCTTCCTTGATGCGGCGGTCTACGAATGCGTCTAGCTCATCGCGTGTGGCGGGATCAAGAGGAGGTTCCACATATTCCGCCAAGGCCTGTTTATAGAGGGTATTGGCGCGCTGCATGGCATCAGGTTTTCCGGCTGCGGCCCATTGTTCGCTGTTGCGCCAGTCTGAAATCATGGGCGCGTAAAAGGCATTTGAATAACGGGCAAGTGTGTGCTGCGCGCCAAAGAAATGGCCGCCGGGGCCAACTTCGCGGATGGCATCCACACCCAATGCATCTTCAGTGGTTTCAAGGGGTTGCAGGAATTCCATCACCATCTGAATGAGGTCGCAGTCCAGCACAAATTTTTCAAAACCTGCCACCAGCCCGCCTTCCAGCCAGCCAGCGCCATGCATGATGAAATTGCCACCGCCCATCGTAAGGCCCCACAGTGAAAATACACTTTCATAGGCCGCCTGAGCGTCCACTGTGTTGGCGGCGCATGTATTGGACGTGCGATATGGCAAATTATAGCGCCGGGCCATTTGGCCGCCCACGATGCAGGCTTTCATATATTCCGGCGTGCCAAATGCGGGAGCTCCAGATTTCATATCCACATTGGAGGTGAAGCCTCCGTAGATTACCGGCGCACCTTTGCGTACCAATTGGGTGAAGGCGAGACCCGCCAGGGCTTCAGCATTTTGCTCAACGATGGCACCTGCCATTGTCACAGGCGCCATGGCGCCTGCCAGGGTGAACGGCGTTACACACACAACCTGGTTGCGTGCCGACATTTCCAGAATGCCGTTCAACATGTTGCTGTCCAGCTTCAAGGGCGAATTGGTATTGATGATGGTCGAGAGCGATGGTTCGCGTTCGAATTGCTCATGGCTGATGCCCCTGGCCAACCGGGCGATTTCAATGCCGTCCCTGATGCGTTCGCGGCCCAGTGAATAGGCGGTGAGTGGTTTGTCCATGAGGGTTGCCATATCGCGGAGCGCTACGAGATGGCGGATTGAAGCATGCACATCGATCGGCTCCACGGGATAACCCGCACTGAAGCCGATGCAATTGAAATATTGCCCGAGTTTCAGAAATTTCTGGAAGTCGGCGCGATTGCCGGAGCGGCGTCCGCCTTCCATATCCGTGCAATTCGGCGGACTGCCCACCGTGCCGAACGTCATATTGTTGCCGCCAATGTCCGCATTGTTTTCGGGATTTCGCGCATGAATGGTGAATGCCGAAGGACAGGTTCGCATGATTTCTTCAATCATGGCGGGATCAAAGCGCACGCGTTCACCTTCAATCTTGGCGCCGGCTTTCTTCCACAATTCGCGGGCTTCTGGCAGCATGAAATCCATGCCAATTTCTGACAACACCCTGAGCGAGGCGTGGTGTATGGCCTCCACTTCATCAGCCGAGATAATGGCGGTGGGCGGAAAGGCGCGGGTGATCTTGCGGCGCGGCAACTGATTGATCGCGCCCTTCACGCCGGATCCTGCGCCCCGCTTGGTAGCAGCTTCACGCCTGCTGCGCCGGGTGGATTGGGGCACTGTGGTTTCCACGCTCATTTTGCTTTTCCTTTTTCGCGATAGATTTCCGTATTGGGATCAGCCGCCACCTGTTTGACGAGCCATTCCTCAAAACGCTTGATCTTGGGTTTCATGCTGTGTTCAGCGAGACAGGCAAATTGCCAGTGATGCAGGTGCGGCACAAAATCAGGAAAGGGTTGCACCAACCTGCCCGATTTCAGTTCCTCGGTGGCAAAGGGGCCTACTGTCATTGCAATGCCCCTGCCCTCAATGGCTGCTTCCTGCGCCAGAATATGACTGTCGAAAGCGAGGCTCTCCGACAGTTTCACATTTTCTATGTCATGCGCCTTGAACCATGTGTGCCAGTCTTCTTCCGCTGTATAGACGTAGAGCAGCTTGTGCTTTTTCAAATCCTGCGGTGTCTTGATGGCCTTGGTTCCCTTGAGCAGATCAGGCGCGCAGACCGGTGCCAGCAGCGAACGGAAAAGTGGCCGGTAGTAATGATGGGGGGATTTGTTGCGCGCCAAAATAAAGCCTGCATCCACGTTCTTCTCATTGAAGTCCCAGTCGAAATAGGACGTCGACATGCGGATCTTCATGTCAGGGTAACGCTTCTCAAAATCATGGAGGCGCGGAATGAGCCATTTCAGCGCCACGGTGACATAGACTTGAATGATGAGTTCATTATCATGCGCTGCCGGCTTCAAGGCCCGCGTCTGGTTTTCTATCTGGTCAAAGGCTTCACGGATTGCTGGATAATAGAGCTGACCCGCCTGAGTTAATTCGGCACGGCGCGCATCCCTGCGGAAAAACTGGATGCCAAGCCGTTGTTCAAGCGATTTCACCTGGTGACTGACGGCTGACCGCGTAATACCTAATTCACCCGCTGCCAGCCGGAAACTGCCAAGCCGGGCAGCGGCTTCAAACGCGGTCAATGCGCGTAGAGGTGGGAGATCACGCCGTGCCAATATAGTTCACCAATCAAATATCCCCTATCCATAGCATCCCGACGTTCCTGGTGATAAGTAGCATCGCCCTTGTTCCAATGATGAATTTAATTCACCACCCCTGCAGTTTTTGCTGACTATGCAATTTCAGGTGAAATTGGCACATTGCAGGGGAATATAAGGAGCACGGGCATGAGCGCAGTTGAAGACCTTTCCAAACGCCGGGGCGGACGCGATGCACGGCACGCGCTCCGGGCCCGCGCCATTCCCATGAGTGAGGCTGCGGTGCGCCCCGGCATGGAGGGCGGCCAATATAAACCCCTGACGCAGCGCGACATGGAGCGCATTCATCAAGCAGCCCTGACGCTTCTGGAGACGGTTGGTTTCGGCCAGGCCATTCCAAGTTGCATCGAGGCCATGACAGCGCGCGGCTGCACAATGACCGACAAGGGGCGCCTGCTCATTCCGCGTGCGCTCACAGAAGACATTCTGGCGAGCTGTGCGCGAAACTTCATGCTGCACGGCCGCGACCCGCAACATGACATGCAGCCCACCGGCAACAAGGTCTATTTCGGAACGGCTGGCGCTGCTGTTCACATTGTCGAGCCTGAAACGCGGAGCTACCGCGAGTCCTTGCTGGTGGATCTCTATGATGCAGGACGCATTGTCGATACCTGCGAGCACATCCATTTCTTCCAGCGCTGCCTGACGGCGCGCGACATGATCACCGGCCATGATCTTGATATCAACACGCTCTATGCCTGCCTTGCTTCAACGCAGAAGCATGTTGGCACATCCATGGTGGATCCTGCACATGTGGATGAATGCCTGCAGATGCTGCATTTTGTGGCGGGCGGCGAGGAGAAGTGGCGCGAACGGCCGTTTGTCTCGCAATCGAATTGTTTTGTCGTGCCACCCATGAAATTTGCGGAAGATGCTTGCCGCTGCTTGGAAACGGCCGCGCGCGGCGGCATGCCAGTGCTGTTGCTGTCTGCGGCTCAGGCGGGTGCCACGTCGCCTGCGGCCCTTGCCGGAACGCTGGTGCAGGCAGTGGCGGAATGCCTGTTTGGGCTGGTCTATATCAATTGCATTGTTCCAGGCGCCGTTGCCATCTGGGGGCCGTGGCCCTTCGTTTCCGATCTCCGCACGGGTGCCATGTCGGGCGGGTCTGGTGAACAGGCGCTCATCACCTCTGGTTGCGCGCAGATGGGGCATTTCTACAATCTTACAGTGGGGTCGGCCGCTGGCATGTGCGATGCAAAGCTGCCCGACATGCAGGCAGGTTATGAAAAGGGTGTGACAGCCGGTATCTCTGCCATGACGGGGATAAACCTGCTCTATGAAACAGCTGGGATGCATGCCTCGCTTCTCGGCTTCTGTCTGGAGAGTCTGCTCATCGACAATGACATGCTTGGTTCCATCAACCGCAATGTGCGTGGCATCGAAGTGAATGATGAAACGCTTTCCGTTGATGTTATCCGGGACGTTTGTCTGAATGGCCCGGGACATTATCTGGGCAGCAACCAGACACTCAATCTGATGCAGAAGGAATATGTATATCCCGCCATTGCCAATCGCATGAGCCCGAAGGAATGGATCGAGGCGGGCAAACCTGATCTTGTGGAGCGCGCGGCAATCCGCAAGCGTGAAATTCTCTCGACCTATCATCCGGACTATCTGCCCCGCGCCATGGATGACGTTATTCGCGCCCGCCATGACATCAAACTGCCACGCGAGGTGATGGAGATGGGCGATCCCCGCTGGATGAAATAGTGGAACACCCCATATTAACAGCCATCCGTCGCACGGGGTTCATTCCCTTGGGATGGTTTGCGCCCACGGTGGGAGATAATGTTCCACATTCCGCAAAGTTTGTCGTGTTGATTGGTAATGCCGGGCCGGACATGTTCAGGCGTTTTGCGCGAGAGAAAGATCCGGCTTCCGATACAATTGATGCCTGGACCCGTGACACTGTGGGAACCTTGGCTGTAGACCTGCAGGCCATAGCGGTGTTTCCCTTTGACCTGCCTGCACTGCCCTTTCTCACATGGGCGCGCCGGGGCGGTGCCGGGCATGCCTCACCGCTTGGCCTCAATATTCATCCCGCCTATGGCTTGTGGCACGCCTATCGCGCTGCACTGCTGTTTCCCGTTGAATTTGACCTGCCGCGGCAATCCGCCGGGGCGCACCCTTGCGAGAGCTGTGCCGACAAGCCCTGCCTTTCGGCCTGCCCCGTCGCTGCGTTTGGGAATAACAGCTATGATGTTGGGCGTTGTGCAACCCATGTTGAGAGTATTGCGGGCCTGGACTGCTTCGATAATGGCTGCCTTGCAAGGCGCGCCTGCCCTGTGGGGCGGGCTTTCACCTATCATCCCTACCAAGCGCAATTCTTCATGCGCGCATTTGTTTCAGGCCGTCGCAAATCGGTTGGCGCATGAGGCTGAAAATCGTTTAATCTTCTATTATGTACAAAATCATTGAAGAAAAACTCGCGTGCGGCACAACCATTATTCTTGATGGGGGCACAGGCACGGATATCCAGAGGCGCGGCGCTCCCATGAGCGGCGATACCTGGTGTGCCGAGGTCAATCTCACGCACCCCGACATCGTCCGCGCCGTGCATGAGGATTATATCCGGGCGGGCGCTGATATCATCACCGCCAACACCTTTGCGTCAAGTGCGCTATCTTTCAATTATTATGGCCGCGACCATGATCTGCTCGAAATTGACCGGGCTGCGGTGCGCATTGCTAAACAGGCTGCATCCGGCAAGCCCGTGGCTGTTGCCGGTTCGGTTTCCACCATGCGTCCTGTGGCCCCCGGCAGCGATCGCACGCTCAAGGAAAAGGAATGGCCGGAAGAAGAAGCCCGAGACCTGTTCCGCCGCAAAGTGGAAAATCTTGCGACGGCAGGCGTTGATTTCCTGATGATGGAGATGATGCGGGACATTGATTACTCGGTTTATGCGACAGAGGCGGCAATCGCCACCGGCCTTCCGGTGTGGGTCGGTATTTCGGTTGAGCGTGATGCGGCAGGCAGGCTTGTAGGCTTTGGCCGTGAGGACCAACTGCTGAATGATGTGGCGAGCCGTCTTGCCGCCTGCCATCCCGCCGTCATGAGCGTCATGCACACTGCGGCACATGATTCGGACAAGGCTTTGGGCATTCTGCGGAAATGCTGGGATGGGCCGATGGGTGTTTATCCCGAAAGCGGCTACTTCAAAAGTCCGGACTGGCAATTCGTGGATGTGATTGCACCTGCAGACCTGGTTGCGAAATCCCATGAATGGGAAAAACTGGGCGCGCATATTTTCGGCGGATGCTGCGGCATCGGTCCGGAGCATATTGTTGCTTTGGCAAGGGAGTACAAGAAATGAAAACTGGCTCATGCCTGTGCGGGGCGGTGAAATATGAAGCAAGCAACTTGCGCGATGTCATTGCATGCCATTGCGAGCAGTGCCGGAAGCAGACCGGAAACTATCTCTCGGCCACCGCGGCGCTTGATTCGGACTTTAGCATTACGGAAGGGCGCGGTCTCAAATGGTATCGCTCCAGCACCACGGCAACGCGCGGCTTCTGCGGTGAATGCGGCTCAGTCTTGTTTTGGAAAGGCGATGGTGAGAATACCATCTCGATCACGGCGGGCACGCTCGACGGCAAAAGCGGACTGAAACTCAAAGGCCACATTTTCTGTGCCTTTGCCGGAGACTATTAC
>JANMAE010000032.1:0-3605 GCA_031359445.1 Hyphomicrobiales bacterium | reverse complement strand
TTCGTGCCCATTGCCATTCAGGCGATGGGACTCGGCGCCCAGGCACAGAGTCTGGTCTACGGCATCTTTATCATTCTGGTGGTGGCGCTGACGACGGTACGTTCAAGGGATGCCGTCATAAAGTAATGCAATGACCGTTGGGCACGGATATTTCGGAATCACGGGATTTGTAATTATTATAGGTTGCTGTGGAAATCATTTTTCCTGCAGGAGCACCCGCCGCTGTGGTGACCCGTGAGGTGAGCTGCTCCAGCGCATTGTAAGTGTAAGTCGCATAGGCCACGGCATTGCGCGTCACACTGCTCAGGCGATTGCGCTTGTTATATGTGTAAGCATAAGTCTCGCCGGGCCTGACATCGGTTGCGATATTGCCAGCCCCATCATAGCTGTAAGTGGCATTGCCCCAAGCGCCTGAGGCTGCGGCCAGCCGGTTGGCCGGAGTGTAACTCAAGGTGTTGTAGTTGGCCGCCGTCACGGTATTGGTTATCCCCGTCAGGTTCATGCCGTCGGTATAGGCGTAGGCCAAAGCAGACACGTTGGTGGTTCCATCCTTCAGGGTGAGGGAACTCAGGCAATAGTCGAGATCATAGCCTGCAGAGGTCAAAAGTCCATTGCCGTGGGTCATGGCGACCATTCCCTCAAGCGCAAGCAGCTGGCCGATGGCACATGGACGGGGCAGTATCTCTACGACTTTGTTGGCATATGACCCAAGCCCAACTTACAGAAAAACTTGATGAGTGCCATCATGTGTAGCTCGAATCGAAAGCGGCCAGAAACGGATTGATATCATCGCGTTCTTGGATCTTGGGTCAAAGCTTGGCTTTGAGCCCGTAAAGGCAATCCGAGAAATCGGACAAAAGCTCTGAGTTCGCGGCGGCCTTCACTGTTGCCGCCAAAACGATCCACACGAAATTACAGACCACGAAAAGTGCATCGGTTTTCCCGTTCTGCCGTGCACAGCTATGATAAATAGGGGGCCTATATACTTAGCTAGCCTTTGGAAGTTGCCGGGCAAAGGCCCGGCACTTTTTATTTGGGCGCTGGAGGCTTCAAAAACATCGTAAATTGAACAGGCCGCTTGCCATAGTGCTGCGCAACCCGTTGTCTCAATTCGTGGATGTCGTCGCAAGTTTTTGACATCCCAATGACTTCATAACAACGGGAGACAAGCTGCCGTACTCCTACATTTTCGGTTAGCTGGCTGTGCCAGCGGATACCAGGAGGCGGCTTGTTTTCCTTGAGGTACTTGGCGACATCGGCGTCAAGGGTGTCATAAATCAATTCGGTGACTAACTTGCCCCACCATTTTGGCCGACTTTGAAGTGGGGTTGCCCATTTTGTGAGCCTCCCAAACTCTTCCCACAATTCATCTGGGAACGTTTTTTCCCAAGCCCGTAGTTCATCCGCAATGAATGCGCGCAACTTTAGCTGCAAAGCATCTTCGGCCCGCTCGTACTGATAACCTGTTGCTTCATCAACAAGCGCATCCAAGCCAGTGCGCGTTAGCCCAGCCGTAAGCATTGCGCACTTGATGGCGATTTCACGCTGCCTGTCAGTTAGGGCCGCCCCCTCATAAAGAGCGCGGACATAGCCCCTGCAGATAATTTCAAAATGCTCCGTAGTGATTCCAATTGCTGCCCATTGCGTTCCCGGTATGGAAAAACGGATAGTTTCTTGCAGGATTTTATCTTTGTCGATGAATGGGTTAAGTGCTTTCTGACCGATGTAATCCTGCAGGCTCCCTCGATCAACATTGGCAATTGCCTTTGTAGTTGACCCTGAAGACAGGACGCGGCGCTCGTCCGACAAAACATAACAGTCTAGTTCGCTTCCACCCAAGTCGATCTTGCCCCGCCATTTTGCAAATGGCAGTTTTTCAATTTCCTCCTGCGACATTTCCTTGATGCCAACAACACGGTCCGCGACCTGTTCAAATGCTGCATCAATAGGCTCTATAACTTCGGGTTCTTTAGCCACGGATCAACTCCTTGTAGGTTAGACGATTGGACGACATTCTTTCGATTGTCATGTTGATAAACTGCATAGTGCCAACCTGCGAAGTGTTGTGGCGAAATGAAAATTCCTTCACGTAGCGGTGCAAATGTTTGGCGCTCATGTAGTGATAGATGCCGTAGTGTCCGCGCTTCAACAGCACCCAAAAGTTCTCAATCCCATTAGTATGGGCCTTGTCGCGCACATACTCGCCCACAGAATGATTGACAGTGAAGTGAGTGTAGCCTTCGCTGGAAAGTCCGCGATAGGCGCTAAAGTTGTCAGTCACAACGGTTGCACCTGCAGGAGCATTTTCACGAACGAAGCCCTTAAGTGATGCCGATTTTGTATTGGCAATTGGTTGTGCGCGCACTTGCCCAAATTGGTCACGCATCCCTACAACAGGAGTTTCCCCGACAGCACCGCGTCCAATGTGAAGTTTGTCGTGCGCGTGTTTATTGCGTTCCTTCCCGCCCACATAGGTTTCATCAACCTGAATGCGGTCGCCCATGCCACCGTCATTGCTACCCTGATTTTTCAACCACGTTTCACGGATGCGCTGTGCAAGAAACCAAGCCGATTTTTGGGTGATCCCCAGTTCCTTCGCCATCTGAGTCGATGGGATGCCTTTTCGCGCACTTGTGAGCATATAGATTGCAAGAAGCCACTTTTGCAGAGGCAGGCGGCTTTCGGCTAACACCGATTCAGTGCGAACGCTAAAGTGAGCGCGACAATCCCTGCAGCGATATGGCATGGGCTTGTGGTCCTTGCATTCGACCACATCAACACTGCCACAATGACCACAGACGGGTTCCGCACCCCAGCGCCGATGTTCAAAGAACTTTCGAGCCGACTCTTCGTCAGGGAATTTCGCAAAGAACTGAAAAGTGCTTAGAATTTCGAGCTTTTGCATCGCAGGCTCCATGTTCTACGGAAGTATCTAGCCCAAATTCCCTGCAGCATCAAGAGAATTTTGGCTAGTTAAGTATGTTGGCCCCATAAATAGCTGCTGCCAAGAAGAAAGCCCTCGAAATCGGATTGCGATTTCAAGGGCTTGTTGGTTGCGGGAGCCAGATTTGAACTGACGACCTTCAGGTTATGAGCCTGACGAGCTACCGGGCTGCTCCATCCCGCGTTAATGAACGCGTGCGGTGTGTAACAGTCCAAGTGAGGATTGGGAACCCCTATTTCAAGTTTATTTGCAGTTTTGTGACAATAGTTGGTAATTTACAGCCTGAGCTGATTTGCAACAGGAGCTTTGACGTGAAAGCGGGCAAGATTTTGATCATTGTGCACCAGGAAACGTCGACACCTGGGCGTATTGGCATGATGTTGCGGGAAAAAGGATTTTCGCTGGATATCCGCAGGCCCTGCCTGGGAGACGCGCTGCCTGCCACGATGGAGGAGCATGCGGGCGCCGTCATGTTTGGTGGCCCGATGAGCGCCAATGATAGTGAACCCTGGATTGCCCGCGAGATTGACTGGATTGGCGTGCCGCTCAAGGAAGTCAAACCCTTTCTCGGCGTGTGTCTGGGTGCGCAGATGCTGTCCATGCATTTGGGCGGAAAGGTGGGTCCGCATCATCAGGAGCGGGTGGTAATCGGCTATTATCC
>JANMAE010000156.1:0-3872 GCA_031359445.1 Hyphomicrobiales bacterium | reverse complement strand
GCCTGCCGCGAAAGCTCCAGCGTAGGGGCCGGACCAATCATATGTTGCGGGTCGCAAATCTTCTACGGGTGGTGGTGGACTATCCAAATCGGCTGCGCGAACCGAAGACGCAGGCAGCAGCGCTGCGGCTGAAAATGCAATAGCAAAGAAAATATGTTTCATAGTGTTACCCAACCAATTGTTTACCGTTGTTCGGGGATCAACATGGAGCGTTAAGGTTAATACCCGGTTATGGAAAAGCTAAAGCCGCGTTAATCAGTGGAATTTCTGCAGGCTTGACCGGGGCGCAGGCTAATTGCATAAGCGCAGGCCTTGAGAGTTTTAACATCGCTTACCTGCGGGTGTTTGCAGGAGTGAGCTGGAGGCAGACATGATTACGTTGACATTTCCGGATGGTGCCAAGCGCGAGGTAGAGCCAGGAACCAGTGCTGCAGACGTGGCCGCCGCAATTTCAAAATCGCTGGAAAAGAAAGCCGTTGCCGCCATCGTGAACGGCGCTTTGGTTGATCTCAAGGATCCTATTTCAAATGATGCCTCACTGCAGATCGTGACACGTGATGATGCGCGCGCGCTGGAGCTTATCCGGCATGATGCCGCACATGTTCTGGCGGAAGCCGTGCAAGAGTTTTATCCGGGCACACAGGTCACCATTGGCCCGGTCATCGAGAATGGGTTTTATTACGACTTCTTCCGCAACCAGCCTTTCACCACGGAAGATTTCCCGCCGATTGAAAAGAAAATGCGCGAGATCATCCAGCGCGACAAGCCGTTTACGAAAACGGTGAAATCGCGCGAGGAAGCAAAAGCATTTTTCCGTGCCAAGGGGGAGAATTTCAAGGTAGAGCTGGTCGATAGCATTCCTGGAAACGAGGACATCAAGTTTTACGATCAAGGCGGCTGGGTAGACATGTGCCGTGGCCCGCATATGACAAGCACCGGCAAGATCGGATCGGCTTTCAAGCTCATGAAAGTGGCAGGTGCTTACTGGCGGGGCGACGCCAAGAACCCGATGCTCACACGCATTTATGGAACAGCCTGGGCCAGCGACAAGGACCTGCAGAACTATCTGACAGCGCTTGAAGAGGCAGAGAAACGTGATCACCGCAAACTCGGACGCGAGATGGATCTCTTCCACTTCCAGGAGGAGGGGCCAGGTGTCGTATTCTGGCATGCGAAAGGTTGGACAATTTTTCAGCAGCTGATTGCCTATATGCGCAGAAGGCTCGCCAAGCTGGATTATCAGGAAGTGAACGCGCCGCAGGTTCTTGACAAGTCGCTTTGGGAAACATCAGGCCATTGGGGCTGGTACCGCGAGGGCATGTTCCAGGTAACTTCAGCGGGGGAGGAAACGGATGATGAGCAGGTGTTTGCGCTCAAGCCGATGAACTGCCCAGGCCATGTGCAGCTGTTCAAGCATGGCTTGAGGAGCTACCGCGAACTTCCCATGCGTCTGGCAGAATTTGGCAATGTTCACCGCTATGAGCCATCCGGCGCTTTACATGGCCTCATGCGGGTGCGGGGTTTCACGCAGGATGACGCGCATATTTTCTGCACGCCTGATCAGATGGCGGATGAATGCCTCAAGATCAATGACCTCATTCTTTCCACCTACAAGGATTTTGGATTCGGTGAGATCCTCGTGAAGCTTTCGACGCGTCCCGAAAAGCGCGTGGGCACGGATGCCGACTGGGACCGCGCTGAAGACATCATGCAAAAGGTGTTGGTGCAGATTTCGGAACAGTCAGGTGGCGCTATCAAGACGGCGATCAATCCGGGCGAGGGTGCTTTCTATGGCCCGAAGTTCGAGTATGTCTTGCGCGATGCGATCGGCCGTGATTGGCAGTGCGGCACAACGCAGGTAGACTTCAACCTGCCGGAACGGTTTGGCGCATTCTACATTGGCGCTGATGGGGAAAAGCATGTGCCGGTGATGATCCACCGCGCGATTTGCGGTTCGATGGAACGATTCCTTGGCATTCTCATTGAGCATCATGCGGGGCATTTTCCGTTATGGCTGGCACCAGTGCAGGTCATGGTCACGACCATCACGTCAGACGGTGATGATTATGCTATCAAGGTGCGCGATGCTTTGCGAAAGGCAGGGCTTCGGGCCGATGCCGACCTTCGCAATGAGAAGATCAATTACAAGGTGCGTGAACATTCGCTGGCAAAGGTTCCGGTCATTCTCGTGGTAGGCAAGCGCGAAATGGAGGAGCAGGCAGTGAACATGCGGAGGCTGGGTTCGCAGGACCAGACAGCCATGGCCCTTTCTGATGCTATTGCATCCCTTGTCTCCGAAGCTACCGCGCCTGACATGGTGGAATGAAACTTTTGAACCAATCCGGGGCAGTCCGCGTATTGCTGCCATGGAACAGAAATTTGTCATCATAGGTGGCTCGGGCGGAATTGGATCGGCTCTCGCTCGCAAATTGGCGGGGCAGGGGCATGGTGTGCATCTCATAGGCCGCAATGCCGAGAAGCTGGCACAAATTGCTGAAGAGATTTCCGGCAGTTATGCGGTGGCTGACGTGGAACAGCCAGAGCAGATGCAGGCAGCGATGATGGGTGCAGGAGAGGCTATTTCAGGCCTCATCTATGCAGTGGGCACCATAACCCTCAAACATTTCACCAAATTGACGGCGGCGGAAATCTCACATGATTTTGGCGTGAATGTGCTTGGAGCGATCACCGCTGTTCAGTCTGCGCTGCCGCTTCTCAAGTCCAATGTCGGCATATCTTCCATCTTGCTTTTTTCAACAGTGGCGGTCGGTCAGGGCTTTCCGGCACATGCATCCATTGCCGCCGCAAAGGGAGCAATCGAGGGCCTGACGCGATCCCTTGCGGCGGAATTTGCGCCCCATATCCGAGTAAATTGCATAGCGCCATCACTGATCAAGACACCGCTTACGGCAGGCATTACGTCCAATGAACAGATGGCGGAGGCTATTGCCGGGATGCACGCATTGCAGCGGCTGGGCGAGCCTAATGATATTGCTGCATTAGGTGCCTTCCTCTTAAGCCCTGATGCGTCATGGATATCCGGGCAAATCATTGGTGTTGATGGTGGGCGTTCCAGCTTGCGGGCCAAGGGCTGAAGCAGTTCGTCCTTGATATGTAATAGTTGAAGCTACATATAGCCTCCAGTGAGGTCATATGGAAATTGGAATTTATACATTTGCCGACATCGGGGGTGGGATTTTCGCCGGAGAGCGATTGCGGAATTTGGTCGAGGAAGTGGAACTGGCTGATGCAGTCGGGCTGGATGTATTCGGCGTTGGTGAGCATCACAGGCCCGATTATGCGGCTTCGGCCCCGGCAATCGTTCTTGCTGCTGCAGCAGCGCGCAGCAAAAACATAAAGCTCACATCCGCTGTAACCGTATTGAGTTCCGACGATCCGGTGCGGGTTTATCAGAATTTTTCAACCCTTGACCTCATTTCTTCGGGGCGTGCCGAAATTATCGTAGGGCGTGGCAGCTTCATCGAATCCTTCCCCCTGTTTGGTTACGACCTCAATGATTATGATGTGCTGTTTTCCGAGAAGCTTGATCTGCTTCTGAAAATCCGTGAACAGGAACATGTGAAATGGACCGGCACAACGCGCGCGCCCCTGAATGGCTCCGGGGTATATCCGCGTGTTGAGGGTCATGAGCTTCCTATCTGGGTTGGTGTTGGCGGAACGCCGCAATCCATTGTCAGAGCCGGGAGCCTCGGCCTTCCGATGGCGCTTGCCATCATCGGCGGGGAGCCCGCGCGTTTCAAGCCACATGCGGACCTCTTTCAAAAATCAGCGGTCCAATACGAGCACGGGGTGCTGCCCCTGAGCCTGAACATGCATGGGTTTGTTGCCCAGGACGCTGTGAGCGCGCGTGA
>JANMAE010000141.1:0-3423 GCA_031359445.1 Hyphomicrobiales bacterium | reverse complement strand
AACCTGTCATATTCATGCGGCTCGATCACATTGCCGATGCGCAAGGCATAGATATCCGCGCCGCTCCGCATGGCAAAGGCACGCGCGGTTTTTTCGTTGATCACTTTGGAAAGGCCGTAGCTGTCCATGGGATCTATGTCGAAATCCTCAACCAGCGGGAAGTGGTGAAAGTCCTGGTCGCCTTCGGCAAAGCACACGCCATAGGTCGTTTCGCTGGACGCGATGATGATCTTGCGTATGCCAAGTTTCACCGCCGCTTCAATCACATTATAGGTGCTCATCACATTTACGTCGAAGGTCACGTTGTCGGGCTTCAGCAGCACGCGCGGCACGGCGGCAAAATGCACCACGGCATCAACCTTGGCGGGCCCTTTGCCAGTTTCATAACCATCAAACCCGAAATGCATGGAGAGCGCATTGAAGGCCTCGCCGCTTTCCGTGAGGTCGGTGATGAGGGTGTTCACGCCTGGGCAATCCAGCGGCACCAGATCAAGGTTGAAAATATCATGACCCTTGGCCTTGAGATATGGCACCACATGCCGCCCCGCCTTGCCCGAACCACCCGTGAATACAATACGCTTGCCCATGAACCGATCCTCTCATGTTTCCGATCACGATAGACAAAGCGGCGGCGTTTAGCCAGTTCCGAGAACAGGAAATCATGGTTCACATGAAAGTGACGGCAGATCGGTGCTCCGTGAACGGTTTTTCAGGCTCTATACGAAATCTCGCGCGAAGTTGATTTCACTTTGCTGGAACTTTTCACGATGGTGCTTCACTACGAAAATAATATCGGAAGGGAAATCCCATGATGAAATCAACCACCATGTCTGCCTTCAGCGTAGCTAGCGCACTGGCTGCGGCGATGTCATTTTCAGCACCCGCATTCGCAGCGCAGGAGCATTGTTATGGTGTGGCACTCAAAGGCCAGAATGATTGCAAGGCCGGCGCACATTCCTGTGCGGGCCAGTCCACCAAGGACTACAGCGGTACGGAATTCAAGCTTGTGCCCAAGGGCACTTGCACTTCGATGAAGACACCCAAGGGCCGGACCGGTTCATTGACGCCGATCAAGGGCTGATAGATTGTCGGGTGCGATCCAGCCACGCGCCGGAATTGGTCTCAAGACGCAGCATTATGCCGAGGTTCTTGAGACCAGGCCCGACTTCGGGTTTTTCGAAATTCATGCTGAGAATTATATGGGTGCGGGCGGCCCGCCACACCATTACCTCACGGAAATCCGCAAGCACTATCCGCTGTCCCTGCACGGCGTGGCACTTTCGATAGGCGGCATGAATGCCTTGAACCGCGATCACCTCGCAAGGCTCAAGGCGTTGCATGAGCGCTATGACTGTGCCCTGTTTTCCGAGCATCTGGCTTGGTCCACGCATGGCGATGTCTATCTTGATGACCTGCTGCCGATGCCTTATACGCGCGAAACCCTGATGCGGGTGTGCGAGCACATCGACGAGGCGCAAAGCTTCGTGGGCCGCCGCATGTTGTTGGAAAATCCGTCCACCTATGTGCAGTTTGCAGCGAGCACTTATTCCGAGCTGGATTTCCTGACTGAAATCACAAGCCGCACGGGCTGCGGTCTGCTGCTGGATGTCAATAATGTGTTTGTGTCCAGCATCAACCATGGCATGGATGCAAGAGCCTATATCACCGCCTTTCCCATGCAGCATGTGGGAGAGATTCATCTCGCCGGACATGATGCGGCCTCGGATGACTCAGGAGCGCCTTTGCTGATCGATGCCCATGGTTCACCTGTGATCGATCCCGTGTGGGAACTCTATGAATTGACGCTGCGGCGCACCGGCGCCGTTCCCACGCTGATTGAGCGCGATGCCAATGTGCCGCCACTGGCGGAGCTGCTGGCGGAGGCGATGCGCGCCAATGCCTATCTCGCAGCAGAGCACCGCCGTCGCAATACATTCGTAGCGGCAGCGGAGTAAGGCGCGATGGAGCCATGGAACCAGGCTGACTTTGCCCATCGCATTATTGATGGCAGCCCAGCCATTCCCGCTGGCATTTCCAACTCAAAGGATGCCCCTCCGCTTCGCAGGTTTGGGGTATACCGCAACAATGTGCGTAGCGCGCTGGGGGAAGCGCTGGCCGTTCGTTATCCCGTGGTGCAGCGGCTGGTAGGGGAAGAATTTTTCTCGGCCATGGCTGGAATTTTTGCGCTTAAGAACCTTCCAAAATCGCCCGTGCTGATTGACTATGGCAAAAGCTTTCCGGATTTCATCGCGGCATTTGCGCCAGCCCAGTCGCTGCCATATCTCGCTGACGTCGCGCACCTGGAGTCGGCTTATTGGCAGGCTTACCACGCGGCAGATGCAGCGCCCCTGGCGTCGGCAGAATTTTCCGCCGTTGACCCCGGTTCGCGCTTCGACATGCTGCCGTCATTTGCCATCGTGCAGTCCCGCCATCCCATCGTTGCGATCTGGCGCACCAACACGGACGACGCTGAGGTTGAAGCTGTCGATATGAATATTGGCGAAGATGCATTGATCGTGCGCCCGTATCTCGATGTGGAAGTGCGCTGTCTGCCAGCGGGTGCCGCAGACTTTCTCACCTCATTGCAGCAGGGCGCAATGCTGGGAGAAGCGGCCGCAGCGGCCGTGGAAGTCTGCCCGGATTTCGATTTGGCGGTCAATCTCTCCGGCCTGATGCAAGCGCGCGTAGTGAAAGGAATCAGGTCGTGACCATCATTGATGCAATCATTGGCTGGATGGAGCGCATTCCGCAGTCATTCATTGCGCTGCTGGCGCGGCTGGTGATTGGCCTCACCTTCTTCCTCTCTGGCCTCACCAAGGTGGAAGGCTTCCATGTGACAGATGCCGCCATTTCCCTGTTCGCTGAAGAGTATCAACTGCCTGTGCTGGCACCCTGGCTTGCGGCCTACATGGCAGCAACCCTGGAACTTACCATGCCGCTGTTGCTGTTTGCCGGATTAGCCACGCGCTTTGCAGCACTTGCACTCCTGGGCATGACCCTTGTCATTGAAATTTTCGTCTATCCCGAATTTTATGTGATGCATGGCTTATGGGCCGTGGCCCTGCTCATGCTCATCAAGTATGGTGCCGGAGAAATTTCGCTGGATCATCTATTGCGGGCGCGGGTGCTGCACCAAAGAGTTTCCAAACCCACCCATCATTCGTCATCCCTATGAAAATCGGCTTTTGCTTTCAATTTCCCAACAGCTTCTTCCGCAATTCGCCCACTGCATTGGCGTGCGCGTCGAAGCCTTCGTAGTTTGCTATCACAGCGGCGTGTTTTGCCAACTCGCCATAGGCGGCGGGTGTTACTTCCACGACGGAGGTTCGTTTCAGGAAGTCGTGCACGGACAAGGCGGAAAAGGTTCTGGCCCAGCCTCCGGTGGGGAGGACGTGGCTGGGGCCGAGGACGAAATTTCCCAGC
>JANMAE010000134.1:0-45859 GCA_031359445.1 Hyphomicrobiales bacterium | reverse complement strand
ATGCCTTATGCCAAGGCCAATGATGCGCCGAAAATGGCGGCGCTTGTTGCTGACATGAATGCATCTGACATCGTGTTTTCCATCTTCGATGGCGACATCAAGGACGGCAGCTCGAAATGCAGCGATGAGGTTTATGATACTGCCATCTCTACGCTGAACTCCCTCAAGATGCCGGCGGTATATCTGCCTGGTGACAATGAATGGACGGATTGCCACCGCACCAACAATGGCGGTTATGACAATCTTGAACGTCTTGATCACCTGCGCAAGGTGATGACCGCGAAAGCTGACAGCTTTGGTGCTGCCACCATGCCGCTGGAGCGCCAAGGCAAGCCCACCGAAAAATTTGCGGAGAATATCCGTTTCATGAAGGGCGGCGTGATGTTTGTGGGACTGAATGTTTCGGGTTCCAACAACAACAAGGTGAATGGTGACGAGGCCTGCGCGAAAAAGAGTGCACGCACGCCAGCGCAATGTGAAGCCGACAATGCGGAATTTGCCGCGCGCGATGCCGCCAATATCAGCTGGATGCATGATGCCTTTGCCGCGGCGTCTGCCGCCAAAGCACCTGGCATCATGATCGTTTTCCAAGGCGATCCAGGTTTTGACGTTCCAGAAACCGAAGAAGATGATGAGAGCCGCCTGCCCAAGAACGATGGCTATGCGAATTTTCTGGACAAGCTCATGGAAGAAACCAAGGCTTTCACCGGCCAGGTTGTGATCGTTCACGGCGATACGCATTTCTTCAAGATCGACAAGCCGCTGGCCAGTTACACCTCGCTCATTCCCAACCTCACGCGCGTGCAGACCTTCGGCAGCCCGAATGTGCATTGGATCAAGGTTTCGGTGGATGCAGCTAGCCGGGATGTTTTCTCGTTCCACCCGATGATTGTGCCGGGGAATTAGGGCGCTCAGGTTCCACAGAAAGTCTGATGCACGACCTCTTCGATGGCAGGGGCGGCGGCATAGTCATCATTACCGGGCTGTGGCGTGTGGGGATTGGTGACCACCTGCACGAGACGGTGGAAGGGTTGCAGGTCTCCTGTATTGGCAGCCTGGATTGCCTGTTCGATGCGGTGGTTGCGGGGGATGTAGAGGGGGTTGGCCGAGCGCATGGTTTGGAGGCGCATTGTAGCGCTACCATCATCCAAAGCGATGCGGGCTTGCCAGAGGGTGAACCAGTTGTCTGGTGGAGCGGGTCGTTCTCCACTGGCAATTTCTGTGAGAGTTGAGAAGAACTGGGTGAAGTCTGCGCCTGCATCCACCATGTGCTGCAGGGTTTGTGTGATGAACTGGGTGTCGCCTTCACGTGGCGTGAGAAGTCCGAGTTTTTTGGACATGCCGGATTCGAAGGCATGTTCGAAGGCGGGCATGAAGTGCTGGAGTTGGGTTTCGGCAAGCGTGATCGCCTGTTCCCTGTCTTCGTGGAACAGCGGCAGCATGGCTTCGGCGAGGCGCGTGAGATTCCACAAGGCGATGACGGGCTGCTTGTCCCAGGCATAGCGGCCGAACTGGTCGATGGAGCTGAAGGTTTTCTGTGGGTGGAATGCGTCCATGAAGGCGCAGGGGCCATAATCGATGGTTTCTCCGCATACGGACATATTGTCGGTGTTCATCACGCCGTGGATGAAGCCCACATTCATCCATCGGGCAATCAGAGGTGCCTGGCGCGCGATGACCTGAGCGAGGAACCAGAGGTATTTTTCCTCGCCCTGGGGTGCGCCTGGAAAATTGCGGGTGATTTCATGAGCGGCGAGTGCCCGCATGGCGGCATTTTCGCTTCGGGCCGAGAGATATTGAAACGTTCCCACGCGCACGTGACTTTTGGCGACACGGGTGAGCACGGCACCGGGCAGCAGCGCTTCGCGCATGACATTCTCACCGGTGGCCACCACTGCCAGCGAACGCGTGGTGGGAATGCCCAGGGCATGCATGGCTTCGCTCACCACATATTCCCGCAGCATGGCGCCCAGCGTTGCGCGGCCATCGCCATTGCGCGAATAGGGCGTGCGCCCTGCCCCTTTGAGATGCAGATCGTAACGCTGGCCGCCTGGCGCTGTGATTTCGCCTGCCAGAATGGCGCGGCCATCGCCGAGGCTTGGAACCCAGTGGCCGAACTGATGGCCGGCATAGGCCATGGCGATGGGTGCTGTATCGGGAAGCGGAGCATTGCCGGAAAGTGCCTGCAGGGCTTCCGGGGATTGAAGCCAGCCAGCGGGAAGGCCCAAATCTTTTGCCAATGCATCATTGGCCGCAATCATTTGAGGTGCTGCGACAGTTTCAGGGCTTGCTGACGTGAACAGGATTTGCGGGAGGCTGGTGTAGGTGTTCTGGAACATGGGCGTTTTCCAAAAGAAAAGGGCCGGAAAATTCTCCGGCCCCTTCTCTATCATATTCTTGGATCAGTAGCTGCGGCATTTCGAATAAGCGCGGTTATAATATTTCTGCCACTTGCCGCTGCCATTAATGCCGCCTACTACCGCACCGGAACCGGCGCCAATCAGCGCGCCATTGCGCACGGCATGGTGACCACCTACCACGGCACCCACGCCAACGCCGAGAAGTGCGCCGACAGCGGCACCGCCTACAACATTACCCGGGGCACGACGGCTTACGCGGTCATCGGCATAATCACTTGCATAGGCGTCGCAATAGCCGCGGCTGTTGCGGGCCTGGGACGGGACGGAAAGTGTTCCCAGGGCGGTGAGACCGATAAGAGCGGTTGCAAAAAGTTTTTGTTTCAACATGTTGTATTCCTCTTCAATAAAACAGGGAAAAGCTCTCCGATCATGCACGAGATCGTATCATCATGCAATAAACGGCGTTGCTGCCGTTTTGTTCCGTTGGGCAGTGGCTAGGTGGAAAAACAGGCCCGCAAATCCCCACCAGGATGGCAAGAAGGTGGTGAAATTTGGCCAAATGCCCTCATTTTGGCTATTCTAGACGGGCGGGGAAACCGGGCGCGCGAAGGTCGGTGGCGAGTTCATCCTCTAAAAGTTTCACGATTTGCGTGGATTGCGCGGCACCGCCATAGGCCTGTTTTCCCTTGAGGAAAGTTTCGTTCGTGAGCGAGGCAAGATCGAGGGACACGCCGAATTCACGGCCGAAATTCATGGCGAACCCTAAGTCCTTGAGGGCGAGGTCCATGGTGAAGGCTATGTCGTAGCTGCCGTTGAGAATGAGCTGGCCTTCGGTTTCGTGCACAAAACTGGTGCCGGAGCTTGCCTTGATGGCAGCCCAGCTTTGCGCGAGGTCGAGACCGCCGCGTTTGGCTAGCATCAGCGCTTCGCCATCGGCCACGAGATGGATGAAGGCCAGCATGTTGGTGATGACTTTGATGATGGCGGCAGAGCCCAAGGGTCCCATGTGAAAGATCTGGCCGCCCATGGCCCCCAACGCGGGCTGATGGAGCGTGAAGAGATCGAGGTCGCCGCCCGCGAGAACCGTAATCTTGCCCTGAGCTGCGAGATGCACGCCGCCTGTGACAGGGCATTCCATGGCGCGAACGCCTTTTGCTTCAGCGCGTTTTGCCAGCCGCTGGATTTCATCGCGGCCAAGGGTGGACATTTCAATCCAGGTGGCACCGGGTTTCAGGCCTTCCAGAAATTGCAGGAGAACTTTTTCGGAAATGCCAGGCGAAGGCAGGCAGGTAATGACGCAATCCACCTCGCGGGCCAGCGCTTCCGGTGATTGTGCCCATTTCGCACCGGCTGCGAGATGGCGTTCGGCAAGTGACTTATTGACGTCATGCACCGTGAGATCAAAACCGTTGCGCAGGAGACTGGCAGCGAGATGACCGCCGAGGTTGCCCAGACCGATGTAGCCATATTTCATTGGGTTGCTCACCATGATTTATTGTACCGGAACATTGGTCATTTCGAGATGGAGCTGGTTGCCGGTGTAGGGGTGGGCCAAGGCTACTTCTTCGTTGAGCTCCACGCCGAGGCCGGGGTCGGTGGGTGGGATGACATAGCCCTGCTCCCAGCGGATGGGTTTTTTCAAAAGCTTGGCATAGAAGCCGCCAAAGGTTTCAATGCTTTCGAGGATGAGGAAATTTGGCAGCGAGGCGGCGAAGTGGATATTGGCTGCCGCTTCAATGGGGCCTGCATAGAGATGAGGCGCTATCTGGGCGTAACAGGTTTCCGCCATGCCGGCGATTTTCTTGGCTTCCCATATGCCCCCTACCCGGCCCAGCGCCATTTGCAGGATTGAAGCGGCGCGGCATTCCAGAACACGGGCGAATTCATATTTGGTGGTGAGGCGTTCGCCAGTGGCCACGGGAATGGAGGTTGCCCTTGCGACGATGGCCATTTCTTCCGGCTTTTCCGGCGGCACCGGCTCTTCGAACCAAAGGGGATCATAGGGTTCGATATGCCTGGCAAAGCGGATGGCGCCAGCCGTCGTGAACTGGCCGTGAGTTCCAAACAGGAGATCGGCCTTGTTGCCCACGGCTTCGCGGATGAGCTTGCAGAATTTGGCGCAGAGCGCCATGGATTCAAGCGAGGGCTGGCGGGGATCGAAACTGGAATATGGAGCTGCAGGATCGAATTTTATGCCAGTGAAGCCCTGGCTCACATAGTGCGCGGCGCGTTCGGCGGATTGTTCGGCATTCCAGAAAATGGTGGAATCCTGGCCGTTGCTGTCGTCGGGATAGATGTAGGTGTAGGATCGCAGCTTTTCATGGACGCGGCCGCCCAATAATTCATAAACTGGCTTGCCCACGGATTTTCCGATGATGTCCCAGAGGGCGATTTCGATGCCGGAAAGGACGGCCATGAGGGAAACGTCGGGGCGCAAAGTGTAGCCCGAGCCATAGACCTTGCGCCAGAGGGCTTCGATGTGAAAGGGATCCATGCCCTCGACATAGCGGCCAAATGTATCCTCGATCATGGCGGTCATGGCCTTGGGGCCGAACGTATCGCAATAGCATTCGCCAATGCCTGTGATGCCATTGTCGGTGGTCAATTTTACAAAGGTAAAGTAGCGCCCGCCCCAGCTGGGCGGCGGATTGCCGACTATGAACACTTTCAGGTCGCTTATCTTCATGGGTTTGTTCCTCCGTCTTTGCTATGTCCTATCACAGGGATGGTTCGGACATGAAATTCGATTACGTCATTATAGGTGCCGGTTCCGCCGGTTGCGTGCTGGCCGAGCGGCTTTCCGCCAACGGGCGGCACAGTGTTCTGGTGCTGGAAGCGGGTGGCTCGGACCGGCGTTTCTATGTTCACATGCCGCTGGGATATGGCAAGACGTTTTATGATCCGAAGGTCAACTGGTGTTATGCGGCTGAGGCGGATCCCGGCCTGAACGGCCAGCGGGACCACTGGCCGCGCGGGAAACTTCTGGGGGGTTCAAGCTCGATCAACGCCATGGTCTATATCAGGGGACCGCGCGAGGATTATGAGAGCTGGGCAGCGGCAGGCAATGCAGGCTGGGGCTGGGACGAGGTGTTGCGCTGCTACCGCGCCATGGAGGACCGTGAAGGCGGAGGCAATGACCTTCGCGGCGTGGGCGGGCCATTGCATATCCGCTCAGGCGCCAATGATTTTCACGCATTGTATGATCCTTTCGTGAAGGCTGGCGTTGCTGCAGGACTTCCTGAAAATCCGGATTTCAATGGGGCAACGCAGGAAGGCGTGGGCTGTTATGAATTCACGATGAAAAATGGCAGGCGCATGTCTGCCGCGCGCGCCTTTCTGCGCCCGGCCATGAAGCGGCGGAATGTAACAGTTCTCACGCAGGCGCATGTCTGCCGCGTGGTTTTTGAAGGACGCTGTGCTACCGGCGTTGAATATCTGCATCGCGGGAAAATGATGACGGTGCAGGCCGGGCGTGAAGTCATTGTGTCGGCGGGTGCCATCAACTCGGTGCAACTCTTGCAGCTCTCGGGGATTGGTCCGGCGGAGGTTTTGCGGACCCACGGAATTCCTGTGCGCCAGGAAAATGCCAATGTCGGGCGCCACATGCAGGATCATGTGGGGTTGAATTACACTTACCGCATGAAGGTTCGCACCCTGAATGATGAGCTTGGGCCGTGGTGGGGGAAACTGCGGGTGGGATTGCGCTATCTGCTGGCGCAGCGCGGGCCGCTGAGCTTGAGCGTGAACCAGGGCGGCGGGTTTTTCCGCACATCGGCTTCGCATAAACTGCCCAATATGCAGCTTTACATGCAGGCCTTCTCGACGCTTCTGCCACGCGCGGGTGAGCGGCCCGTGCTGTCACCTGATCCATTTTCCGGGTTCTCGCTGGGGCTTTCCAATTGCAGGCCATCGAGCCGGGGTTTCATCGAAATTGCTTCCGCCGATCCCATGCAGCACCCGCGCATTGTGGCCAATGCATATGGGACGCCGGAAGACGTTGCTGAAATGCTGGACGCGGTGAAGTTCATTCGCAGGGTTGCAGCGCAAAAGCCGTTGGCGGAATTGATTGCGGAAGAACTGCGGCCGGGTCCGCATTGTGTTAGCGACGAAGACTTGATTGCCGATTTCAGGCAGCGCAGCGGCACGGTTTATCACCCCTCCTGCACATGCCGCATGGGGCCTACCCCTGCCAGTTCGGTGGTGGATTCCAAGCTGCGGGTTCATGGGACAGAGAATTTGCGGGTGTGCGATGCTTCGGTTTTTCCCAGCCTGATTGCGGGCAATACCAATGCGCCCAGCATGATGGTGGGCTGGCGGGGGGCGGAGATTATTTCAGGCGGTGCCTAGCAATAGTTCTTCAGCGCCTGGAGTGCGATTGCAGATACAATTTTTTCGCTGTAGCCGTTTTTGAAGCTGCGCAGAATGACCAGGGCGAGACATTCGAGTTTCTCGTTTTCCGTTGATGGAATTTCACATGCAGCTTTGATTTTGCAGAAAACCCGGACCATGGCGGCCACTTGTTCTGGTGGGTAAACGCCACTATCGATAAGATCAAACGTGTACTCGCTGGTAAACTGACTTTTCATATGATGACCTCTCATATGTGACAAACTTACCGGAGTGTTTAATCCTACCTATTCAAAATATGAAACAGTCAGTACCACATCGTACATTTTCAACTGCGAATGTGCGAATTCGTACACAAGCTAAGCAATGTGTGCTAAGTTGAACATATCGTTTGCTAGCATCAGGGCGCAAACGGCTGAGAGGCATGACGCTCGCGCCCCAAACCGACCAAAGCTCATGGACACACAGCGCGCGGCCATTGCCAATAATCTTCTTGCGGGATTGTCAGAATCCGATTTCCTGTTGTTAAAACCCGCGCTGGAATGGGTGGACCTGAATTTGGGAGAAATCCTCCATCAGCCCCGCGAGAAATTAGAGTTTGCGTATTTTCCTACGGCTGGCATTTGCTCTATCATTGCTGAGTCAGCGGCAGCGACAAAGGCAGAAGCCGGTATTGTTGGCCGCGAGGGCTATATTGGCTGGGCAATCCCGCTGCATGCAGGAAGTTCACCGTTTCAATCCGTTGTTCAAATGCAAGGGCGCGGGCTGCGCATTGCAGCCTCGGCTTTGCAGGAGGCGGTGCGGAAAAGCCCTAGTCTTTCAGCGACGCTGCTCAAGTTTATTCAAGTGGTCATGGTGCAAATCGCGCAGACAGCGTTGGTCAATAGTCACAATACCATACCGCAGAGATTGGCGCGCTGGCTGGTCATGTACCGCGACAGGATGGATGGACCAGAGTTTGCCATCACCCATGAGTTTCTTTCGAATATGCTTGGCGTGCGACGGGCGGGGGTAAGCGAGGCGCTCAGCAAACTGGAAATGAAAAAGACAATACGCACCACGCGGGGGCGGATAGCCATTCTTGATCATTCCGCGCTTGAGAAGCTGATCGGTGGTTCTTACGGTGTGGCGGAAAACGAATACCGCCGCCTTCTGTCACAAGGGACGTGATCTTACCCTTTGCTGGTAACGCGGCATTTGCGGGTGATGCCTTTCCAGGACTTGTAGGTGCCGGTTTCCTTGTTGAAGGAGGTGTATTTGCTATCGCAATATTGCACCCACTCGGCAGAGCCTTCCGCTGGTTTTTTCTTCACTTCGGGCTTTTCTGCCACGGGTATCGGTTCGGCGGGAATATCCTGTTTGACGGCGGCCTGCTTCTTCTTTTTCTTGGGCGGAAGCGGCGCTGCAGGGGTTTCGACTACCGGATCTGTCGATGCTGTCGTGGTAGCATCATTCGGCGGTTCGTATTGGGCCATGCAATCAGAAACGGCGCTGCGGAATTTTGTTTGCCATTGATCGACGTCGGAGGTTTGGCCATTGGCAAATTCTGTGGCGGTTTGCTCGCAATAGGATTTCGCATCTGCAAAGGCCGCGGAAGATGACAAAAGTAACGTGAAGGCTAAGACGGGATATATACGCATGACAATGTTTCCCCAAACAACAATAGGACTATTTGACTCCCAATTATGGCAACCTTGCGGTAGGATTTGTTAGTAATAAATGCCTGGCTGCTGCAACGGACGTTGAGAAACAGGCCTGCAAGAGATAGCCACCAGTTGGTGCTTCCCAGTCCAGCATCTCTCCCACGGCATAGCAACCCTTGATTTTAGTCAACTGGAAGTTGTCGTCCAGCTCGGTAAGCGCGATACCACCGGCTGATGAGATGGCACGCGCAATGCCGGCGGGGCGCAAGATTTTCACGGCCACGTCCTTGATGCCTTCGGCCGAAATGGGGGTTCCGGTTTCATGCAGCAGGGAAATCGCCACGGGTGGCAGGCCTGCGGTTTTGCGGAGATAATTGGAAAGACTTTCCTTGCCCCGGGGCTTGGTCATTTTTTCGGTGAGGGATGGAAGCGAAACATCGGGGCGCAGATCGATCTGCAAGGGTTCGCCCGGTGCCTCGCGCATGAAGCGCGACAGGGCATAGACGGCACCGCCTTCTATTCCTTCTTTCGAAATCATCAATTCGCCGCGCACCTTGTTGTTGGCATAGGTGAGGCCCACGTTCTTGATGGGCGTGCCCGCAAAACGGTCACGGAACAGCGGTGTCCAGTTAACGAGAAAGCGGCTGTTTGCAGGTTTGAAGCCATTCACTCGGATTCCTGCGGCGCGCAGCACCGGCACCCACGCTGCGTCAGATCCGAGATGCGGCCAGCTGGCGCCACCCATGGCAAGGATTGTGGGCGTGCCATCAAAGCCTTCCCAGCGATCGCGTGGGTTCAGCGTGACCCCCAGTTCGGCCAGGCGTTTCAACCAGGCGCGCAACAAGGGCGAGGCTTTCATCTGCTTGGGAAAGACGCGGCCGGATGAGCCCACAAAAGTTTCGATGCCAAGTTCATTGCACCAGGCAATAAGAGCTTCCGGCGGAAAGGCACGCAAGGCAGGTTCGAGGAAATCCTTCGCCTCGCCATAACGCGGCAGCATGGCTTCGAGGGATTCGCTATGGGTGAGGTTGAGCCCGCCCCTGCCCGCCAGCAGGAACTTGCGCGCGGGCGCTGGCATATGATCGCGGATGACAACTTCGGCACCGCCCCTGCCCAGCACTTCCGCCGCCATGAGACCTGCAGGACCTGCGCCTACGACGGTGACCTTAAGCGGCTTCACGGCGCAGCGGCTGACACATGCAGTGAACGCCACCACCGGCTTGAATGAACATGCTCATTTCAGGATCATATACCTTGAAGCCCGCCGCCCGCATATTCGCGTTCAACCCCGTGGCTGAACGGGTGGATAGCACGGCATCATTGCCCAGTGCCACTACATTGCAGCCCAGCGCCATGGTTTCCTTGAAGGAGGCCGGAATGATCTCGATTTTTTTGGATTTGAGCCACTGGATGATGTCGTCTTCGGTGGTTTCCAGGCACACGGCGGCGCAATGTTCATTCAGCATGCAGACCATGAGATCAATGTGGACATAGAACTGGTAAATGGGTGCAAACTTGATTTCCCAGCCTTCCTTGATGAACCATTCCGCTGCCTGGCGCGCCGCCACTTCCTCCGAACGATGATCGGTGTAGCCCACAAGCGCCACACCGGGCCTGATGATATTGAAATCGCCGCCTTCAAAATTTCCGGCTGAGATCATGTCGTAGATCGGTATCTCATTTTCGAGATAGAAGCGCAGAACGGCTGCGTATTCCCCGCGACGGCGCGGGTTGGCCAGCTGGCAGATGACCGCGCCAAAGGGCGACATGAAGGAACTGTCACGCGCATAGACCTGATAGGGGTTGTTCATATCCAGCGGCAGGAAATGGGTTTTGACGCCCGCTTCCGTATAGGCATCGACCATCTCGCGGTGCTGGCGCATGGCCACCTGCTTGTCGAACTTGTAGCCCTTGCGCAGCGTATCGCGCACCAGCGAGGACCATTGCGCGTTTTCCAGCCCCATCCAGCGGAAGCTTTCAGCGGGTCCCAACAGCACGTCTTTCAAGGGGCCGGTTTCGGATTTGAGATACCAATTCTGCATCAGCGGTGTGCCACCACCCTCAAGGCGGGCGCGGAGTGGTGTTACAGGTCTGGACATAGGAGTTCCCTCAGTAACTGCGGTCAAAATAGGCGGCCTGTTCCAGGGCGTAGATCGACAGGTTTTCTATCCGGCCATCGCCCACCGCATAGCCGCCCACGGTTTTTTCGTGCAGCATTCCGATGGCGGCTGCGAGCTTGGCTGATGGCTTGTTGACCGTCATGACCTTGCACCACACGCGTTTGGCATGAAGGCGCTCGAAGGCCAGGCCCAGCAACACCTGGCCGATTTCCTTGCCGATGCCCATGGACCACATGGCGGGATGCACGCCCCAGCCCACCTCAATCACATGGTCTTTCTGGCAGATCATGAAGCCATCGCCAATGGCTTCGGCCGAAGATCGTTCTTCGGCGGTGAGGTGAAACACATTGCGGCGTTCATCGCCCTGGCGCGCAACGGTGCGGGCCACAAAGGCGGAAACCTCCGCTTCGCTGCGCAGGCGAAGGGCCGTGTAACGCTGATAGCGCTGCTGCGTCATGAAACCCGCCAATGCCTTCGCATCACGCAAAGCCATTTCCCGCACCACAAGATTTGGCGTTTCAACGGAAGGCAATATGGTCAAGGTTGACATGGGTGCAATGTTAACGATTTGCCGCGCCGCTTCAATGGTAAGTTTGATGCGGTGAGCAGGCAAAAACCGGCCACACGAAGGTGGCTCACGGCAAATTGCGATGCGTGCGCGTTTTATCCTTCCAAAAAGCAGATTTATTGACGCATTTCGCGTTAGTCATTTGACTTTCAGGGCAAAAGCCCTATTTTCCGTTGGAATATGCGCGCCCTCCGGTTTTGGCGAAGTTCCCCGGGCGCGACCCTTCAGATTTCTCAATCGCCAGAACGGTTTTTCTATAACACATGAATTTCAACGACCTCGGGCTTAGTCCCAAAGTACTGGAAGCCATTACGGCTGCTGGTTATACCACGCCCACCGCCATTCAGGCACAGGCCATACCGCATGCCCTGCAGCGCAAAGATGTGCTGGGGCTGGCACAGACAGGCTCCGGCAAGACCGCAGCCTTCGTTTTGCCCATGCTCACGCTTCTCGAAAAGGGCCGGGCGAAAGCGCGCATGCCGCGCTCGCTCATTCTGGAGCCCACGCGCGAACTTGCCGCACAGGTTCAGGAAGCCTTTGAAACCCTGGGCGCGCAGCACAAGCTTACCGTAGCGCTGCTGATCGGCGGGGTGGCCTTCGAGCCGCAGGCTGCCAAGATCAATCGCGGCGCAGATGTGGTGATTGCAACGCCTGGACGGCTGCTCGATCACATGGAACGCGGCGGACTGCTGCTCACCGGCATTGAGATGCTGGTGATCGACGAGGCTGACCGCATGCTCGACATGGGGTTCATTCCCGACATTGAAAAAATCTGCAAGCTCCTGCCGTTCACGCGGCAGACGATGTTTTTCTCCGCCACCATGCCGCCGGAAATCCAGCGGCTCACCACGCAGTTCCTGCACAACCCCGAGCGCATCGAGGCGAGCGCCCCCAGTTCCACGGCTGCCTCCATCGAACAATTCCTGGTGAAGGTTCCGCATGACGCCACGCAGAAACGCGATGCGCTGCGCAACCTGCTCCGTACACAGACCAATGTGAAGAACGGCATCGTTTTCGCCAACCGCAAGACGACGGTGGCGCTGCTTGAAAAATCATTGACGAAGCATGGCTTCAGCGCTGGCGCCTTGCATGGCGACATGGACCAATCCGCGCGGCTCAAGATGCTGGCGGCGTTCCGCAACAATGAGGTGACCTATCTCATCGCATCGGATGTGGCAGCGCGTGGGCTGGATATTCCGGAAGTGAGCCATGTGTTCAATTTCGACGTGCCCATTCATGCGGAAGATTATGTCCACCGCGTGGGCCGCACGGGACGCGCCGGCCGCGAGGGCCATGCCTTCACCATGGTGACGCGTGAAGAAGCCAAGCATCTCAATGCGATCGAAGCCCTGATCAAGAAGGATATTCCTTACTTCGATATTGGCACCGTGGAAGATGAAGCGCCTGTCGTGAAGGAACGCAGGGGCCCGCGCTCTGCTGCTGCCGCGCCAAAGGCTGCGCTTGCACCGCGTGCTGCTGCGCCGCGGAAGGAACAGCCTGCACCTGTGGCCAGGATTCACGCTGAAAAACCCGTGCGCGCCTTGGAACCCAGCAGGCCGAGGCCCGCCCGCAATCTTGAGGACGCGCCCGACGATGGCGGTTTTCACTCTGGAAACATGCCCGCGTTCCTGATGCGGAAGTAGTTGCGCCGGGCGGCAACTATTAATCATCCGTACACCCCCTATTTCGTCATCTCGGCGAAATCCGAGACTTGAGCGTTCACGAGTCCGACCGATGATCTGGGAGTCATCACGCGGAGAATTGGGCCCCGTTTTTCAACGGGGTGGCGAATATTGGTTGGTGATTTCATACGAGCCACATTGCGGTGTAGGCGGGGATGTTGATGGTGCTGTTGCTGGCGGTGGGTGAGTTTCCTGAGAGCACGTCTACGAGGTTTGTGATTCCCATGGCATGTACGAAGGCAGTCTCGATGCTTTGAGCTGTGTCAGTGAAGTTGAAAACTGCCAGCAGATTGCCTTCATCGCCCAGGCGGAGGAAGGCGAAGAGATGGGGGTTTTTGGTTTCCACGATGCGGGTGGGGTTTTGGGCTGCGAGTTGGGGCGTGGCCTTGCGGCTCGCCATGATGTGTTTCGTGCCTTCGAGGATTTTCTCTTGTGTGGCGGAAAGCTTGGACCATTGCATGGGGGGACGGTGCATCCAGCGGTTATCGGGGGCGTGGGCGGGATCGCGCTTGAAACCGTGGTCATTGGTGAGGCCTATCTCGTCGCCCATGTAGTGCAACGGCAGGCCGCCGAAAGACGCCATGAGGGCCACACCCATGAAAATGCGACTTATGGCGGTTGCACGTTCTGCTTCTGTTGTTGCAGCCTCCAGGCCAGCAAGGCTTGCGAAGGTGCCGCTGTTGCGCCGGTCTCCGGTTTCGGGGTTTTCCTGAAAAATGCCGCCGCGCGCGAAGGATCCGGGGTATTGGCCGGAATAAAAATCGGCCAAAAACTTGCGGTGGCCAGGCGCGGAGAGATGCGGAATTGCCGCGCCATCCTCATCCGTGACGGCCCAGCCGATGTCATCATGGCAACGGATATATGTGGCCCAGCAGGCATTGCGGAAATTTTCAGGGAAATGGGATTTCAGCGTGTGAGTCATGAGTGCCGTCTGGCGCGATGCTAGGGATGACCAGTAATGCACCATGAGATTGTTGTGATAGGCGAGATTAGCCTCCCTGCCCCGATGCTTGCCCACACCAAGATATGGCACGAGATCGCGCGGTGCCGCGATGGCCTCCGCCTTGTGGATGAGAGCGGGAGCTGCCACGCGCGTGGCGGCGCGCAAGGCCTGCAGCAGATCATGCACCTGTGGCAAATTCTGGCAATTGGTGCCCAGCTGTTTCCACATGAAAGCCACGGCATCGAGCCTGAGGCTATCCACGCCGTGGTTTGCGAGGTACAGCATGATGTCAATGATTTCGAGAAAGACTTGCGGGTTGGCCCAGTTCAAATCCCACTGGTGTTCGTTGAAGGTGGTCCAGACGTATTTCTTGAGGTCCGGATACCAGGTGAAGTTTCCGGGCGCATCATTCGGGAACACTTCGACGAGGGTTTTTTCATATTCCAGGGTTTGCGCCTCAGTGTCGAACATATGGTAGTAAGCCTGGTATCGGGGATCACCGGCCCGCGCCTGCTCCGCCCATTCATGTTCCTTGGCCGTGTGGTTCAGCACAAGGTCGATGCACAGGCTGATGCCGCTGTGCCGAAGCGTTGCGGCAAGGCTTGCGAACTCCGCCATGGTTCCCAGCGCCGGGTTGATGGCGCGGTAATCCATGACTGAATATCCGCCGTCATTGGCGCCTTGGCGCGGCTTGAGGCAGGGCATGAAATGCACATAGGTTACGCCAAGGCTTTTGAGATAATCGATGTGGGCGGCAACGCCCTGGAGATTTCCGGCAAAACGATCAACATAGAATACATAGCCCACCATGTTTTCCGACAGAAACCATTCGGGATTGAGATCGCGCTCGAGATCGAGGTTTTTGAGTTCGGGCGGGCGCTCTGACCAACGGCTGAGCAGCAGGGATTTCAATTTGATTTCGAAGGCCGAATTGTTGCCATAGATGACGCGGAGCGGTTCCAGCAAATCTCGCTTGCTTCTTTTCCAGCGCAGATTGAATATCTGCCGGTCGGCCTTAGACAGCGCCATGGTTGAAAAACCCAAATCCAAAGCACTTTGAATGGCACAAATGGAGGAAAAAGCCAGCGTAATTTAAGGGAGCTTCTTCGGCTTCTTCCTGACGGCGGCCTTGAGGGCCACGTCATAGGCGTTGCGGCACCAGGTGGCCATTTCTTCACGGTCATCGAGGCAGCGCTCGGGAACGCGGTAATAGGAGATTTCCATTTTCATGCCATCCTTGCCATAGGTGAAGGGCGGCAGATCTTCTTTCTCAAAAGCCGGCTTCGTGGCTGCATCAGTCTTGAGGTAGACCGCTTCGTCATTGAGAAGCGCGAACATCACGCCGTCACGGTAGACGCCCGCGCCACCGAACATGTTGCGCACCGTGACGGGACCGAAATTTCCCATTTGCTCAATAATGAAATCGCGAAAGCTGGCGCTGACGGTCACGCCTGGGCTACTGCTGGCGTGAGCTGCACGCTTTCGCCGCAGCCGCAGGCTGAGGTTTGATTGGGGTTGTTGAAGGTGAAGCCCGATTTCAACGCGCTGGACTGGAAATCCATTTCCGTGCCGAGGAGAAACAGGATGGCCTTGGGATCGATCAGAACCTTCACGCCCTTGTCTTCAACGACTTCGTCGAAGGGCTTGGCCTCCTTGGCCCATTCCATGGTGTATTCCATGCCGGCACAGCCGCCATTCTTGACGCCAATGCGGAGGCCCACAACGGGCTCGGTGGATTTTCCCATGATATCGGCCACGCGGGCCGCAGCGGCATCCGTGAGGGTCATGACCTTGGGGCGGGGACGAGGATTCTGCTGTGCCATTGTTTGACCTTACCACATATTCATCGCAACGCGGGCTTCATCTGACATGCGGCTGTGATCCCATGGGGGATCGAATACCAAGGTGGCCTTGGCGCTGGCCACGCCCGGCACCGTGGATACGGCGTTTTCCACCCAGTCCGGCATGTCTCCGGCTACCGGGCAGCCCGGCGCTGTCAGGGTCATGTCGATGGCCACGTTGCGGTCATCATCGATATCAACCTTGTAGATGAGGCCAAGCTCATAGATATCCACGGGAATTTCAGGATCGTAGACGGTTTTGAGGGCTGAGACGATATCATCCGTCATGCGGTTCAGCTCATCGGCTGGTATCGCACTTGGGTTGGGGGCGTTATCGGTTGTTGCAGCGTCCATCACAAGAATATCCTCTGTGCAGAAATAAGCGCTTCTGCCAAAATATCAACCTCTTCCGCCGTGTTGTACATGGCGAAGGAAGCCCTGCAGGTGGCGGTGACGCCAAAGCGCTGGAGCAGCGGCTGGGTGCAATGGGTGCCAGCGCGCACGGCCACGCCTGACCGGTCAATCACCGTTGCCACGTCATGGGCATGCGCCCCGTTCATGTTGAAGGAAACGATGGCACCCTTGTTTTTGGCGCGGCCGAAGATGCGGAGCGAGTTGATTTCGGACAGGCGCTGGGTGGCGTAATCCCTGAGGGTTGCCTCATGGGCCGCAATGTTTTCGAGGCCCACGGCGCTCATGTAATCCAGTGCGGCTCCGAGGCCTATGGCTTCGGCGATGGCGGGGGTTCCTGCCTCAAACCTATGGGGCGGGTCGTTATAGGTGATGCTTTCGGTGGTGACCTCATTGATCATTTCACCACCACCCTGATAGGGCGGCATGCGCCTGAGGTGCTCGGCCTTGCCATAGAGCACGCCGATGCCGGTGGGGCCATAGGTCTTGTGGCCGGTGAAGACGAGGAAATCCGCATCCAGCTCCTGCACATCCACTTTCATGTGAACGGCGGCCTGGCTTGCATCCACCAGCACGGGAATGCCGCGGGCATGGGCGAGCCTGATGATTTCCCTGACATCGACAATCGTTCCCAATGCATTGGACATCTGGGTGATGGCGATCATTTTGGTGCGGGGTGAAAGAAGCTTTTCAAACTCCTCCATCAGAAAGTTGCCATCCTCGTCCACCGGTGCCCATTTGATCACGGCGCCGCGGCGTTCGCGGTGGAAATGCCAAGGCACGATATTGGAATGGTGCTCAAGAATGGAGAGAATGATTTCGTCTCCCTCATTTATGACCAGACCGCCAAAGCTTTGCGCCACAAGATTGATGGCTTCGGTGGCGTTGCGGGTGAAGATCAGCTGATCCTTGGAGGCCGCATTGAGAAAGCGGCGGACGGATTCGCGTGCATCCTCGAAGGCTTGCGTTGCCGTGTTCGAGAGATAATGCAGGCCCCGGTGCACGTTGGCATATTCCCGGGAATAGCTTTTCATCATGGCATCCAGCACCACTTGCGGCTTTTGCGCAGAGGCCGCGTTATCGAGATAGACCAGCGGCTTGCCATAGACTTTGCGGGAGAGGATGGGGAAGTCCGCCCTGATCTCGCGCAGCCTTTCCGGAGAAAAGGTCATGGCCTGACCCCATCACTTTTTAATCCCGTCATCCCGGCGAAAGCCGGGACCCAAGGGTCAGTGCGTCCGACCGATGATGGGAGAGTCATCACGCGGAAAATTGGGTCCCGGCTTTCGCCGGGATGACGAAAGAGTGAGAGGGTGTTTCGATGGCTCATCCCTGCCTCCGGTGTTCGGTAAGCCAGGTGTTGGAGAATTTTACCAGGGCTTCTCTTATGCCTTCGTGGGTGATCTGGTCGAAGGCTTCGCCGACGAAGGCTGCGATCAGGAGGGACTTGGCCTGGGCTTCGGGGATGCCGCGGGACATGAGGTAGAAGAGGTGGTCGTGGTTGAGGTCGCCTGAGGTGGCGCCGTGCCCGCAGACCACGTCATCGGCAAAGATCTCAAGTTCGGGCTTGGCGTCGAATTCGGCGGTTTCGGAGAGGAGCAGCGCGTGGCTGGATTGCTTGCCATCGGTTTTCTGGGCATCTTTGCGCACCATGACCTTGCCTTGGAAAATGCCCCTAGCATGATCATCCATGACGCATTTGAAAAGTTCGCGGCTGGTGCAAAGGGGCTGCTGGTGGTCGATCACCAGGCACGTGTCGGCATGCTGCTTTTCGGCCAGCATATAGGCGCCGGAGATTTTGGCGTCGATGTTTTCACCGGCAAATTCCACCGTGCCATTCTGCCGGTTTACCCTGGCCCCCGAGGTGAGCGTGAAATCATTGAGCACCGAATTTGTGGAAAGGGTGACATGGGTGTGGCTGAGGTGGATTGCGTCCTTGGCCTCGCGTTCGACCTTGATACGGTCCAGCCGTGCCTTTGCGCCAAGCCTTATTTCAGTGACGGAATTTGCGAGATAAGCGCCTTCGCCCACATGGGTTTCGATGATGGTGGCGGATGCGCCCTCCTCCACTTCAATCACATTGCGCGTGGCAATGGTGCGGGGGCTGGCATTGGTGGAGACAAATATGAGTTCGATGGGCGTATCCACAGTGCCGGAAATTCTGAGATGGGCACCATCCGTTGCGAAGGCTGCATTCATGTGGATGACGGGCTCATCACTTTTTACGCGCGGGACCACGTCGTCGTTCTGGCGTTTGGAATATAGCGGAGCGAGGTGGCCATTGACGAACACCATGCGGGCACCGGCTATCTTGACGAAGGGTGAAGACGCTATGAGGCGTTCCACATCTTTCGCTTTAGCTTCCATGGTTTGGCGGGGCGGATAGGGCTGGTTGATGAGCTGGCGCAAATCGGTCCAGCGCCACTCCTCCATGCGGCGATTGGGCAGCGCCATGCCATAATTCAATTCGGCTGCGGTTTTTGGGACGACAATGTTCACGCGGCAACCCCTGCATATTCGGCATAGCCGTTGGCTTCGAGTTCGAGCGCCAGCGACTTGTCACCGGATTTGACGATCTGGCCTTTTGACAGGACATGCACAAAATCCGGCACGATGTAATCGAGCAAGCGCTGATAGTGGGTGATCACGATCATGGCGCGATCGGGCGAGCGCAAGGCGTTGACGCCATCGGCCACGACGCGCAGGGCATCGATATCAAGGCCGGAATCGGTTTCATCGAGGATGCAGAGGGAGGGTTCCAGCACCGCCATTTGCAAGATTTCAGCGCGCTTCTTTTCACCGCCGGAAAAGCCCACGTTCACCGGGCGCTTCAACATGTCCGGGCCGATGTTCAACTTTGCAGCACGCTCTTTCACATAACGCATGAAGTCTGGCGTGGTCATTTCCTTCTGCCTGCGGGCCTTGCGCTGGGCATTCAACGCCACCTTGAGGAATTGCATGGTGGCAACGCCGGGAATTTCGATTGGGTATTGAAAGGCGAGAAACACGCCCTTGGCGGCGCGGTCTGATGGGGTCATGGCCAGCAGATCTTCGCCCTTGAATGTGACGGAACCTTCAGTGACCTCGTAGCCTTCGCGGCCGGACAGCACATAAGAGAGTGTGGACTTGCCAGAGCCGTTGGGGCCCATGATGGCATGCACTTCGCCAGCCTTCACCGAAAGGTTCAGGCCATTGATGATCACGCGATCTTCATCGGCGAGCTTGACGTGGAGATTTTTAATTTCGAGCATTGCGTTACTTTCTGTTTATTCTTACCTTCTTCCTCGGGGGAGAAGGGAAATTGAAATCGGTTTCATCGGATTAATTGCACCTGTACTGGAAGATTTATTGTTGCCCACATTCTGTCTGCGGTCAGAGCCAAGCCTCCCAATTGCATGGCCAGGGCCAGGCAGGCGCGGTCTCCCAGCGAGAGACCCGCAGCTCTAGTCACCTGTCGGAGTTCTGCAGCCGTGATTGCGTGTTGTGAGTTGAACGGCACTTCCTGCATGTCGACGAGCTGCAAGGCTGAATCAACTTCGTGGCGAGAGAGCCCCAAATCAAGCAACCTTGCCCGCACTTCCGAGATATTCACTGATGACGCCAGCGATACGCCTGACACGGCAATGACGGCATCGCGCCCTGTTTCATTTAGCACGACGGCTAGAATGGCCGAAGCATCCAAGACAGTTGTTCCGTTCATTTTGGTGGCGCTCCGGCTGCATGTGAGTCTTCCCTGGCGGCCTCGCTGCGACGTTCCGCGATGAAGTCGTCAACGACCGAAGCACCAGGAGGAACATATTTTGAAACGATATCTTGTGCACGTTCCAAAGCTGCCCGCCTTGACAGGACTTCAAGGCCGTTGCCGCCAACCTGAACAAAAGCGCGTTCACCTGCCGAAAGCCCGGCAGAGGCGAGCATTTGAGGGGGCAACACAACTTCCCCACCTTTGCCTATTTCCACCCAAGCATGATTATCACCTGTCGAAGGCACTGTGTCCAACTGGATATTTTGCTTTTTGGACGCAGGTGCGGCGGATTTAATGCCGCGCAAGCCCGCATCAACAAGCACGTTACGGGCAAATTGATAGCGAATTCCCAGAAAACGGGCGATTTCACCTGTAGAAGCACCAACGCGACCCAACGCGCGGATTTTGTCGGATTTTGTCACCATACCCTGAGTCAAAGATTCGAAGTTGTTTGATAAATCAGTCATTTTGCACTCCAATATATAGCTTTATACATATCATGTATCAACCTATATATCAAGAGTTTTTTGACAGTATCAACCAAGGGGGTTAATAGGGGTGCGGAGCTTGCTCGCCCCTTCATCCGTCTCGCTGCGCGATCCACCTTCTCCCTCGAGGGGAGAAGGAAAAGGAGAAATGTCATCCAACTGATCCTTCCAGACTTATGCCAATCAGCTTCTGCGTTTCGGTCATGAATTCCATGGGGAGTTGGACGTGATCAATGTTGGTCATGGACATCATAACTCGCCATCGTAGTAGTCTAGGCTGGTGCCCGGTTTCCCAATATGGCGGATGCCGCCAGACATGGTGTTCCAATCAAAGTGTGAGGTGACGGCGAATTTTCCAGAGTCCGGATATTCAACGACTTCCGTATCGGCCACTGTCGAGATGCCCAGATATTTCATTGTGTTGCGGCCTGTATTGATGATTTGGTGTGCAACTTCCGTGCCGCCCGTTGGTGCGGCGAGAACGTCGCCGGTTTTTACGGCGAAAGTTTCTTTGCCAAAACGATATTCTCCTTCACCTTCGAGAATGAGAAAAAGTTCGTGAATTTGGTGATGCGCATGAAATGGGAAGGCCTTTTTTCCGGGTTCAACGACATGCAACATGGCGCCAATTCCTTTTGAACCAATCGTACCGCCAAAAGAGCCGACCTTTGCCTGGAATCCCTTTTTGTCCCCCGTATCATGCAGCGGAACCTCAGACAGATTAATTACTGGTTTTGTCATCCCACGCTCCCTTCCAGACTTATTCCAATCAACTTCTGCGTCTCCGCCATGAATTCCATGGGGAGTTGCTGGAGGACGTCGCGGACGAAGCCGTTTACGATGAGGTGGTCTTCATTGGCGAGTTTAACGTCGAGATTTTCAATAGAAAGCACTTAGATGATTCCCATTTTTTGTATTTTCTCCAAATTGAACGATACGTCTTTAAGAACGCTCGGCGCCGTAACCTCTAGTGCGCCCAGAACGTGTTTCTCGACGCAAGGATGACTCTTAAGTTCCGGTTCTTTTCCATGCCAATCCTCATAGCTGACATAACAATCTGTGCTTCTTTCCACTATTGTTAAGAATGGATATCCGCCTAAAATAAACTCCATACTTCCATCAGCATTTAGTTTGATGGCTTTGGGATATACGGTCAGGTTCTCAAAGTTGGCTGCAAATGTCCGCCAAACATTTTCTAAATCAGAATTCATCCCACGCTCCCTTCCAGACTTATTCCAATCAACTTCTGCGTCTCCGCCATGAATTCCATGGGGAGTTGCTGGAGGACGTCGCGGACGAAGCCGTTTACGATGAGGGCGACTGCCTCTTCCTGGGTGAGGCCGCGGGACATGCAGTAGAACATCTGGTCGTCGGAGATTTTGGACGTGGTGGCTTCGTGCTCGAACTGGGCGGTGGAGGTTTTGCTTTCGATATAGGGCACGGTGTGGGCGCCGCATTTGTTGCCAATGAGAAGGGAATCACACTGCGTGAAGTTGCGGGCGTTGGTGGCCTTGCGATGGGCTGAGACCAGTCCGCGATAGGTGTTGTCGCTGCGGCCTGCGGCGATGCCCTTGGAGATGATGCGGCTTGAGGTGTTCTTGCCCAAATGGATCATCTTGGTGCCGCTGTCGACCTGCTGCATGCCATTGGAAATGGCGATGGAATAGAATTCGCCGCGCGAATTATCGCCGCGCAGGATGCAGCTTGGGTATTTCCAGGTGATGGCGGAGCCAGTTTCCACCTGCGTCCAAGAAATCTTGGCGCCACGGCCGCGGCAATCGCCGCGCTTGGTGACGAAATTATACACGCCGCCCTTGCCTTCCGCGTCGCCGGGATACCAGTTCTGCACCGTTGAATATTTGATCTCAGCATCGTCCAGCGCAATCAATTCGACAACGGCGGCATGGAGCTGACTTTCCTCGCGCATGGGTGCGGTGCAGCCCTCCAGATAGGACACGTAGGAGCCCTTGTCAGCGATGATGAGGGTGCGCTCGAACTGGCCGGTGTTTTTGGCATTCATGCGGAAATAGGTGGAAAGCTCCATGGGGCAGCGCGTGTTGGGCGGCACATAAACAAAAGAGCCATCGGAGAACACCGCTGCGTTCAGCGCGGCATAGAAATTGTCGCCTGCGGGCACGACCGAGCCCAGATATTTCCGCACAAGTTCAGGGTGCTCGCGCAGTGCTTCCGAAATGGAGCAGAAGATGACGCCTGCCTTGGCGAGTTCAGCCTTGAATGTGGTGACGACGGATACACTATCGAACACCGCATCAATGGCCACGCGGCCCGGCACCACTTCATTGCCATCTTCATCCAGCTTGCTCTTTTCGCCCTGCTTTCTGACGCCTGCAAGAATTTCCTGTTCCTTGAGAGGTATGCCGAGCTTGGCATAGGTTTCCAACAGCTTGGGATCGATTTCATCCAGGCTCTTGGGCGAGGACATGCTTTTGGGGGCGGCGTAATAATAGAGATCCTGAAAATCAATTTTGGGATAATGCACGCGGGCCCAGGTGGGCTCGTCCATCTCAAGCCAATGGCGGTAGGCTTCCAGGCGCCATTCCAGCATCCAGGCGGGCTCGCCCTTCTTGTCGGAGATGAAGCGCACGATGTCTTCATTCAGGCCCTTGGGGGCGTAGTCTGACTCAATATCGGTGGTGAAGCCGTATTTATACTTGTCGACTTCAATATCTTTGACGAGTTCTATGGTGTCGAGGTCTGCCATTATGTCTCTCTATGCCGCTGTCCTGGTCTTGTTGCGGGCCCGCAACTTGCGCCAGACAGCGATGAAATGTTCGATGTGTTCGGGAGTAGTGTTCCAGCCAAGACTAATACGGATGGCACCGCGTGCCAGTTCAGGGGACACGCCCATGGCTGTCAACACATGTGAGCGGGTAACCTTGCCGGATGAGCAGGCTGCGCCTGAGGACACTGCAATGCCATCCAGATCGAGATTCATCAGCGCCATTTCGGCGCTCAAGTCGTGAGCGGCAAAACAGGACGTGTTGGATAGCCGCGGACGGGTGCTGCCAAAGATGGCACCCGCGTCCAGCGATGCTTCCATTTCATCGCGCAAGTCTTTGCAATCGATCAGATTTTCCTGAGCCACAGCAGCAAAGCCTGCAATGCCCACGAGATTTTCCGTGCCAGCCCTGCGGCGCAGTTCCTGTCCGCCACCCACAATGAGTGGCTCAACTGCGAGGCCATCCCGCACCACCAACGCGCCCACGCCAGTTGGTCCGCCTGCCTTGTGGGCGGAGACCGTCATCATGTCCACGCCCAGCAGGCCAAAGTTTACCGGCATTTTTCCAAAGCCCTGCACCGCATCGGTGTGCACGAGGGCGCCATGCTTGTGGGCCAGTGCTGCAATTTCGCGGATGGGCTGAAGCACGCCGGTTTCATTATTGGCCAGCATTACACTGACCAGGGCGGTTGGCCCTTCCAGCATTTTTTCGAGGGCATCGAGATCGACAATGCCAGCGGGTGTTACCGGAATGAATTCTGCGGGCTTGCTGATGGCTTTGGCGGCCTCGATCACGGCGGGGTGCTCAATGGCTGAGACCAGGATGCGCTGAACGGGAGCGCTTCTGATGGCCATGTTGTTGGCTTCCGAACCACCTGACGTGAAGATGACCATGGGGGCAAGAACGCCCAAGGCATGGGCTATGTGCTCGCGGGAATCATCCAAGAGCTTGCGTGCAAGGCGGCCTTCGCGGTGGACAGAAGAGGCATTGCCTTCCAGCTCCATGGCGGCGAGCATCGCGGCCTTGGCACTACGCCGCAAAGGGCTGGTGGCGTTATGATCGAGATAGGTTCTCACGCGTCCGGCCTCACGTAACGGTCCTTGGCCTGTTTGATGGATGCGGCAAGCGCGAGGTTGCGCTTTTCGACCACGTCTTCAAGCGTGATGGAGCCCAGGAAATGCATCATCTGGCGGCCGAGCGAGGACCAGAGATCATGGGCGGAACACTGCTGGCCTTTGACACAGCCATCCACGGCATCGCCCGAACAGCGGGTAACCCGCAAAGCCTCATCCACCGCGAGGATGACATCGGACACGGCAATCTGGCAGGCATCACGCGAGAGCTTATAACCACCGCCTGGCCCGCGCGCACTTTCGACGAGGCCAGCGCGCCGCAGCTTGCTGAACAACTGCTCGAGATATTCCTGGCTGATGTCCTGACGTTCGGCAATTTCAGCGAGCGACACCGGGTTTCCCGCCGAATGCTGGCCGATATCAATCATTGCCATAACGGCATATCGTCCCTTTGTGCTCATTTTCATTCGATTTTTCCCGTATCACACAACGAAAAGCTTGCTTTTTGCCCCCAGTGCCGTGTTAAACGCGGTGCACCTGAATGGGGCGACGGAAACATTGCTTTCTTGAACCATTCTAAAGTGGAATATAGAAAACCCGACTAACTGAGTCAACTATTACTGCGTGGCTTGGACATGATCCGGGTAAAAACATGGAACGGACCCCAAGGGATGCCTGAAGTCATATTTAACGGCCCGGCCGGACGCATTGAAGCGCGCTATCACCATGCCAAGCCCTCGGGTTCGCCGATTGCCATCCTGCTGCATCCGCATCCCGCTTTTGGCGGCACCATGAATAACCCCATCGTGCATTCGCTGTATCAGACCTTCGTGAGCCGCGGATTTTCGGTTCTGCGTTTCAATTTCCGCGGCGTTGGCCGCAGCCAGGGACTGTTTGAAAATGGCGCCGGCGAACTTTCCGATGCGGCTTCAGCCCTGGACTGGCTGCAATCATTCAACCGCGAATCGAAGACCTGCTGGATTGCAGGCGTTTCGTTTGGCGCGTGGATTTCCATGCAGCTTTTGATGCGGCGGCCGGAGATTGGCGGATTTATCTCGATTGCACCACTGGCCAAGCATTATGATTTCTCATTTCTGGCGCCTTGCCCCGCATCTGGGCTTTTCGTGAATGGCGAGAAGGATGTGGTGGCACCGCCTGAGTCCGTTCACAGCCTGGTTTCAAAATTGAAGACGCAGAAGGGCATCGTGATCGAGCACAAGGTTGTGGCCGGGGCGAACCACTTCTTTGACGGAAAACAGGACGAGCTCACCAAGATTTGCTCGACCTATCTCGACAAAAGGCTTTCGCAGGAGGTCTGAGGAGCTGCTCCTACGGTTTGGCCAGGACACCACCGGTTACGGGTTCGGCAACTTTGGTGGTGCCGGGGAATGTGAGGGGCAAGCCTTTCAGGCTGCGCACGGCGAGATAGGCCCAGGCCTCGGCTTCCATGGCGTCCCCATCAAAATTGAAATCCTCGGCGGTTTTCACGTTGTGGAGTTTCCGGGCCAGTGATTTCATGATTTCCGGATTGTGACGCCCGCCGCCACAGATGACCCAAACCCTGGGTTTCTGTTGCAACCATTCGCTTGCGCGGGCAATGGAACGCGTTGTGACTTCGACAAGCGATGCCGCGCCATCATCAGGGCTGAGACCTGCGATCGAAAATCCGGCAAAGCTATTTCGGTCCAGTGATTTGGGTGGGGCTTTTGCGAAAAATTCTGCCGCCATGAATTTCTCAACGGCTGCTACATCCACCGTTCCCCTTGCGGCCATTGCGCCATCCACATCGCGTGCGATGTCGGTATGTTTTTCCGCCCAATCGTCGAGCAATGCGTTGCCGGGTCCGGTATCAAAGGCTACCAACTCGCCCTGTTCGCCCACCACGGTGATGTTGGACACGCCGCCGATATTCACGAACACAACCGGGCGCTCTGTTATGCTTGCAGCCAAGGCGCGATGATAGATCGGAACCAGTGGCGCGCCCTGCCCGCCATGGGCCACGTCATTGGCGCGCATGTCATAGACCACGGGAAGCCCCAGGGCTTGCGCCATGGTTTTGCCCAGGCCCAATTGGACCGTGAGTTTTTGGTCCGGGCGATGGATGACAGTTTGGCCGTGGAAGCCCACCACATCCACAGCAGCGAAATGTTGCGCCAGGAAATGGCGAACGGCTTCAACGTGCCAATGCGTGAGTTCCTGTTCCACGTGGACGAGGTTTCCGGGGCGCTCTTCGCGCTTTCGGATAATGCGGGCATCCAGCAATGCATCATGCAGAAGGGCGCGCTGATAATCATTATAGGCGAAGGTCATGGAGGGGCCGCGCTCCACGATGTTTTCACCATCAGTGTGGAGCAGGGCCACGTCGATGCCGTCCAGCGAGGTTCCGGACATGAGGCCCAGCGCAGTTACGAGTTTTGACACGAATGTTTCCCATGCTATGAGCAAATTATCATGAGCAGTTATAAATCGGACTTTCTTAATACCCTTTCAACCCGTGGCTTCATACACCAGGTTTCGGATGCAATTGGCCTGGATGCGCTGGCCGTTAAAGGTGACGTTACCACCTATATCGGATTTGATTGCACGGCAAAGTCCTTGCATGTGGGTTCGCTGGTGCAGATCATGCTGCTGCACTGGGCGCAGGAGCTGGGACAGAAATCCATTGCCCTGATGGGTGGCGGCACCACACGCGTGGGCGATCCATCAGGTCGCGACGAGAGCCGGAAGCTTTTGACGATTGAAGACATCGAAGACAACAAGCGCGGCATTCAACAGGTGTTTGACCGCTTCCTGAAATTTGGTGATGCTCCACATGACGCCATCATGGTGGATAATGCGGAGTGGCTGACCAGGCTCAACTATCTTGAAATGCTGCGCGATGTGGGGCGGCATTTTTCCGTGAACCGCATGGTTGCAATGGATTCAGTCAAGCTGCGGCTGGAACGCGAGCATGAAATGTCGTTCATCGAGTTCAATTACATGGTGCTGCAGGCCTATGACTTTGTGGAACTGGCGCGGCGCCATGCTTGCAATCTCCAGATGGGGGGCTCTGACCAGTGGGGCAATATCATCAACGGCATTGACCTTGGGCGCCGGATGGGAAGGCACCAGCTTCATGCGCTTACGACGCCGCTCATCACTTTGGCCTCGGGTGCCAAGATGGGCAAGACGGCGAGCGGTGCCGTGTGGCTCAACGCCGACATGCGTTCGCCTTATGAATATTGGCAATTCTGGCGCAATACGGAGGATGCCGATGTGGGCAAATTCCTGCGGCTGTTTACCAAGCTGTCGCTTACTGAGATTGCCAAGCTCGAAGCATTGGGTGGATCGGAAATCAACGAGGCGAAAAAGACCTTGGCGAATGAGGCCACGGCTTTGCTGCATGGGCGCGCTCTTGCCGTTGAAGCAGCCGAGACGGCACGCAAGACGTTTGAGGAAGGCGAAAGTGCCGAAGGCTTGCCTAGAATCGTGATGGATCTTTCCAAGAATCCCGGTGTGCTGAGTGCTGCCGTGACCGCCGGTTTTGCCACATCAAATGGCGAGGCCCGGCGCTCGGTTCAGGGTGGAGCAATCCGCGTCAACGATGTGGTGGTGACGGATGACAAGATGCAGCTATCCCCGGCCCATCTCAATGCCGATGGCGTGATCAAATTTTCGATGGGCAAAAAGAAGCATGTGCTGATCAGGCCTTCCTGAAATCAGTTGTGGGATTCCTGCGGGCGGGGCTTGTAGGGTTGGCCGCCCTTATCGAATTCAAAGAGGTGGCGGAACATTCCGGGTGCCAGGGCTGAGATGGGGTTGACCTGGAATTTGGGCGTGGTGAAGGTTCCACCCATGGCATAGGTGAGGCCGAAAATGCCTTGGCCCTTTCCGCCTGTAAGAATATCACCAAACAGCGGAATATTGCTGAGGGCGGAATTCAAACCATAGGCCGGAATGATGGTGCCGGTAATATCAATTGCGCCATCGGATTTCCGGATGATGCCAGCGGCCGTTGCTCCCAGGTCATTGCCTTTCAACAGGGTTTCGTCGATGCGAATGAATTTTGCATCGGCGGTGAAGGGCAGTTTCAGCCGCGTGAAATTCAGGCCGTCGCGTCGGGGGCCAGATTTTTTGGATTTGCTCTTGCTGTTGACGGTGGCCAGGGCGTTTTCATTGCGCACCGCAAAGTCACGCAGGATGAGCTGGCCGCGCTTGATGGTGGAGCTGCGATCATTGCTCATTGTCGCGCTGAATTCCAGTTCGCCGCCTGCAACTTTTGAATAGAGGTTGGAGGCCCGGAGCGTTGCGCCGCCGTCGCCGCTGTTGACTTCCAGGCTGCGGCCATCACCTGCGCTTTTCAAATGAATGGCAAGGCTGGTGCCCGAGAGGAACTTGCCTTCTATTTCCGCCGCCGCCAACATGCTGCGCTGGATGCTGATGGTGGCGTTAACGCCGGTGAGCACTTCGCCGCGGTGGGCCACGATCCTGTCCACTTGCGCGTTGATATGCAGGTTTTGGGTGGGCCCATCAGACGGTGCGTCGGCGGATGGCGACTTGGAAAACAGTGACTTCACGAAGGGTCGTGCATCGAAAGAATTGCCGTTGATGGAAATAGTCTGGCCATTTTCAGTGGGTGTCATCACCATGCTGAAATTATTATCTTCGTTGAGCCAGACCTGCGAGAGATTTGCGGACTTGAGACCGCCTGCAGCATTGAGGAAGATCTCGCCCTTGATGCTGAGGCCTGGCCCTTTGACAACGAGATCTTCAACCTTGCGGCCTTGCTCACCGTTGGGAATATAGTTGAAGCTTGCCGTGGTGCTGGCGGTGGGCGGGCGATACCAATTGATGGGGCTTACGGTCATTTCCGCGCGGGCCAAATCGGCTTTCACCAACACTGTAGCGGTCGTGTCGCCCACGCCTGTGATATCTGCCGTCAGCTTGATGGGGCCTTGCAGGTATTCGCCCAGCTTGATGCCGAGTTTGGCGCGGGCATTGTCATCGAGTTCCGTGCTCAAGCTGGCTGTGGCCTTGGTGCCCGGTCCAGCAGGACGGTTCCAACTCAGATTTGACGGGAAGCCGTTGATTTTCAGGGGGCCGGATGCGGTGATGCCTTTCTTGTCAAATGCGATGGCCAGTGTGCCATTGCTGAAGTTCACATTGGGCATGACGTTTTCAATTCCAGCATTGGTGATCTTCATGGCAGCCTTGGCGGTGACCCGGGCGCGCGGCACATCCTTGATAAGGGGCAAGGCCAGGTCGATGGTGGCGGTTGCATCGCCCGTCATGACGGGGGCTGTCACGCCGGATTTGCCGAGGAGATCAAGGCTGGGCTGGGTGGCGAATTCCAGGAGATTGGTGGCACTTGATGCAAGGTTGATGGTGAAAATACCTGGCACCTCTTCCGCCAGAAGATCGCTTGCATTGAAAACCGTGTCCTTGACCTGCACAACGCCCGAGGATGGCAAGGTGACCTTGGCACTGGCAATGTTCAACATAAAACTGTCGCCTTGCAGATGGGCCGAGCCTGAGCCTTGCGTGAGGGGCGGCAGCGTCTTGAAATAATGCGAGGTGATATTGTCGAGGTTGAACTGGAAATCAATATTCTCATTCGGCATTTTTTTCACGGCCAAGGCGCGGGCCAGCTCATTCACAGGGATATCAATTTTGAAGGTGCCATCACTGATCTTTCCCGACACGATGTTTTCGCTGATCCATAACCGCGATTTGGGAGCAACAATGGGAGGCCAGAGTTTTTTCAGAAAATCCGCGGAGATATCCCGCACCTTTCCTTGCAGCAACAGGCCAGCGGAATGCTCGCCACCGGTGACATTGCCACGCAGCCGCACCCCGGCGTTTCCCGACATCACCACCAGATCATCAATGGCGAGTTTGGCGCCTTCCACCGAGGCTTTGCCGAGAAATTCCACTTTATCCACCAGCACCGGATTTTTGACCGTGCCTTGCGTGTCGACGCTGACATTGGTGGCCTTGATATCGATTTTCAGATCTGTGAGCCTGCCATCCGGCTCGCGCACCGGGTCCACGCGGCCGCTCAATTCCGCCCGTGAGCCACCAATCAGGATGATGCTGTCGACAATCTTGAAGCCGCCGTTGGAAACATCATAGTCCACCCGGAGCGCACCTTCGTCAATGACGATGGGCTGGGCAATATATTCAGGCAGGCTCACTACGCCAGCGGATGCTGCAAATTCGGCTGACGCCTGGGTCACGACGCCTGTATCCGTGATTTCCGCTTCGGCGTGGCCGGACAGGGGCACACTCACGCGGGCAAACTGGGAGAGCGCGAATATCTTGTCGGCCACGGCGGCGGGAACCAGGTCCTCGATGCGGGCGCTCACGGCGAAGGAATGCTGTTCGGTGCGGTAATTCGCTGAAATTTCGGTGTGCCACTGGGTTTTACCGCTGGCCACAGAGGCCTTGGCGAAAACCGCAAAACCGTAAGGCATGCGTTTGAAGGTGAGATCGGCTTCCGGCGCAAACCAGGTGGACTGGTTGGCTTCATCGAAAAGCTGCAACGAGGCCTGGCTGATAATGATGTTTTCTATGGACGCCCCTGCCCCGGACGCGCTTTTGCCGGAGAGAATATCCAGCAACGGCGCGGAAGATGTTTGCAGGGTTTCGGCTGGTTCCTTGTCGACCTTGCCACCGGGGTCGGTCGTACCATCCGGCTCCATGGTGACGATTTCATTGGTCCCGGAAGGCGGACTTCCAAAGCCCAGGTTCACGCTTCCATCCAGGCGGCGCTTGACCAGAATATGGGTTCCGATGAGTTCCAGACTTTTAGGGACCAGCGAACCTGTGAGCATTCTGCGGCTGTCAAAACTGATGGCGGCACGGGTGGATTTGGCGATAAGATTTCCGCCCTGGTCAAGCAGCACCATGTCGCGGAGCCTGAAATGCGGGACACGGGTTTTGGCATCCAGCTCAAAAAGCGCGCCGCCCATTTTCACCGTCATGCCGCCGAGAGAAGCGTTAATTTCGGATTCGATGCGGCTCGTCATGAAATTGAGGGAAACCGGGCCTTGCGTGAGGCGCCAGAAAAAGGCGCCCATGACGATGGCCACAACTGCGCCAACAGACAACAACGCAAGCACGGTTATTTTAGCAAGCTTATGCCGCAATTACGTTTGCCCTAAATGTTCGCCCACCATCTGCTCCGCAATCAACCAAGAATCGAGACATACACACAGCAAAATACAGCCCGATTGCAAGAAACAGACCCAAATACAGCCTTCCTTTGGCCAGTAAACAGCGGCTAAACAATGGCAAATCCACTGCCCCAGAGCTGCCTTAATGTTGAGCCTGTTTACTGTCAAAGTGCAAATATCTAGGTAATTTTTGAAACCCGTGCGAATATTGGAAAATTATGATTCAATTTTTTTTGGTGAAAAAACGATGATATTCAAGCGCACCAAACAGCCCAACTCGCCCCTTTCCGGCCCGCCGGAAGGCCAGAAAACCTTGATTGCACATGATGTGACCATTGAGGGAAATGTGACTGCTGCGGGCGAACTGCACATTGACGGCACGGTTTATGGCGCGGTGCGGGCCAGGTCCTGCGTGATTGACCTTAACGGTTACGTGCATGGCGAGATCGAAGCGCATGACGTTTTCATTCGCGGTCGGGTTGTGGGTCCCATCCGTGGAACCCATGTCAACCTTTACGCTGGAGCGCAGGTCGAGGGTGATATCCTCAACGAATCCATTTCCATCGAGAATGGCGCAAATGTCTATGGCATGATCAGCCGTGCCGAGGTTCCACCGCCCGCGCCACCTGAACAATTGAACGGGTTCGGAAACGGGGCTGACCATAACCGGTACTCCGTGGCCCCTACACTGTCATTCCCGCAGGAAAACGGCGCTGCGGACAGTGCCGATGATTCCTACCGTCCGATCAAGGTCGTGCGGCCCTAGTCGTTCTACCGTCTAATCGATATCCTCGATAACCTGACCTTCAATGCCCTTCAGGCGTTGGGCCAAAGAGGCTTGAATGAAATCATCAATGCCACCGTCGAGCACGGCGTTCGGATTTGTGCTGGTGTATCCGGTGCGCAAATCCTTGACCAATTGATAGGGTTGCAGCACGTATGAACGGATCTGGTGGCCCCAGCCGATCTCGGTTTTCTTGGCGTTGACCGCGTCGATTTTTTCCTGCTGCAATTGCAGTTCGCGCTCGTAGAGACGGGCCTTCAACATTTTCCACGCGGTGGCGCGATTCTTGTGTTGCGAACGCTCCGCTTGACATGCCACGATGATGCCGGTTGGAAGATGGGTGATGCGCACGGCGGAATCCGTGGTGTTGATATGCTGACCGCCAGCACCTGAGGCACGGTAAGTATCAATCTTGCAATCGCTTTCATTGACCTGGATATCAATTTCATCATCCACGACGGGATAGGCCCAGACGGAAGCAAATGACGTGTGGCGGCGGGCGTTTGAATCATAGGGCGAGATACGCACGAGACGATGCACGCCGGATTCGGTCTTGAGCTTGCCGTAGGCGTTGTGGCCCTTGATTTCCAAGGTACAGGATTTGATGCCGGCTTCTTCGCCTACGTGCTCATCCAGCACGGTGACCTTGAATTTGTTCTGGTTGGCCCAGCGCGTGTACATGCGCATTAATATCGAGGCCCAGTCCTGGCTTTCGGTGCCGCCAGCGCCTGCATTGATCTGGACATAAGTGTCGTTACTGTCGGCCTCGCCGGATAAAAGGGTTTCCATTTCCTGTTCGGCCACATCCGACTGAAGTGAAGCCAGCGATTTTTCGGCTTCGGTGACGATGGACTGATCGCCTTCCATCTCGCCCATTTCAATGAGTTCGAGATTATCGGAAATCGTTTGCTCAAGCCGCAGGATGGAGCCGATGCGGCTTTCCAAATCCTGACGCTTGCGCATGACTTCCTGCGCCTTCTGCGGATCATTCCACAGCAGGGGATCTTCGGATTTGGCGTTGAGCTCCGCTAGCTGGCGCTGGGCTGAATCCCAGTCAAAGATGCCTCCTTAACAGGCCAATGGACTGCTTCATCTCTTCGACGAGTTTGCCGGTTTCCGCGCGCATGATTCACAAGACTTTCAAAAGATATATGAGGGCTAATAGAGGCCGCCGCTACCTTGCGTCAACCCGCCATCAGCCGCAGGCGGCGGAGCCTGCGCCTGGTCGGAGGGCGGCACCAGCACTGTGCCATCGGCTGGCGCTGCTGCTGCATCGGCAGCAGCAAGGGTTTGGCCAATGACCTTGGGATTTTCAGGAGGTTCATCGCCGGGCTTGAAAGCTTCCAAGATGACGCCTTCACCACCGAAAATGGCGCGCTTGCCGCTGTTGGCATCAATGGGGATCAACTCAATGGCACGCGGCACGCGGAATGGCGTGGCGGGCTGGTCTCGCAGGGCAAGCTGCATGAAATCTGCCACGATGGGTGCAGCCAATTCGCCGCCGGTGCGCTTGTGGCCCATTGGGGTTGGATTGTCGTAACCCACATAGACGCCCACCGCGAGGTCTGGCGTGTAGCCCACGAACCAGGCATCCTTCTCATCGCTTGAGGTTCCGGTTTTCCCGGCTATGGGCTTTCCCACGACCTGCATTTTCCGGCCGGTGCCACGCTGGACCACACCTTCCATCATCGAGGTGATCTGGTAGGCCGTGTAGGGACTCATGACCTGCTCACGCACATCGGCCAGATCAGGCTCTGTGGCACCATTGGTATAGGTTTCCTGTTGGCAAGCAGAACAATCGCGCTTGTCCCAGCGGAAAATTGTCTTGCCATAGCGGTCCTGGATACGGTCAATCAAGGTTGCGTTGATCTTCTTGCCGCCATTATCGAACATGCTGTAGGCAGTGACCATTTTCATGAGACTGGTTTCGCCTGCCCCCAATGCCATGGACAGTTGGATGGGGAGCTTGTCATAAATTCCGAGACGCTGGGCAAGATCAGCCACTTTGGTCATTCCCAGATCATCGGCAAGCCGCACAGTCATCACGTTGCGGGATTGCTCAATGCCGCGCCGCAATGTGGAGGGACCAAAGAATTTCTTTTGATAGTTTCGGGGCTTCCAGGTGGTGCCGTTGGCCATCTTGTACTCAACCGGGGCATCCAGGATCACGGAAGATGGCGTATAACCGTTGTCGAGGGCGGCGGCGTACACGATTGGCTTAAATGATGAACCGGGCTGGCGTTGCGCCTGGACTGCGCGGTTGAACTGGCTCTGACCATAAGAGAAACCGCCCACGAGGGACAACACGCGGCCGGAGTGCGGGTCCATGGCCACAAGTGCGCCCTGCACTTCCGGCATTTGCACGAGATGCCATTTGCCCTGCTCGGTGCTGGGCGCCACATAGATGACGTCACCCGGCGACAGCACGTCTGTTGCCATGGATATTTTCGGGCCGAGTTCGGTGCCGTCCTTATAGGCGCGGGCCCAGGCCAGCAATCCCACGGGTATGGTTCCGGTTTCACGGGCTGGTTCCAGCTTGCCATCCTGCAGAGACTTCGGCTGCAATCCTATGTCGGCCTGCTGGTCGTTCACATTGAGGACAACCGCCAGTCGCCAGGGTGCCACGTCATTTGGCGGGCGGATGGCGGACAGGGGTTTGCCCCAGTCACCCGCTACATCAATTTTCTGTGCAGCGCCGCGGAAGCCGCGCTTCCTATCAAACGCAATCAAGCCGCGGGCCAAGGCCTGGCGCGCATAGATCTGCAATTTGGGATCAAGCGTGGTGCGTACCGAAAGACCGCCCTTGCCCAGAGTGTCCTTGCCATACATGGTGGACAGCTCGCGGCGCACTTCCTCGGAAAAGGACTCGGCTGCAAATAATTGCGCACCAAAAGGGCGCGGACTTATGACAAGCTGCTTCTTGCTCGCCTCATCAAGTTCTGCCTGGGTGATGTAACCGTTTTCCAGCATTTGCTGCAGCACCCAGTTGCGCCGTTCAATGGCACGCTCCATGTGCTTGAAGGGATTATAGTTGTTGGGGCCTTTGGGCAGTGCTGCAAGATAGGCCATCTCGTCGAGCGTGAGGTCGTTCAGGGATTTGCCAAAATAATTGAGCGAGGCGGCAGCGATTCCATAAGAGTTGAGACCGAGGAATATCTCGTTGAGATAGAGTTCCATGATCTTGTCTTTGGTATAGGCCTTTTCGATGCGCTGCACGATGATGGCTTCGCGCAGCTTGCGGGTGAGCGATTGCTCATTGCCAAGCAGGAAGTTCTTGGCAACCTGCTGGGTTATGGTGGATGCACCCACGATTTGGCCGTGGCCGGTGATCTTGACCTGAAAATAGCGCACGCCCGCTGCGGCGATACCGCGCCAATCAAGGCCGCCATGCTGGTAGAAGGTTTTGTCCTCGGCTGAAATATAGGCCTCGATCAGGCGCTTCGGCACGGAATTCACGGGAACAAAGAGGCGGCGTTCGTCGGCATATTCCGCCAGGAGCGAGCCATCGGCGGCGTGAATGCGGGTCATCACCGGGGGTTCATAGGAGGCAAGCTGCTTATAATCCGGCAGATCTTTTGAAACATCCCATATCACATAGACCAGAGCCCCGGCGAGGCCGAGAAACACCATGAAACCTGCTGTAAACAGCCAACCCAAAAACCTCAGCATATGCCCTAGTCTGACCCCGATTGTGACCCGTTATTCGCGCCCGCGTTAGCACAGGCTTGGGGGTGTAGCTAGGCTTGGATTATGTCCAAGGCGGGGCATGCGATTTCAGTTGGCGCGGAAGGCAACTTCGGTTGCGAAATAACCATCGATGGCAGTTGTGAAAGCCTTGGCAATCTTGGCTTGCCAGGCTTGCGAGGTGAGAAGTTTCTCATCGGATTTACTGGATAAGTAACCAAGTTCGACGAGAACCGAGGGCACATCTGGCGCCTTCAGCACCATGAAGCCGGCCGAGCGCAGCGGTTTTCCGGTCATCAGGGTGAGAGGTTTCAATTGGGCAACGGCTTTTTTGGAAAAGAACACGGCGTGATTCTTTGATTCCCGCTGGGCCAGGTCGATGAGGATATCGGTTACCTGCTGGTTTTCGGTCTGGAGATCCAAACCTCCGATAATGTCCGCGCGGTTTTCCTTCTTGGCGAGTTCCTCGGCTTCAGCATCCGAGGCTTTTTCGGAAAGCGTATATATTGTAGCACCCCTGGCATCCTGCCCCTTTACCGTATCAGCATGGATGGCAATGAAGAGATCGGCCTTTTTCAACCGTGCGGATTCCACACGTTGTTTGAGACCGATGAACCTGTCTCCGTCACGGGTGAGCACAACGTCATATTTGCCTGTGGCTTTCAAGGCGCGCTGCAGGGCAATCGCAAAGTCCAGGACGACATCTTTCTCGCGCACGCCACTGGGGCTGACGGCGCCTGGATCAATGCCGCCATGGCCTGGATCGAGAACAATGATTTTCCGCCCAGGCTTTGGGTCGACACGGGGTGGCGTTGCAGGTTCAGGCTCGGCGCTGGCGGCCTTTACCGCAGGTTCTTCTTCGGGAATGCTATCTGTGGCAGGAAGCGGCAAGGGCTGTTCTTCAGCAAGTGCTGCCAATTCCTGCTGTGCGTGGCCCTGGTCGGCTTTATACGATGCGAGGAAGTTTGCTTCGCTGGTTTTCACGAGATCGACAATGAGACGCGGCGGCTGGCCTGACTGGGCTTCGACCAAATAAGATTTTTCAATGAGTACCGGACCTTTCGTGTCGATCACGATTCGGGATTTTCCGGGGTCTAGAATGCCGTAGCGGTATTCGGAAATGAGTCCCCTCACCTTGCGGCCGATGCCGGGGGGAAGATCGAAGGTCACGTCCGGGAGGTCGATAATGACACGATAGGGATCTGGCAGGATGTAGACGCTGTAGCTTACCGGCCTGGAGAGATCGGCCACAAACCGGGTACGATTGGAATCACCTCCCACGCGCGTGGCGGTTGCGGTGACCGTTTCGGCGCGGACAAAATTACCGGAAGAGAGTAAAATAGCTAATGAAATCAGAGCGCATGCGGTCGGTTGCAGCCAATGCCCGAGCCACCCGATGCGGTTGAAACCTGTTGTCATAGGCATGGCATGATCGGCATATTTCCCCTGATTCCGGGGAGGTTAGCGACTGCTTGGTTAATCGAAGGTTTCCAGATGCCGAATTAGGCCGATTTGCATGGGTTTTCACATCTATCTTGCAAATGCCCGCCAGTATCCCTAACATGGGGACGTCTCTTCGGCAGACTCGATTTAATCGTTTGGGTTGCAAGAGCTAAAATTTCGTAACTGGCGGTCCGGAAAGCCAATTGGCTGAAACCTGTCGCGTTACGTTTATGCAGGGTTCCCTCTTGGGAATTTTGCGGGCCACAGTCGGTGATATGTCTGGAGGGTTCCCGCAGGTGAGTTAAACCGTTCGCGCCATGTTGGGGCGGACAAAGGTAAATGTGGGTCATGATTCAAGACCGATCGATTGCGCCTCCAAGACGTGGGTTTTCACCCCGCGCAGAGTTGACCGCAACGATGTGCGTTTTTCATTGGACGCGACCCTTTTCGCGCAGGCAGGCCTGTCGGGCCCTATGGCTTCTCAAGTCCGGAAACGGAATCCTTGAAGCCCCACCGCCAGCTTCCGCAGAGGATAAAAACACATGGGCAGCAAAATGCTCATCGATGCCACACATGCTGAAGAAACACGCGTTGTCGTGGTTCGCGGTAACCGCATCGAGGAATTCGACTTTGAAAGCGCTGCCCGCAAGCAGCTAAAAGGCAATATCTATCTGGCCAAGGTGACACGGGTTGAACCGTCACTTCAGGCAGCATTCGTGGAATATGGCGGCAACCGCCATGGCTTTCTGGCCTTCGCCGAAATCCACCCCGATTACTATCAAATCCCCGTTGCTGACCGTCAGGCCCTGTTGCGTGAGCAAGAGGAAGACGATGCCAGGGATCAAGACGATGATGATGACGATGCAGACGACAGCCATGACGATGCAGCGCCGCTTCGGGCGGCTAATGAGCCATCACACGAGTCAGAGCCCGTAGAAGCTGCGGATGGCGATAACGAACAGCCGGATGAATCCACCGCTGAAGACGATGAAATTGAAACGCAAGCGCAGGAAGCCAGCGACAGCGACGAGGCTCCGGCCACGCCGGTTACTGCCGAAATTGTAACCGTTGAGGAAGATGCGGAAAGCCGCAAGGTTGAATCCGTAGGGGCGGAGGACGCTCTTGAGGAAGTTCCACGCCGGGCGCGGCGGGCACCGCGGCGTCAATACAAGATCCAGGAAGTGATCAAGCGCCGCCAGATCATTCTCATTCAGGTTGTGAAAGAAGAGCGCGGCAACAAGGGTGCTGCACTCACGACTTACCTTTCGCTTGCCGGACGCTATTGCGTTCTCATGCCGAACACGGCACGGGGCGGTGGCATTTCACGCAAGATCACGGATGCAGGCGACCGTCGCCGGCTGAAGGAAGTGGCGCGCGATGTGGAAGTGCCGCAGGGCATGGGCCTTATTGTGCGGACCGCCGGCGCCCAGCGCACGCGGCCCGAAATCAAGCGCGATTTCGATTATCTCATGCGGCTTTGGGAAAATGTGCGCGATCTCACCTTGCACAGCCAGGCCCCTGCATTGGTTTATGAGGAAGGCAGCCTGATCAAGCGCTCCATTCGCGATCTCTATACCAAGGATGTGGAAGAGGTTTTCGTTGAAGGAGACGATGCCTATCGTGAAGCCAAGGACTTCATGAAAATGCTGATGCCTTCACATGCCAAGAATGTGAAGCTTTACAAGGACACGCGTCCGCTGTTTTCCAAGCATCAGGTGGAGACCCAGCTTGACGGATTGTATTCACCAACGGTGACCCTGCCTTCGGGTGGTTACATCGTGATGAACCAGACGGAAGCCCTGGTTTCTGTCGACATCAACTCCGGCAAGGCCACGCGCGAACATAATATCGAGGACACAGCCCTCAAGACCAACCTTGAGGCTTGTGATGAAATTGCCCGCCAGTTGCGTTTGCGCGATCTCGCCGGTCTTGTGGTCATCGATTTCATCGACATGGAAGAGAACCGCAACAACCGTTCGGTTGAACGCAGGCTCAAGGAAGCGCTGAAAGATGACCGGGCCCGCATCCAGGTGGGTCGCATCAGCCATTTCGGCCTTATGGAAATGTCGCGGCAACGCTTGCGTCCGGGCATTCTCGAGGGTTCGTCACGCCCCTGCCCGCATTGCGAAGGACGCGGCATTGTGCGCTCGATTTCGTCATGCGGACTTTCGGTGTTGCGCGCCATTGAAGAGCATCTGATGAACCGCAAGGCGGAACACCTCACGGTGAAATGCAGCCGCGAGATTGCGTTTTACGTGTTGAACGACAAGCGCGACAACCTCATGAACCTCGAGCAGAACTACGGCATTTCGATTTTCATCGTGCCTAGCGATGAAGTGAAGGGTTCACAGGCCATCATTGAACGCGCGGCTGAGCGCAGCATTGCGGTGCGCCGCCTGCTGGCTGCTCCGGCAAAAGCCGAAGCCGTTGAGATTGAGGAAGACGACGAGGAAATCGAAGAGGTTTCCGAGGTGGAATCCGAGGCAGAGGGCGAAAGCAATGTCACGGAAACCGCTGAAGATGGCGAAGCTGCCAATGACAATGGTGACGGGTCACGCGGGAAACGCCGCAGACGCGGACGCCGGGGTGGCAGACGCGGCGGCCGTGACCGCGAGGAAGGCGACGAAGTGGCAGTCACCGGTTCCGACGATGAAGGCACCGAAAGCAGCGACGGTGAATCGCGGGATGCGCCAGCAGAGTCAGCAGAAGAAGCGCCCGTGGCTGCGGAGGCAGAAAATACCGAACGTGGACCGTCACGCCGACGTGACCGGTGGGGGCGCAACCGCAACGGTCGCAACCGTACTGCGCGCAATGGCGCAGAAGGCGAAAGCCAGTCTCCAGTGGTTGAAGGCGATGACAGGCCGCAAGCGCCCATAGCGGAACAGCCGGTGTTCGTGCGTCCGCCGGAGCCTGTGGCACCTGCGATTGAAATCATCAGCCGTCCCGTGGAAGCGCGGAAATGGCAGCCACCGGCACCCACCGTGAAGACCGAAGAAGTTGCCGACAAGCCGCGCGCGGGTTGGTGGAGCAAACGAAGCTAGGGTTCCTTTTCATGGGTCTCAAACTCGCCGCATTTCGACCGGAAAGAACGGTTGAATGCGGCGGTTTTCGACCGTTTGAGAGAATCACGATGCGGAAAATCATAACGGTCTTACTGGCCCTGGCGATGGGCATTGCAAGCATTGCCGATGTAGCTGTTGGCGCGCAGCAGAAGAAGAAACCTGCAGGCGGCGGCATACCGCTGATCCGCGATGCGGAAATTGAAGGATTGCTGCGGCTCTATTCAAAGCCGATCTTCAAGGCGGCAGGACTGAACCCTGCTGCCGTGCATGTCTACATCATCAAGAATGACAAGATCAATGCGTTCGTGGCCGAAGGGCAACGCCTGTTCATCCATACCGGACTGCTCACCCGCACCAAGACTCCCAATGAAGTGATTGGCGTTATTGCGCATGAAACGGGTCATATCGCCGGTGGGCATCTGGCGCGCATGGGCAATGAACTGGACAAGGCCAGCGTCAAATCCATCATCGGCATGCTGGTGGGTGCCGCCGCCATCGTGGGGGGTGCTGCCACCGGACAAAGGGGGGCATCGCAGGCGGGGCAAGGGATTATCCTGGGTTCACAGAGTTTGGCCCAGCGTGGCTTCCTGTCCTACCAGCGCGACATGGAAGCATCTGCCGACAATGCCGCGCTGCGCTTTCTGAAAGCCACGGGGCAATCATCCAAGGGCATGCTCGACCTGTTTCAGGTGCTTGCAAATGAATCGCTGAACGCCACGGAAGATGCCGACCCCTATCTGTTTTCCCATCCCATGCCGCTGGACCGCATCCGCAATCTTGAACTTGCGTCGCGCCAATCGAGTTTCTTTGACAAGCCGGATTCACCGCAACTTCTCATGCGGCACAAATTGATGCAGGCCAAGCTTGCAGGTTTCATCGATTCACCGCAGTCGGTGTTCCAGCGCTATCCCACAAGCGACAACAGCCTGCCCTCACGCTATGCCCGTTCCATTTCGATGTTTCGCAAGGGTGACACCAGCAATGCCATTCCCATCATGGACAGCATGATACGGGACCTTCCGAGCGATCCTTACTTTTATGAATTGAAGGGGCAAGCATTGCTGGAAGGCGGCAAGCCCGCCGAGGCGCTGGCACCCCTTAAACATGCCAATGAACTCCTGACCAACAGCGGACTGTTGCAGATACTTTATGCGCAGGCGCTCATTGCCACGAATGTTCCTGACAATAGCCGCGCGGCGCTGACGTTGCTGACCAGGGCCAAGCGGACGGAGCCGGACTCGGTTGAAATTTACAAACATTCCGCTGTGGCTTATGGACAGCTAGGCGATGTTCCCCATGCCGAACTTGCCACAGCCCAGGCTGCGCTGGCGCAAGGCGACACGGAGCTGGCCGTTGAGAAGGCGAAATATGCCGCGACCCAATTCAAGCATGGCACGCCGGAATGGCTCAAGGCCAATGACATCCTGAATTTTGCCAACAAGAAACAGAATTGACCCATGAGGAACGAGATGAAATTCACAACCGCTGCAGCCCTTCTTTCCATGACGCTGATGCTGGGCACAGGTTCGAGCTCGAGCGCGCGCGCTGCTGAATTCAATGCCAGCCAGAAGCAGGAGATGGAAGGCCTCATCAGGGATTACCTTATCAATCATCCGGAAATCATCCGCGACATGTCGCAGGCACTCGACAAGAAGGATAAGTTGACTGAAGCGGCGCAACGCCTGGAGGTGTTGAAACGCGATGGTTCGCAGGTGTTTCGGAACCCAGGAGATTATGTTGCGGGAAATCCCGAGGGCGATGTGACCATAGTGGAGTTTTTCGACTATAATTGCAGCTGGTGCAAAAAAGGCTTTCCGGAAGTGGTTTCTCTGGTTGAACAGGACAAGAAGCTGCGCTTTGTACTCAAGGAATTTCCGATTTTCGGAGAGGATTCGGAATATGCGGCAGCAGCTGCACTTGCAGCAAAACGCCAGGGCAAATACTGGCCCTTCCACATTGCGATGTTCAGCCATTCCGGCAAGATCACCAAGGCTTCCGTGGATGAAATTGCCAAGGCTCAGGGCATTGATGTGGCCAAGATGAAAAAAGACATGAACGATCCCGCTATTTCGCAAACCATCCTGCAGAACCGTACGCTGGCGCAAACGCTTGCCATCAATGGCACGCCGGCTTTCATCATCGACGACAAGCTTATTCCCGGCTATCTGCCAGGACCTGAGCTGGCTGCCACCATTGCAGAGGTGCGAGCCAAGGGAGGATGCACAATCTGTTGATGTTAAGCGCTTCCCTGCCCTGCGGCGACCGCCTATAAACAGGAATCAGAGGGATTCTCCAGGGTGGGCATGAAACCGATCTACATTCTAAATGGACCAAATCTCAATTTGCTGGGGCTGCGCGAGCCCGGCATTTATGGCGCGGAAACGCTTAACGACCTCGAAGCCCGGTGCAATGCAAAAGCCAAGGCTTTGGGGCAGACCATTGTTTTCCGGCAGACCAACCTGGAGGGCGATCTCGTGAACTTTATCCACGAGGCGCGCGACAAGGCTTCCGGCATCATCATTAATGCCGCGGGCTACACGCATACATCCGTGGCACTTCATGATGCGCTCAAGGCCGTCGACATGCCCACGATTGAAGTTCATCTCTCCAATATCTACAAGCGCGAGCCATTCCGCCACCACAGCTTTATTTCACCGGTAGCCCAGGGCGTTATCTGCGGCTTTGGCGGGCATGGCTATGAACTTGCCCTTCAAGGCCTTCACAACATTCTCCAGACACAAGGAAAGGGGTGACCGCAATGCCCTCGAAAAAAGCACCGCCAGCCACGAAGGCACAGCCTAAATCAAACAGCTCTGAGCTGGACCTAATCCGCAGTCTTGCGGAGATTTTGAATGAGACGGGACTTTCTGAAATCGAGCTGGACCAGAAGGGCACGAGGGTGCGCGTTTCCAAAACGATGACCGCTTATGCGACTGTGCCAGCGCAGGCCAATCATGCGCCTGCGGCTGCACCCCTGCCGGTGGCAGCGCCGGTGGTGGCCAAGGTTGCTGACGCAGACCATGCAGGCACGGTGAAGTCGCCCATGGTGGGAACGATCTACATGGCAGCATCGCCCGGTTCACCCAATTTCATTGAAGTGGGTTCACAGGTCAAGCAGGGCCAAACCTTGCTCATCATTGAAGCCATGAAAACGATGAACCAGATTCCCTCGCCGGTTGCCGGCAAGGTTACACGCATCCTGGTGGGCAATGGCGATCCGGTTGAATATGGCGCGCCGCTTGTGACGATTGAGTAAGTGATGTTTGACAAAATTCTCATAGCCAACCGCGGCGAGATTGCACTTCGGGTGCTGCGTGCCTGCCGCGAGCTTGGCATTCAAACGGTTGCCGTTCATTCCACCGCTGATGCCGATGCCATGCATGTGCGGCTTGCCGACGAAAGCGTTTGCATCGGGCCCCCGCCTGCGCGTGACAGCTATCTCAATATTCCAGCCATTGTTGCCGCCTGCGAGATCACGGGCGCTGACGCGGTTCATCCGGGTTACGGCTTTCTCTCCGAAAATGCCAAGTTTGCGGAAATCCTGACCGAGCATGGCATCAAGTTCATCGGGCCTTCGGCTGAGAATATTCGCACCATGGGAGACAAGATCGAAGCCAAGCGCACGGCCAAGGAACTTGGCATTCCGGTTGTTCCAGGTTCAGCTGGCGGCGTTTCCGATGTCGATGAGGCCAAGCGCGTGGCCCATGACATTGGCTATCCCGTCATCATCAAGGCCACTGCCGGCGGTGGTGGACGCGGCATGAAGGTGGCGCTGAGCGCGGCTGACATCGATGTTGCACTCAACACCGCCCGCACTGAAGCCAAGGCGGCTTTCGGCAATGATGAAGTGTATATTGAAAAATACCTGGCCCAGCCCCGCCACATCGAAGTTCAGATATTGGGAGATGGACAGGGCAATGCCATCCATCTGGGCGAGCGCGACTGCTCGTTGCAGCGGCGCCATCAAAAGATCTGGGAGGAAGCCCATTCCCCTGCCCTCAATGCGGCCCAGCGCGACCAGATTGGGTTGCGGGTGGCCAAGGCCATGGCCAATCTCAAGTATGAAGGCGTTGGCACCATTGAATTCCTGTATGAAAATGGCGAGTTCTATTTCATTGAAATGAACACGCGGCTTCAAGTGGAGCACCCGGTGACCGAAATGATCACGGGACTTGATCTGGTGCAGGAGCAGATCCGCGTGGCCAGCGGCGCCAAGCTTGCGTACAAGCAGGAAGACATTTCATTTTCGGGTCACGCCATCGAGTGCCGCATCAACGCGGAAAACTCCAAGACCTTCGCGCCTTCGCCTGGCCGCGTGGATGCGGTGCATTTTCCGGGCGGACTGGGGGTTCGGGTGGATTCAGCGCTCTATGCAGGTTACAAAATTCCGCCGTATTATGACAGTCTCATTGGCAAGCTCATTGTTTTTGGAAAAACCCGCACGGAATGCATGATGCGGCTGAAACGGGCCATGGGAGAGTTTGTGATCGAAGGTGTGGAAACGACGATTCCCCTGTTCCAGCGGCTGTTGCTGGAACCGGACGTCATTGACGGTCATTATGATATCCATTGGCTGGAAAAGTATCTTGCCCGGGATGCGTGATGACGTCGATTACACCGCATATTCTGCTGCAGGCCTACTCCGCCGGAATATTTCCCATGGCGGAAACCGCCGAGGACAATGCGCTTTACTGGGTTGAACCGGAAGAGCGCGGCATCATTCCGCTCGATGGTTTGCACATTTCGCACTCGCTCAAAAAGCAGGTGCGGCACAAGCCCTTCAGCATCCGCATTGATACGGCCTTCGCCGATGTCATGGCGGAATGCGCTGCCAAGACACCAACGCGGCGGGCGACGTGGATCAACCAGCGGATACGGAGCCTTTACAACCAATTGCACAAGATGGGATGCTGCCATTCGGTGGAAACCTGGCATGACGGCACATTGGTGGGCGGACTTTACGGCGTGCGGATCGGGGCGGCGTTTTTTGGCGAAAGCATGTTTTCGCGCGCCACGAATGCCAGCAAGATCGCACTCGTGCATCTGGTGGCCAGGCTCAACGCCGGAGGTTTCCGCTTGCTTGATGCACAGTTCATGAACCCGCATCTTGAAACTCTGGGCGCCATTCCCGTAAGCAAGGCGGAATACCAGAAAATGCTGGCCCCAGCCCTGGAATGGGTGGCGGATTTTCATGCATTTGTTGGCGATGATGACTGCGAAGAGGTTTTGCGACTGGCAGCGCCGCGAACGCAACATACATGAAGAGCGTGTTTTGCGGCATGGCCCTGGTGGCGGGCTTCACAACATTCGCTGACGCGCAGGAATTAGGGAACTGGAGCTTGGGACAGTCTGCTTCGCGCGATGGCGTGATCACTTATTCCGCGTCACTGCGATCCACCAACTTGATCACATCCGGCAGCGGCCCGGACTATGCGCCGCTTTACAGCATCGCCTGCAAGAGCGGCGCTGACAAGAACTGGCAGCAATGGCTTGAATTGGAGGATGCGGTTTACAGCCGCGGCGATATTGAACTGCTGGCCACGGTGGATGACAAGCGACCCCGCGAGGAAATCTGGCATATCAGCAGCCATGGCCGGCTTCTCACGCGCGAAAATCTGCCCGACATAGCCGAGCTGAGAAGGGCGCATATGTTGAAGCTATCCTGGAACTGGGGCTGGAGCTGGCTGTGGCTTTCCGACGAGGCGCGGCTTGAGCTGGGAGACATTGAACCCGTGATCTTCACGCTGGCCAAAAGCTGCGGCATTGCGGA
>JANMAE010000105.1:0-3187 GCA_031359445.1 Hyphomicrobiales bacterium | reverse complement strand
CCTTGATCGATATGTTTTGCGCGCTGTTCGCTCAGTCTTTAGCGAGGAGAAGAAGCTCTCCATCGCGGCATTGTCCCAGACGTTGCCTGACCTGCTCATCGAACAGGTGACGCCATTATCTGCCATGAGCGCCCTGAACTGCTCGCTGGTATACTGGCTGCCCTGGTCTGAGTGATGCAGCAGGGCATCAGGTTTGCCGCGCCGCCAGATGGCCATGAGAAGTGCATCTGCGACCAGTTGAGCTGTCATGGATGTGCTCATCGACCAGCCAACAACCCGCCGTGAGAACAGGTCAATGACCGCTGCTACATAAAGCCAGCCCTCGGCTGTCCAGATGTAAGTGAAGTCAGCGATCCACTTCCGGTTCGGGGCGGGCGCATGGAACTGCCGGTCCAGAACATTAGGAGCAATGGCGTCCACCATCCGCTCGCCCATGTCAGGGGGCAGGTAACGCCTGCGGGGCCTTGCTTTCAGGGCATTCCGCTGCATTAGCCGCTCGATCCGATGAAGCCCGCAATCAAAGCCCTCGGCCAGAACATCGTGCCAGACGCGCCGTGCACCATAGGTCCTGTCGCTGGTGATGAAGCTCTGCCGCACCAGGGCCAGCAGCCTGCCATCCTCCTGGGTCCTCTTGCTTGGTGAGCGGGTGAGCCAGGCATGGAAGCCTGACCGTGAGACATCCAGCGCTTTGCAAAGCCATGCCACCGGCCAGATCGAACGGTGCTTCGCGACAAAAGCGAACCTCATGTCACTTCCTTCGCGAAGTAGGCTGCGGCCTTTTTTAGGATGTCCCGCTCTGCCCTCAGCTTCGCGACCTCCTTGCGCAACCGGTCAATCTCCAATTGCTCAGGCTTCATTTGCCCAAGGCCGGGAAACGCATGTGCGGGATCAGTGCCAAACTCCTTGACCCATCTCCGCAACATGTTGTGGTTGATCTCAAGATCACGGGCCGCCTGGGCAATTGAAACACCCCGCTCCTTGACCAGATTTACTGCCTCAAGCTTGAACTCGCGGCTGAACTTCTTTCTCTGCATTTAAAACCTCCAGTTCCATCAAAACACCTTAACTCGGTGTCCGTGAAACCGGCAGCAGGCCACTAAAGCTACTCAACAAGGGAATATCCAGCCAACTTTCATTGGTGCTTTCGATACCGTAGCGGCACTTGGAAACAAGATAATAGACAAGCTTGCTGTCGGTGGTGTAATTTTCTTGGTGGGCTTTCTCATTTTTTCCTTTTTCGTCCATCTGCCGTGGTATTTCCGTGTTAGTGCCGTTGTATTTTTGGCCCTCGTGGCATATTGGCTAGTCGCTATAGTAAAAAGCCAGTTCAAATACTTCTCTCCCGATCCCGCCAAACCACTAAAATTGGATAACCCTTGCGATTGGCCTATGATATGGAAACACGGCCACTATGCCGTCTGGAGCCGAAAGAACTATGACGGATATCTGGATTCTGATGTTTTGTATGCGCGCCATGCGTTGGCAATAGATGAGCCGCGAAAGGATTTTCCCCGTGTCATTTGGGGAACGCAGGACGAAGAAGATAAGACGAAAGGACGCGAGCCAGAATGGTTGAAACAAATTTGGTTTGCCGGGTGTCACAGCGATATTGGTGGAAGCTATCCGGAACCTCAATCGCGACTCAGCGATATAGCCTTGCAGTGGATGATAAACGAACTCGAAGAATGTATCCCCGATATACAGGTGCGCCACGACATCTTAGTGACATCTCCGGACCCAAAAGGGCTCCAACATGCGGAGTTATACATTTGGGAGTTGGGACCCATTAAGTTAAAATGGGCTCAAGGTTCAAGAGACGTGAATGACTTCCGGCTAGACAATTCGGTCATTGATCGTCTGAAAGCGGTCGCAGTTCCTCAGATGGGAGAGGTTAAGCCCTATCGGCCTCTGTCACTTGCTAAACATCCCCAAGCCAAAGCATTCTATGTCAAACTGCCGTAACATAGTCGGCGATGAACGTGCTGGGCCATTACATTTTGCGTTCGCGCGCCAATTTGCGTTTGCAGTTGTACCAATAGGTGAGAGCACCTTTGGGGGTTAGAGAAGCGCCGTCTATGAATGCCTGAACGACCGTCTCTTGAGAACTATCACCTATCAAGCGAAAGATCGCCATCGCTGCATCAGCCTTGGACTTTCCTTCAGCGATGAGTGCGCTGCCATCGGCAATCGCTTGCCGAATAATGTCGGGTGAAACGGAATTTGCCTGCGGTGGCTTAACTTTTGCTTTTGTCATGTGTCCCTCATTGTAAACGACGGAATAGAGGGTCCCTGAGAACGCTAGAAAGGGCAACGGCTAAAAGGTCGGAGGGATCAGTCCTTCTATTACCCATAAATACTTCCAGAAAGAAGGGTGGCTGAACCCGTTTCCGCAAAACCACTTTTCCCGTTCCGTTTAATCTAAATCGGATTATCAAAGGCGTTAGAGTCGCCACGAAAGCCTTTCATGCCTCAGCAGAGGTCACCTCATCGTGATTATTGATTGCGGCAATCAACTGTATACTCATTGGTGATTACAAACCCAATGAGGTGAGTATCGTGAAGGTATTTCAGGCTCTCGTTCTCTTTCTTGCATCAACCAGCTTCAGTGCTTCCTCAGGCCAAGCAGATGGCGTTAAAGGTGTTGTGGAACTGTTCACCAGTCAGGGTTGTTCGTCATGTCCACCTGCTGACCGGGCGTTTTTGGGGATCAGCAAGCGCGGTGGTGTAATTGGACTTGCCTGGCATGTGGACTATTGGGACTATTTGGGATGGAAGGACACATTTTCTTCCAGCCAAGCTACCGCCCGCCAACAAAAATATGCAGCAGGGGTTGGTAGTAGTTCGTACACCCCACAGATTATTGTCAACGGGAAAAGAGTCGTTGAGCAAGCTAGTTCCACTGCAGCGATTGCCTCCGCCATGCAAGGCTCATTGCCTGTAAAACTATCAATCATATCCAGCCCAGGTGGTCGGGTGATAGAAGTGGGTGCAGGAACTGGAAGCGCAAATTTGGTGCTCGTGAAGTTTCATCGAGACAAATCCATTATCATAACGCGAGGTGAAAACGCCGGATCCACCGTCACCTATCATCACCCCGTTATCGGCGCACGTAATATTGGAACTTGGACGGGAAGCGCCCTAAAACATGAACTTTTGGCGGGTGAATGTGGCGCCTCGATAGGTTGTG
>JANMAE010000099.1:0-3207 GCA_031359445.1 Hyphomicrobiales bacterium | reverse complement strand
ATTTACCGGCGCATTGGGCTGTCGTGCCACGAAATCGCCATCGCCCGGCTTGGCGCGCATGTCGCCCTGCTCCCAGGCGACCTGCCCGCGCGAGATCACCGTCTTTGGCGCGCCGCGGCATTCATAGCCTTCGAAGACATTATATTCGATGCGGCTCACCTGGTTTTTGGCGCTGATCTTCTTGGTGGCAGCGGGATCCCACACCACGATGTCGGCATCCGAGCCTACGGCCACAGCTCCCTTTCTGGGATACATGTTGAGGATGCGCGCGATATTGGCGGAGGTAACCGCCACAAATTCTTCCCTCGTGAGCCGTCCGGTATTCACGCCGGCATTCCATAAGACCGGCATGCGGTCCTCTAAACCGCCGGTGCCATTGGGGATCATGGTGAAGTTCTTGGCGCCCACGCGCTTTTGCGGAATCGTGAAGGAGCAGTGGTCGGTGGCAACAACCGATAGCGAACCCGATTGCAGCCCTGCCCATAATGACGCCTGGTGGCTTTTGTTGCGAAACGGTGGGCTCATCACGCGGCCTGCGGCATAATCCCAATCCTTGTTCTGGTATTCGCTGTCATCCAGCATCAGATGCTGAATGAGGGGCTCGCCATAAACCCGCTTGCCGGCCGCGCGCGCCCGCCTGATCGCCTCATGCGTTTGCTCGCAGCTCGTGTGCACGATATACAAGGGCGAGCCCGCCATATCGGCAATCATGATGGCCCGGTTTGTCGCTTCGCCCTCCACTTCGGGAGGGCGTGAATAGCTGTGCCCTTCAGGTCCCGTGATGCCGCGCGCCAGCAAATCAGCCTGCATGCGCGCCACCACATCGCCATTCTCGGCATGCACCAGCGGCAGCGCTCCGAGCTGGGCGCACCGCTTGAAGGAATTATACATCTCATCGTCATTGACCATGAGTGCGCCCTTGTAGGCCATGAAATGCTTGAAGGTGTTGATGCCATAGGTCTTCACCACGGTTTCCATTTCATCATGCACCTGCGGGCTCCATGACGTCACCGCCATGTGGAAGGAATAGTCCGAGGCAGCCTTCTCCGATTTGTGCCGCCAGGCCTGATAGGCGGCCAGCATCGATTCACCCGGTGCCGGAATGCAGAAATCCACGATCATCGTGGTGCCGCCCGAAAGCGCTGCCTTGGTGCCCCATTCGAAATCATCGGCCGAGACATTGCCCATGAACATGAGTTCCATATGGGTATGCGGATCAATGCCACCAGGCATCACATAGCAGCCCCCTGCATCAATCACCTCCGTACCGGAAAGCTTGTCACCAATCGCAACAATCTTTCCATCATCAATAAGCACATCGGCGCGCCGCGAATGGTCGTGATTGACGACAATGCCGCCGCGGATGAGTGTTGACATGATTAACCTCTCCTTTCTGTCAAACTATTATCGCGATTTTATAATTTTGCAGGTGCCCACATTTCCGGTTGCCAATTTTTCAATACCGCAGGTCTGAAGCGATTCCTTCATAGAAAGCTTTCTTGTTTTTTGACCTCCGGAAATCCCACATGATGTTGCTGCCGCTGATAAAGGCCGTCCGCCTGTTGTTGAAACTGCAAAATGATCAGAATTGTTGGCGAGATACTTCGCGAAATATTTACGAAAAGCAGTTTGACAGGACGTTTGGGCCGATGCATCCGTTGAAACTGAAAACAACACAATCCCAAGCAACAGATGACCAAAAAATCTATGCGACAAGTTTCGATTTCCAATCATCAATCTCTCCTAAACGAAGTTGCAAAAACAGTTGGCTGGTAATTTAGGTTAGACTTACAGCTGCTTGCGTCACCCTCCCCCAACAAGGGGGAGGGTGCGTGTGCTATCTTAATTACATCTTTGCAGCTTTCATCACCACGTCGGACCATGCGCCTTCTGGCTTCTTGGTTATGACGGGATCAGAGCCGCCCTTCATCAGGGTTTCCACCGTCCGTTCGGCGGCGGCCACATCAAGCGTCCCATCGCTGCCTTCGGTGAGCTTGTTGATTTCCTCGATCATGGTGGCCTGGTGCGCTTCGGTTTGCGAGCCAGAAGCGTCATTTTCGAGGACGATCTTCACGGCACCCGCAGGGTCCTTGCGGGCTTCATCCCAACCCATCATGGAGGCCTTCACGAACTTGCCCATGGTGGTGACGAAAGCCGGGTCTGCTAGCTTGTCTTCCAGCACGTAAAGCCCGTCTTCCAATGTGGCCACGCCCTGGTCCTCGTATTTGAACACCACGAGTTCATCCGGCTTCATGCCCGCTTCAATAAGCTGGTAATACTCATTATAGGTCATGGTGGAAATGCAGGCCGCCTGCTTTTGCAGCAGCGGATCCACGTTGAAGCCCTGCTTGAGCACGGTCACGCCGTCCGCGCCGCCGGCGGTTGAAAGGCCGAGCTGGCTCATCCACGACAGGAACGGATATTCATTGCCGAAGAACCACACGCCCAGCGTCTTGCCCTTGAACTCTTCCGGCTTGGTGATGCCGGAATCCTTGCGGCAGGTCAGCATCATGCCGGACTTCTTGAAGGGCTGCGCGATGTTGACAACCTTGGAACCCTTTTCGCGGGTGGCCAATGCCGATGGCATCCAGTCCACCACCACGTCAGCGCCGCCACCGGCCAGCACCTGTTGCGGATTGATGTCGGGTCCGCCCGGCATGATGGTGACATCAAGGCCTGCGTCCTTGTAGAAGCCCTTGGCCTGGGCCACGTAATAGCCCGCAAACTGCGCCTGGGTGACCCACTTCAACTGGAGTTTCACCGCTTCGGCAAACGCGCCCGTGGAACTTGCGAGCAATGCCCCTGCGGCTGCCGCGGCTAAAAGATATTTCTTCATTTTCCCTGTTCTCCTTCTTCTTTCCAAATTGCCGCTTACCTTCGGTAAGACGGATGCCAAAAAGTCACCCGCCGCTCGACAGCGACAAGCAACCCGTAAAATGCCGAACCCGCCAGTGCTGCCACGGCGATCTCGGCCCAAACCATGTCGAGCCCCATGCGGCCGACTTCCGTTGAAATGCGAAAGCCCATGCCGACAATCGGCGTCCCGAAAAACTCCGCCACAATTGCGCCAATCAACGCCAATGTCGAGTTGATCTTGAGGGCATTGAAAATGAACGGCATGGCCGCGGGCAGCCGCAGCTTGAACAGCATTTGCAGCCAGTTCGCGCCATAGCTGCGCATGAGATCACGCTCGAGATGGCCCGATGC
>JANMAE010000077.1:0-4258 GCA_031359445.1 Hyphomicrobiales bacterium | reverse complement strand
CGTGAAATGGGGAAATGGCTGAAGGGCGTGTTCCCCTGTTCAACGGGACTGGTGATCACCGCCCTGGCGCGTCCCGAATGGCTGGTGGAAATTGAAGTGACCGCAGTCATTCCGGATAAATGACATGACCTTTTCCATAGCAGGCCACTGCGCCAAATCAGGGGCATTTGGCGTGGCCATCACGACCTCTTCCATAGCTGTGGGCGCACGCTGCCCCCATGCTCGCGCGGGCATAGGCGCTGTGGCGACGCAGAATATCACGGACCCAAATTTGGGCCCCATGCTGCTTGACCTGATGGCTGAGGGAAAGAGCGCAAGAGATTCAATTGATTTGTTAATTCAGGACCGCCCTTTCATCGATTTTCGCCAACTGACAGCCGTCGATGCGCAGGGAAATTCCGCGAGTTGGTCTGGCAGCAGGATTTTGGGAATCCACGGCGTTTCCGAGCAGCGGGACTGTGTGGCGGCCGGCAACCTGCTCAGGTCAGCCGGTCTTCCCACTGTGATGACGCAGGCCTTCGCTGGACATCACGATCTTCATTTGGCTGAACGCTTGTTGCGCGCCCTCGAGGCGGGCCTTGAATCCGGTGGTGAAGAGGGCCTGGTGCATTCGGCAGCCCTTCTTGTCTACCATACCCAGGATTTTCCACTTGTCGATTTGCGGGTCGATTGGGATGAGGAAAACCCCGTAGGGGTCTTGCGGAAACTGTGGGACGCCTATCGTCCGCAAATGGGCGCCTATCAGCAGCGCGCCATCGATCCCACGCAGGCACCGAGCTACGGCGTTCCCGGCGATCCTTGAGCCGATACCCGGTCCAGCAAGCGCAGGAGCATGGCATCGCACAATGCCAGCTGCTCCAAACCAACATATTCATCGGGCTTGTGCGCCACGGCGATGTTGCCGGGGCCGCACACGACGGCAGGAATGCCGAGTTCCTGCTGGAACAGCCCACCCTCGGTTCCGAACGTGATCTTGCCGGTGGAATTTCCGCCCGTCAGCGCACGCACGAAATTCACGGCTTCGCTGTCAATTGGGGTGTTGAGGGCAGGGTAGCTTTGCAGCGACATGAATTCGAACCGCGCCTGTGGATATACATCCTGAAATTTGGCAGCGACATCCTCCGCTGCCTTGCTGATCCTGCCGAGCAATGCAGGCCCGTCATCTTCCGGCAGATAGCGAATTTCGAAATCAAACTGCGCCAGGTTGGGCACGATGTTCATCACCTCGCCGCCAAGAATTTTACCCACATGGAGCGTGGTATAGGCCACCTCGTAATCACCATCGCGCAGGCCATGGGCCGCGATGTCTTCCTGAATGCGGCGAATTTCAGAAATCAGGTCACACGCCATGTAGATGGCATTGGCGCCAATGGGAGCAAGGCTGGAGTGAGCTTCAAGGCCGTGTGCTGTGACGCGGTAGCCCAGCTTGCCCTTATGCGCGGTGACAACCTGCAGCATGGTGGGTTCGCCCACGATGCACAGCCTGGGTCGCACCGGCATGGTTTTCAACATGTCGAGCATGCGGCGCACACCGATGCAGCCGATTTCCTCATCATAGGAAAAGGCGAAATGCAGCGGCGTATGCAGAGTGCGTGTGACGGCGTGTTGGGCCAGATGCATGCAACTAGCGATGAACCCCTTCATGTCGGCCGTGCCGCGGCCATGGAGATTGCCCGCCCGCAAGGTCATCACAAAGGGATCGCTGCTCCAGTTCTGCCCGGTAACAGGCACCACATCGGTATGGGCGGAAAGCGCTACGCCCGAAGCATTTTCCGGCCCGATTGTGGCCCACAGATTGGCCTTGGTGCCTTCTACGTTGTGAATGAGGATCGAGGTGACGCCGAGCCGCTGCAATTCCTGCTGCAGGTAGGCGATGAGATCCAGGTTGCTGTCACGGCTGACAGTGGGGAAGGCAATGAGGCGTTCGAGAAACTGTATGGTGGTAAGCATGTGGCATCTGATATACGCTCGGTTTTTCCAATGCAACCAGCAACCCGAGGGCGATGGGTTTTGCCGCCAATAGCACTTGTTATTTTTGATTGTGACGGGGTGCTGGTGGATAGCGAATATCTCAGCGCCATGGTGCTGGTTGAGGTCTTCGCCGACATTGGCATCAAGATCGACCTCAAGTTTGTTTATGAAAATTTCATCGGCCATAGCTTTTCTGCGGTTGCGGCAAAATTCGCGCGCCTCAACGGAACGAATGTACCGCCCGACTTTGAGAATGAATATCGCATGCGGCTCCTGCAGGAATTTGAAACCACGCTGCAACCCATGGAGGGAATTGAAACTGTATTGGACACGCTTTCCGTTCCCTATTGCCTGGCATCCGGCAGTAGTCCGCTGCGCGTGGCAAAATCCCTGGAGGTCACGGCGCTGGAGCAAAGATTTGCCAGCCGCATATTTACGACGTCCATGGTGAGCCGGGGAAAACCTGCGCCCGATATCTTCTTCCACGCCGCGCGTGAAATGAGAGCGAGCCCAGAGCAGTGCCTCGTGATTGAGGATAGCACCACAGGAATTGAGGCAGCCCATGCAGCAGGAATGCGGGTTTGGCAATTCACCGGCGGGGCACATTTTTACCATGGCTACAAGCGCACCCATCTTCCCCACTTGGTGGAGCGGCAATTTGATCGTATGGATGAGTTTTTTGAAACCGTGCCGGAACTTCGGCAGGGCGAGGGGTGATGAAAGCAAAATGGTGCGCAACATAGAGCAGGAAAACACGCGCCTGGACGAGGCCGCCCGGGCGGGCTGGCTTTACTACATTGCTGGCAACACCCAGGACGAGATTGCCAAAAAGCTTGGTGTTTCGCGGCAAACCGCCCAGCGGCTGGTGTCGCTGTCCATCACCGAAAAGCTCATCAAGGTGCGCCTTGATCATCCCATTGCCAACTGTCTGGCCCTTTCCGAGAGGCTCAAGCAGAAATTTGCCATCGACTTCTGCGAGATCGTCCCCAGCGATCCGGACTCGGATTCGGTAACGCTGGGCGTGGCGCAGGCTGGCGCTGCCGAGCTGGAACGCTACCTCACATCGCAGCATCCGGTGATCGTGGCCATGGGAACGGGCCGCATGCTGCGCGCCATGGTGGATCAACTCACGCCCATGGACTGTCCCCAGCACAAGATCGTTTCGCTGGTGGGCAACATTGCATCCGATGGCTCGGCGTCCCTCTATGATGTGGTGAGCCGCGTGGCAGATGTGGTGAAGGCACCGCATTATCCCATGCCGCTTCCGGTGGTGGCCACCACGGTCCACGACAAGTCCCTGCTGCTGGCGCAACAGCCAGTGCGCAATGTTGTGGAACTTGCCAGGCAGGCTGATGTGACATTTGTGGGCGTGGGCACAGTGGGCGAAGACGCAGCCCTGGTGCGCGATGGTTTTGTCAAACCGGAAGAAATGCGCGCGCTTGTAAAAGCGGGAGCGGTGGGCGAAATCATTGGCTGGGCCTATGACGCGCAGGGCAACCTCATCGAAGGCTTCACCAATGACCGTGTCGTGAGCGTACCCATGGACAAGCCCGCCAAACGGCACGTGATAGGCCTTGCGATGGCCCCGCCACGCCTTGGTGCCATCAAAGGTGCTTTGGCGGGAAAACTTATCAACGGATTGATCACCAACGAAACCATGGCCGGACTTCTGCTGAAGTAAGCCTTGGGTGCACGAATCTAGCGTGAGGTTTCACGGCGGCGCGCGTGGGTGTTGGAGGAAAGAAGGTGGAGGGGAAGTTCCCGTCCTGGCTTCAAGCCGGCATATGCGGTGGTCTGTGGGTGTTTGGGAGGTTCGGCTCAAAGCCATTATAAGAAACGCAGCGGTTTTTGCCTCAGGTTCATTCTTGGTTAGCCATTTGAGGCGCGTGGATCGTAGTATCCACGGGTCTTGCCCTTGGCTCCCGGAGGACAAGGGCGCGTTATGTCCCCTATCCCGCAGGCGCTGCACATGGAACCGGCAATTTCGAGACGCTGTCGACACTGTCCCCTCCTTTCCGGAAATCATCGACGAGAGATGTATTCCTAGATTAGGAACGATTCAAGAGGACTAGGAATTTATTTTCGCGCACCCAGCCAAGGTCCCTCATCCCCGCAGTTTTTTCAAAACTGCGGGGATGAGGGCTCGTGCTTACTTCCGATCTTGCATCAAGCTCAATGCCCAGTAGCGTCTGCCGAGCGGCTGCTTTCGAACAGGAACCAGATGCGCTGTTCCGTTTCGTCGATATAAACCTCCAGCAGACTTGCGGTGGCAACGTCTTCATTGTCA
>JANMAE010000073.1:0-26645 GCA_031359445.1 Hyphomicrobiales bacterium | reverse complement strand
TCACGGCAAGAATGGGCATGGTGGGCGCCACGCGCAATTGATTGCGCATGAACAGCCTCAGCAGTTCGCTTTTCCACGGCGTCTCGGATGTTGTTTCCCAGATATCCTTGGGCACGAAAGCACTACCAGGCGACACGTCACCCACGCGCTCTTCCTCATGAAAATTACTGCGATCCAGCATATCCTGCATAGGACTTCCCACACCAATCACCTGTTCATCCGCAGTGAGCCTAACACGCGGGGCTTAAGGGAGACTTTGCAAGAAAGGTAAAAGTTGAATGAAAATGGCGAAGCTTCAGGCGCAATGAACCGCGGTGATGCGGTTGCGCAGCATCAAAAAAATGTAGTCCTTATTGGCTGCTACTTGTCATACATGCCGGAGTAGGCAATGCAGCTTATAGGGATGGTTCCTGATTTGTTTTTGTAATAAGCTTTTTGCTTGGTGAAGGAATGGGCCTTGGCGGAACAATAATCTTTCCAGGCGCGCGAGCCGGGCTCAATCATCAGTGGTTCTGTTTCCTTGGGTTCAGAACTTGAAAAGAGATCAAACACGGTGGGCTTCTTGACCTCGACGGTTTCGGGCATGGACTCCGGCGCTGCCATCACGGGAGTGGGGTCTGTCGGTACACTGAGCTTTTTTGCCATCTTGCGTTTGGAATGGTTGGCCTTGCGGGCACGTTCAAGTGAAGCAATGCGTTTGCGCGTTTCACGAACCCCTGCCACATCTTTGGCAATGCTTCTCGAATGCCTGCGGGAATATTTTTTGGCAATCTTGCCAGTTGGTGCGATGGGCGTGACCGAGGCGGTATCCTGCGGTTCACCCACAGTTGGGCCTTCAACTTTCGCGCCATCCTTCGATATGGGTGTATATTCCATCATGCAATCATTGAAGGAATTGCGGTAATCGGTCAGCCAGTTATCCACGTTTGAAGAACGCCCATGGGCAAATTCCGTGGCCTTGGTTTCACAAAATGCCTTGCTGTCGGCATGGGCCAACGGTGAAAAGGCACAAAAACCAATGATGACGGAAAGACTGGAAATTTTACGCATACTACAAACCCTTTAACTTATCTGCTTGGTTTGCATGAGTAATATGTCCGTCAAGCGGCGTCAATGCTGCAAGAGTTTGGCGCTCTGCCGCAATATGACCAAAGTCAACGACGAGGCTGCCTAGGCTTCTTCTTCCATTGTAACCGCCACATCGCCATTGGCGGAGAGACGCACCTGGTTGCCTTCGATATCGGCGACCAGGCCCAAGGGAATGTAATGGTGGTGGCCCCGGTGTGATCCCATGCCGCTGTCGCTTTTCGTGAGCTTGATGCGCTTGCCTTCAACATGGTCAACGGTACCCACATGGCTGCCATCTGCGCCGATGACTTCCATATGTTCTGCTATCTTGGAAAAATCCATGGCTTGCCTCATCTCATTGCTATACCATGGACAACGCGCCACTGTGCAATTGGTTGCATAACGCGCCACAAGGGTGGAACTTGCACGCCTTGCCGCTTGAGGCTATGCCCCACGCTGAAATCAAAGGCGGTAGCTCCATGACTGAACTTTCCAAGGAAACCATCCTCGCGGTGCTGAAACGCATTGCAGCGCCAGATGGGCGCGGCAATATCGTGTCTGCGGGGCTTGTGTCTGATATTGCCATTTCGGGCGGCAAGGTGATGTTCGCGCTGAACGCCGATCCCCAGCACATGAAATCGATGGAGGCCCTGCGCACCGTGGTGGAAAAAGCCGTGGCGGAAGTTCCAGGCGTGGCGCGCGCCCTTGTGGCGCTAACCGCCGAGCAGGCACCTGCAAGACCCGTGGGCCCCAAGGTTTCTGCGGCCTCGAATTTGAAGAATGGCATTCCGGGCGTGAAGCATCTCGTGGCGGTGGCTTCCGGCAAGGGCGGCGTTGGCAAATCGACAACGGCCATCAATCTGGCGCTTGGCCTCAAATCCCTAGGACTCAGGGTGGCGGTGCTGGATGCCGATGTCTACGGCCCATCCATGCCCAAGCTTTTTGGCATCACGGGAAAGCCCGAGGCCAGTGATGCCGAAGGCAAGCGCATGAAGCCCATGTCGCGCTACGGTGTCGAGGTGGCGTCCATCGGGTTTCTGGTGGATGAGGACACGCCCATGATCTGGCGCGGCCCCATGGTCATGTCCGCCCTCACGCAATTGCTGCGCGAAGTATCCTGGGGTGAAACCGATGTGATGATCGTGGACATGCCGCCAGGCACCGGAGACGCGCAATTGACGCTGGCCCAGCAGACGCCGCTGTCGGGTGCCGTGATCGTCTCCACCCCGCAGGACCTCGCACTGATCGATGCGCGTAAAGGCCTCAACATGTTCCGCAAGGTGAATGTGCCGGTGATCGGCATCGTGGAAAACATGAGCTATTTCATCTGCACGAAATGCGGCGAGCGCCATGAAATTTTTGGTTACGGTGGCGCGCGCGAGGAAGCAGCAAAGCTCGGCGTGCCGTTTTTGGGCGAAGTGCCACTGGACACGGAAGTGCGCCTGCGGTCCGACCGTGGCGAACCCGTGGTGGTTTCCATGCCGGACTCGGCGCACGCCGCAATCTACCGCGATATTGCAGCCCAGGTGTGGAAGACGATTGAAAGTGGCGCGCTATCACGGCCGGCACCAAAGTTTACCGTGGAAAACTAGGAAAATTCTTTAGAAGATGTTAACCTTCAGTGAGATTTCTACGAAGGTTGACAAACGCACCGCGCAATGATTCGGTGCCAAGGGGATATAATGTCGAGACTGATGCTGCTATTTGGGGTTCTGTTTCTGGCGCTTGGCCTTGTCCTCGCGTTGCTCATCCAGTTTCAGCCGGGCCAGATGCAGGTTCTGGCGCTGACACCGGAAGTGGCTGCGCTGTTCTTTGTGGGCGGTGCCCTATGTTGGGGCCTGGGTGATGTGGCAGCCGCCATGCGCGAGATGCGGGGCACAGGGTCTGTTGTTGCAGATGCGCCCGCAGCAACTGAAGACGCCGAAGTCATTGAGCCAGAGCCACCCGCCACACCGAAATTCAAAGGCTTTGGCGCGCGCACTGCGGCTACTGCCGCTGCTGCTGCCGGAGCGGACGCACCTGTTTCACATGCCGCCATTGCAGCAAGAACAAGCGTGGCGGATACAATTGCAGACCTGGAGCAGGCAAAATCCGACATCGCCGCAGCCTTGGGCGTGGAGCCGCAAAGCGTGCGCCATACGTCACCTTTGCGTGAGCCCACACCTGAAATCATGACACCACCGGCTTTTACAAAACCGGAACCCGAGCCAGAACCGCATGTGGAAGAGGCCGCACATGAGGCAGCGCCAGCACCGGATGTTGACGCAGAACCTGCGGATGAGCCGGATCTCTATGTGGTTGAGGAAAAAGTAATCCGTGGCCGCCCGGCGCGCATTCTGTCAGATGGCACGGTGGAAGCGGAAACCGATGAAGGTTGGATGCGTTTTGAAAATCTTGAGCACCTCGACGAATATATCGATGCGATGGTGCCCGACGCCTGATCAGGAAGCTTTTGGCGCGCGCGGCATGAGGTCATAGGGATGCTTCCATCCCGGCAGTGACTTCAGCCGGTCCAGCCAGTTCTGCACATGGGTGAAGGGATCAAGCGACAGGGACAGTTCCTCGCCATAATACAGGTATCCGCACAGCGACAGGTCAGCAATCGTGCAACGCTTGCCCAAAAGATAGGGCTGGCTTGCCAAATGGCCATCGACGATCTTGAGCGAGTTGATGCAGCGCTGGCGCAGGAATTCGGTGACGGGCGTCTCACCCGTCTTGGCAAGTGAAATCAGGTAACGCAGCGTGGCGATATAGCTGGTGAACTTGTGGTTATCAAACAGCATCCAGCGCAAGATCTCGCGGCGTTCATCCTCGCTCTTGGGACCAAACTTGCGGGCTTGTTCGGCGAGATAATCGAGGATCACGCCGGACTGCGCGATCTTCTTGTCGCCATGCACCAGCACCGGCACCTCGCCCATGGCGTTCACCTTGGAACGGAAATCCGGCCCGCGCGTTTCGCCATTGAAGAAATCAACAAACACCGGGCTCCAATCCAACTTGCACAAGCTCAACATCAGGGCCGCCTTATAGGCATTGCCCGACTCGCCAAAGCAATAGAGCTGGTAAGTTGACATGATTTCAGTGTTCCAGACGTTTCAAACTAGCGAGTTCGCATGGCAATGACAATGCGTGGGAAAAGGGACGCCGCCTGTCGCGGATATGTCGTGTTTTGGGGGAGACAAGATGCATGAGAATGCCTAGTGTGGGGAAAGATCATGACCAAATGAAGGGGATCATAACATGAAGCGCACAGCACTTTTTGCAATTTCAGGCCTGCTCGGAGCAACGTCGGCAAAGGCCCACGAGGGCCACAACATCATCACGGCGTTCCTCGATCCCTTTGAGGGCTGGGACCATGCGGCGGCAGCAGCCATTGTGACGGTGGCTATTTTCGTGATTGCCCGCAAGCTGGTGCAGGCTCGCCAGCAACGCAAAGCGCTGAAGTAAACCCTACCTCACATCCAGCACGCTGGTTCTGGCCTTGCGGACGACTTCTGTGGCCGTGGAGCCCTTCCACAGGCGCTGCGGGCGTGAGCGGCCTTCGTCGGTGACCACGATGATGCGGTACAGCGAACCGCGTTCGACGATTTCCTCAACCGGATTGCCAATGGCCGTCTTGGTGTCATGCACCGGAATTTTCATGGCCTTGAGCAGCGCGCGCGCATTTGCCACCGCTTCCTCGGCTGCACCGCGGCCTTCCGTTGTAGTGGCCACTGAAAACAGCGTGATGGGTTCACCCACAACATGGGCGAGCACTGCCGAACGCCGCACCGCCTGCATCGAACGTGATGTTCCGTCCGTGCAGATGAAGAAGCCGGATTTTTGCGGTCCCTTGCGCGCCACCAGCACGCTGCAGGGTGCGAGTGCCGTGACCTGCTGCACGACGCCTGCTTCAAAGAACGCCTGAAGTTCGCTGCGCCAGTGCGACGGCTCGCCCAGCACCATCAGATTATAGGGGCCAAGCTCATACTGGTCGAGAATGCCGTTGGTCACATCAGGGGCTGTCTTGAGTTTGAGGACGACATTGCGTCCGTCCGGCCCGTTATACTCCACCTTGGTATCTCCGCCGGGATCGCCCCAAGCGTCCTGGTTGCTCGCCTCGCGCGGCCAGCTCTCGGGATCAATGCCTTCTTCCTTCAAAATCTCCAGCGCCTTCTTGAGATAGCGCACGCCGGGCAATTCAAAGCCGGCCTCCATCATGTTCTGGCGCGCCAGGCGCACCTGCAGTCCGCCGGAATGCAGGCCCTGATCGATGGGGCGCACGTAAAGAATGATCAGGTCGCAGTCGGCCGTTTTGGAAAATTGCGCCGCCATCCTGACCGGTTCATAACTTTCCTCATTGCCGCTGATGCAGGCCAGAATGCGGAACCGGTTGCGCCGCTGCGACCGCAAATTCTGCAAGGTCTTGCGAACCGCACTTTCCTGCCTGTCAGAGAGTTGTGAGCGCTTGAAAAAACCAATCATTGAATCAGGGGCCAGTATACCGAGGCCGTGAATAATAGCACAATGAGCGACAGGAGCATCATGCGAAGACCGATTTTGAGGAAGTCCCGGCCCTTGAGATACCCCGAGGCATAGATGATCGTGAAGGCAGGCTGGGCCGCCGGCGTGAGATAGCCAAACGCCGATGAGATGGCCGTGATGAAGCCTGCACTGATCGGGTCCTCATGCGCCACGACAGCGGTTTTCAGCACAATGGGGGCCAGCACGGCAACGGCAGCACCCGCCGTCATGGTGTTTGATACCCCCACGGTGAGAAGCGCTATGACGGTGTTGAAACCCAAGGCACTGCCCGCACCCACATGGTTGAGCGCTACCAGCACGCTGTCTGCCACCCATTGCGCAGCACCTGTCTTGTCCATCTCAACGCCAAGCGAGATGGCGGCGGCATAGAGCAGGACCACGCCCCAGTTCACGCCGGAATTGATGTCCTCCCACCGCACCAGGCCGAGCACCAGAAAGGCCACCGTGCCGGAAATGGCAATGACCCCAAGACCCAACGTTTCCGACATGGTGATCCAGCCCAGGATCGTTGTGAGGAAAATCGCAATGGTGGTCCATTCCGAAGGCTTCATGGGACCTTGCATCGAAACCTGCGTGCGCAGCCGGCTGATGGCGCGCGACATGTCGGTGGTTTCCGGCTTGAAGGTGTAGACCAGAAGGGCCGCTACAATGGGCAGCCGCAGCAGGAACATGGGGAAGGCGTAAACCATCCACGTGACGTAATCCATGAGATAGCGGCGCGTGGCGGGATCGGTGGGATCATAGAAGAAGTCTTTCCAGTAACTGATGATGATGGCGTTGCGTGCACCGCCCGATGGCGTTGCAACACCTGCAATGGAGCAGCCATAGGATATTGAAAACAGGATGACGGCCGCAAGATTATGCACTTTCTTGGGATCATTCGAGGTGAGCGAAATCAGTGTGACACCCACCGGCAGCATCATGGCAGCGACGGTATGTTCACCGATGAAGGCCGCAAGCACGCCACACACCGCCGTGATGCCAAAGGAAATCCAGTAAACATTGGTGCCGGTTGTGCGCACGATCCACCAGGCGATGCGCTTGTCCAGCCTCTGCTTCACAATGGCCACGGCCAGCATGAGCGAGCCCATGATAAACAGAACGGAATCCGTCATCAGGCTTTGGGCAACCTTGGTGGGATCGACTTTCAGCAGCACGACCTGTCCCACAATGATGAGGAGGGGAACGGTGGGGAGCGGAATGGCTTCGGTTACAAACAGGATGGTGGCCATGATCGACATGGACAGCACCACCTGGCCATCATGGGTCAGGCCTGCAGGCGTGGGCGCTGCCATGAGCAGGAAGCCCACGACCATGCTGACGATGAACCACCGGCGCTTCCACAGCACGGAAAGATCAATCTGTGAACTGACAAGACGGTAACGCTGATACCCGCGCCTGCGGATACGCCCCAGCCGGGCCGAGGACTCATTGGCCTGCAGACTGTCTCTTGCGAGCGAAAAGGCTGTCGTGGTTTGCGTTTGTATCATGCCCCCGCCCTTGCAGTTGGCGTAAACTCCATGGGATAAGAGCTTAAGATGAGAAGTGTTAGGATAATCTTATGAAGGCCGCAGAGCCGGTTCTCAAACACATAGACGACGGTTTGAAGGCCAGTTTGGACCGTCTGCTGGAATTGCTGCGGTTTCCTTCCGTGGGCACTGATCCGGCTTATGATGCAGATTGCAGCAACGCGGCAGGCTGGCTCAAGGAAAAGCTTGAAGGCCTGGGATTTGAAACCGGCATTCATGAAACCACGGGCCAACCCGTGGTGATTGGAAAATATGCTGCTCCGGGCTTGCCGTCCCATGCGCCTCATGTCCTTTTTTATGGTCACTACGATGTGCAGCCCGCAGACCCGGTGGCCCTGTGGGACAGCCCACCCTTTGAACCGGAAATCCGCCGAGGTAAAGATGGGCAGGATAGGATTTTTGGTCGCGGGGCCAGCGATGACAAGGGCCAATTCATGACCTTTATTGAGGCCTGCCGGGCCTGGCTCGCCGTGCATGCGGTATTGCCGTTCCGCCTGACAGTTCTGATCGAAGGCGATGAGGAGGGCGATACTTCGCATCTCGAGCGCTTTGTGGCGGAAAACCGGGAGGCACTGGCAGCCGACGTGGCCTTCATCTGCGACACCAACATGTGGAATGACGCAACGCCCGCGATCAAGACCTTTCTGCGCGGCTGCATTGGAGATGAAGTGGTGGTGACCGGCCCGCGCATCGACCTCCATTCCGGCTATTACGGCGGGCCTGCAAGAAATCCCATCAAGGTGTTGAGCCGCATTCTGGCGGAAATCCATGACAGGAACGGCAAGATCACCATTCCCGGATTTTACGACGGCGTAAAACCCATATCTCCGCAAACCCGCAAGGACTGGGCCAAACTGAAATTCTCCCACAAGCGATTTCTGGGTGATGTGGGCCTTGGCATTCCGGCAGGGGAAAAGGATTTTTCGGCCCTGGAACAGATTTGGGCAAGGCCCACGGCAGAAGTGAACGGCATTCTTGGAGGTTACACCGCTACCGGCTCAAAAACCGTTTTGCCCTCCAAGGCCATGGCAAAATTCACCTTCCGCCTGGTGGGCGGACAAAATCCGAAGAAAGTGCGCGCGGCGTTTCGCAAATTCGTGCGCGAACGCGTGCCCGCTGATTGCAAAGTGAAATTTGAAGCAGCCGGCGGCGATAGTGCAGGCGTGACAGTGGCCAGTGACACGCGCTATGTGGCAGCCGCGCGCCAGGCATTGCTTGATGAATGGCAAGTGACGCCCGCGATGACCGGCAGCGGCGGTTCTATCCCGATCGTGGAATGTTTCAAGAAGCATCTGAAGATCGAAAGCCTGCTCGTGGGATTTGCGCGCGAAACCGATAGCGTGCATAGCCCCAATGAAAAATATGATGTGGAATGCTTCCACAAGGGCATGCGCTCCTGGGCCCGCATCATCGCCGAATTGAGTTGAAGAGGATCCGATGAACGAAAATATATTGAAAACTGCCGACGCAGGATTGGAAAAAAGCATCGAGCGCCTGTTTGATTTCCTGCGCATTCCTTCCATTTCCACCGATCAAGCCTATGCCCATGAATGTGAGAAAGCCGCGCGCTGGCTGGTGACGGAATTGACAGCACTGGGCTTTGATGCCGATGTGAGGCCAACGCCGGGACGGCCCATGGTGGTGGCCCACTACACGCCCAAATCCGCCACGGAAAAAACCCCGCATGTGCTGTTTTATGGCCATTATGACGTGCAGCCCGTGGACCCGGCTGAGCTGTGGAACACAAAACCCTTCGAGCCCACGCGCAAGACGGACAAGGATGGCGTGGAACGCATGTATGGCCGCGGTACCGCCGACGACAAGGGCCAGCTCATGACCTTTGTGGAGGCAGCCCGCGCCTGGATAAATGCCACGGGGAGCCTGCCCGTCACGGCAACTTTCCTGATCGAGGGCGAAGAGGAATCGGGCTCGCCATCGCTCATTCCCTTTCTCAAGGCCCATGCGAAAGAGCTTGCCTGCGATGCGGCCTTTGTCTGTGACAGCAACATGTGGGACGCCAAGACTCCCGCCATCACCACGCGCCTGCGCGGCTTGGTGCATGAGGAAATCACGGTGACGGGTCCCCGCATCGACCTCCACTCCGGCATGTATGGGGGGGCTGCCATGAATCCCATCCGTATACTGACGAAAGTCATAGCGGGCCTCCACGACAAGAACGGCAAGGTGACCATTCCCGGTTTTTATGATGGCGTGAGCCCGCTGCCTGCCGCCACAAAAAAGCAATGGGCCGCGCTGAAATTCTCGGACAAGAAATTCCTGAATGAAGTGGGCCTTTCAATCCCGGCGGGCGAGACGGGCAAATCCGTGCTCGAGCAGGTCTGGGCAAGGCCCACGGCGGAAGTGAACGGCATCTGGGGTGGATATACCGGAGCAGGCACCAAGACAGTGTTGCCCTCCAAAGCCCATGCCAAGCTCACCTTCCGGCTGGTTGGCAGGCAAAACCCGGAAAAAATCGTCAAGACCTTCCAGAAATTCGTGAAGGGCCTCATCCCCAAGGATTGCAAGGTGGAATTCTCAGGCCATGGTGGCGGCGCGCCAGCCTCGGAAATCAGCGAGGACAATATCTTCATCCGCAAATCCGCTGCCGCATTGCAGGCCGAGTTCAACCGCCAGCCGGTTCTGATGGGATCGGGCGGTTCCATTCCGATCGTGCGGAACTTCAAGGACATTCTGGGGATGGACAGCGTGCTGGTGGGCTTTGGCCTCAATGACGATGCCATTCACAGCCCGAATGAGAAATACAATCTGTCCAGCTTCCACAAGGGCATCAGAAGCTGGGTGCGCATCATGGGGGCATTAGCGGAGTGAGGCCATGGCCAGGGAACTTGTGAAATTAGTGGAGCGCTATCACCAGGCGCTCAACGCATTCGATTTTGCGGCCGTTGAGGCAATGTTTGCCGAAGACGCGGAATATCATTCCTCGGGCATCGGCGGGCTTTATGGCAGGAAGAATATCATTTACGCAATGAAGGTCTATTTCAGCGAATTCAGCGATCAGGTGTCGGTGGACGACAGCATGGCCCTGTTCGGTGAAAATTCGGTCCGCTCCCACTGGCGCCTCTCAGCCACCACGAAATCCTCCGGCCGCAGGGTAAGGCGCCAGGGAACGGAAACAATATACTTTGACTCCGATAACTTGATCAGTGTGGTTGAAGTGGAGGATGTGGAGCCGGTGGAAGAGTGAGAGAGCCGAGCGCTAAGCGAGGGTCATCACTTTGAATTTCGCTTGTGCGGCAACCCCGCTACCCCAACTTGAAGCCCGTCACATGTGGCGGCGGTGTGAGGTCGGGCAGGTTTCGCGGATCGGGGATCGGCGCAAGAATTTCTGTCCGCAACGCGATCACACCCGCCCAGATCGGCAGGGCATAATCTTCCTCATCATCGCCAGGCGGACCGTTGCGCACCTTGGCTGAGGCTTCGGCAAGTGACAGGCCCAGCATGGTGGTGGCTTTGAGTTCCTGCGCCGTGACGGCGCGCAGCATGTCCCACCGTCCAGGGAACAGCCTGTCGGTGAAGCTTTTCAGGCGCTGTTCCTTTTCAGCGGCGTCGCGGATGAGAAAGGCTTTGCCCATCACCATCACCGAACGGTAATTGCAGGAATGGTGGAAGGCAGCGCGCGCCATCACCATGCCGTCGATGATGGTGACGTTCACGCAGACGTCAGCCTCCGTGCAGGCCTCAAGCATGCGGCTGGCGGAGGAGCCGTGCCAATAGATGTGGTTCCCCTCGCGCCATTGCAGCGTGGGCGTCACATAAGGCGTTCCCCCGAATACATATCCCACCGTGCATATGGGGCTTGCGTCGAGAATGCCATGCACGCTCGCTGCATCATATTTCGCGCGCTTGTTCAGGCGCTTGACGCGGGTTCGTTCGCTGGCGGGCTGGTTCATGACGGTCTCCATGGGTTGATGCCCTTCCTTGCCCGCGCTATGGTCTGGTGGAAAGAACCAGGATTGACTGCAATGGACAGACCACTTCTCGCAGCTTCGGTGAGCGAAATCGGCGTGGACCGCACCGATCCCGAACCCATCCAATCGCAGATTGCCCGGCAGATCCGCGATTTTGTATTGAGTGGCCGCCTGCGCCCGCAAAGCAAACTCCCTTCAACGCGAGGGCTGGCCCAAGACCTGAAGGTGGCCCGCGCCACGGTGGTGGAGGCCTATGAACAATTGCTCAGCGAGGGATATATCGAAACCCGCACGGGCTCAGGCACGCGCGTGGCGGCGGAACTGCCCGAAACACTCCTTAAAACGCAAGCCCCGCGCGGCGCAACGCCCCACGTTTCACACCAGGGAACCCGCCAGCCCGCCAGGCCCTTCCGCTCCGGCCTCGTGGATTGGGAACACTTCCCGCATGATGATTGGGGGAGGCTTCTGGGCCGCGTCTGGCGCAACCCCTCCATTGCCATGCTGGAGCATAATGACGTTTTCGGCTGGCTGCCGCTCCGCGATGCCATTGCGCGCCATCTCTATGAATGGCGCGGCATTTCCTGTGACGCAGCGCAGGTGATCATGACGGCAGGCGGCACAGATGCCTTCGACCTCATCAATCGCGCGGTGTTCAAGTCTGGCGACAGGATCTGGATGGAGGAACCGGGCTACCCCACCGCAAGGCGCGTGTTCTCCATGGGGGGCGTAAAGACCGTGGCGGTGCCAGTGGATGGGGGTGGCCTGGTGGTGGAGAAGGGCAGGGAGCGCTGCCCCCACGCCAAAAGCGCTTTCGTGACGCCTGCCCGCCAATATCCCACCGGCGTTACCATGCCGCTGCAGCGAAGGTTGGAATTGCTGGATTGGGCGGATGTCGCCAAGGCTGTGGTGATCGAAGATGATTATGACAGCGAGTATCGCTATGTGGGCAGGCCCTTGCCAGCCCTCATGAGCCTCGACCGCAAGGCGCGCGTGATTTACGCAGGCAGCTTTTCCAAGGTTTTTTCACCGCTTTTACGCCTGGGCTACATTGTCGTGCCGCATGCCATGCTGGAAAAATTCCGCAGTGAGCGCGTGCGGCACGGAGCACCCCCCTCGTTGCTGGCGCAGCCCGCGCTGTGCGAGTTCATGACGTCAGGCGCTTTTGCCATCCACATCCGCCGCATGAGGCGGATCTACGCCAGCCGCCGGGCCACATTGATCGAGGCATTGGAAGCAGGAGGTGCAACACGCTTCACCATCGACGCCGCCCCCTCAGGGCTCATGCTCCTGCTGCGGCTGCAACCGCATGAAGATGATGAAGCAGTGGTGGCAAAGCTTGTAGCCCACGGCGTGGAAGCCAAGTCACTCTCGAGCCATTATGCAGGCCGCGCCCGCGAACCGGGACTGCTGCTGAGCTTTGCAGGCTTCACCGAAAAAGAACTACGCCGCGCCGCGGGGATATTGCTGGAGATATTGGCAGCGTGAGGGTGTTATGCGCCGAGCGCCTGTTTCAAGGGATCCAGGAATTTTTCATAATGCTTCCACCGGCCAACCGAGCTTGAATAAATGGGCTGCCGGACTTGCCAGCGGCTTGGCGTGCGTACCTGGCGCTCGAGATCGAAGAACCGGAGGCACTCATCGCTCCAGGGCAGACCGGTGAATTCGATGAGGCGCCGCGTCATGCCGTCCTGATCGGCAACCATGTCTTCGTATTTTGCTTCAAGAATGGGAATGGGGAGGGCGGACTGCCAATGCATCATCAGGCCCTCATATTCTCGGTAGTAAGCGCCCAGCACGGCAAGATCGCCATTATACCCGTGGCTCTCGTTGAAATTCTGCATGTAGCAGGCCACGCAATTATCCAGGGGATCGCGGCGGCAATGAATGATGCGCGCATTGGGGAAGAGCAGTGCGATGAGGCCCAGGACCTCATAATTATGCGGGCTCTTGTCGACAATGCGCTGGAATTCGGCCGACGTGCGGGCATAGGCTTTCAGATAGGTTTTAGCCAGTTCACTGATCTTCGACCTGTCGAGTTCCTTCACGCGCGATGTAAAAGTCTCAGGCTGCGGACTGCCATACTCGAGTGTGCGGGCAACTTTCCGCATGTCGGGAAGTTCGCCAAGGCCCGCTATATCTGGATGGCTCGCCAAAATCTGTTCCGTCAAAGTGGTGCCGGACCGCGGCATGCCGACAACAAAGATCGGACGGGCATCGCTATTACCGAAATCTTTTCGAGCGCTGTAAAACTCTGGCGTGAATGTGGCCTTCGCCGCAGCATAGGTCTGGCGGTGCAGGGCCATGTGGAACTTGAGTTTCTTCAATTCCTTGCCACGCGCGAAATGCATGAAGGCATCGTCATAGGCACCAATGTCATTGCAGATCTTGGCAAAGGCATGGTGCAGGGGCGCAAGCTGATCATCGCGCAATCCGCCATCCCGGAGCACCTGTTTGAACGCTGCAATGATCGGGTCATCCACGGTGAATTTGCGGGTCTGCGCAATACCGCACAAGGCCTCCACATTGCGCGGTTCAAGCTGCAGGATTTTATTGAAGGTCTCGCTGGCGGGACCAAAGCGGCCCATTTCGGAATCAATATCTGCAAGTCCCGCTTGCGCGCGAACAAACGCCGGGGAGATGGCAAGGGCCTTGTTGAAATGTTTCTGAGCCTCGGCCATGTCGCCCATCATGCGGTAGGCCTTGCCGAGATTGCTCCAGGCTTCTGTATAAAGAGGTTCCCGCGCCACCGCTTTCTTGAGATGGGGGAGGGCCTCTTCATAGTGTCCGGCAACAATCAACGCGTTGCCGAGATTGTTCAAATACATCGGCTGCCTGGGGGAGAGTTTCACGGCCTTGCGCAAGTAGTCCAGCGCCACGTCATTCTGGCCAGCCTCGATCGCCAACACGCCCATGAGGTTCAGCGCATCAGGATGCTGGGGACTTTCCCGCAGCACCGCTTGATACACATATTCTGCCTCGCGAAACCGATGCGCGCGGTGCAGCTGCATGCCCTGTTCGATCAGGGCGGCATGACGCTGCATACTCACCAGTTTAGATAATCCCTCTCGTCAGAAGGCCCAAGTGACGCCAACCTGGCCTACATGGGCATAATGGCTGCCGGAACCATGAGAACTGGCAGTTCCACTATCGCCTTCGGTGAGCACGTCAAGGGCTGCCTTGAAGCGATACCCAACATCCAGCATCAAGTTGTCGGTCACCGGTACACGGATACCCGAACCCACCTGCGCTGCCAGCGCCAGAGTGGTATCATTGATGCGGCTGCCGCTGTCAGTGAGATCGATATCGACATCCGCAAGCGCCATGCCCACGCCGAAACCGCCATAGGGCTGCACAAAGCCAAGGTCAAAGTCACGCCAGACGTTGGTCATCAAGAAGGTCATACCCATCTTTCCAGGAGCGTTGGAGAAGGTACCATTCTCGTCAGTTGAATCCGGCTTGTAGCTCAAATGGGAAAGTTCAAGTTCTCCACGCGTATGATCCGCGATGGTTGCACCAACAGCGGCACCCACGGTAAAGCCATCCTTGAAGTTCACCATGTAATTGCTGCCGCTATAGGAAATATGGGTATCCGCGGGTGCGACATAGCCACCAAACAGGCTGATATATTTGCCTTCGAGGGCAGGGGCCGATGCAACATTGACGCCTTCCCCAAAGCCATAGGTGAGACCCAGCTGCAAGACATGCTCATAGTTTGCGACACTGGTATTGTCAGTAAAGCCCGTATCATTCCATTCAATGAGTGCGTTCACGCTGCTCTTGAAGCGATATCCCGCGTCGAGCGCGAGATTGTCCGTCACGCCAAAGCGCACGCCCGTACCGATTTGCCCTGCAAAACCCAAGCCGGACTTGTGGCCTATGGCACTTCCGTCCAGAGTTGCATTATTAAACTTGGTTGTTCCAAAACCAATACCGCCACCGATGTAAGGCGAGAACATGCCTAATTGAAAATCCTTCCACACATTGGCGAGAAGATAGGTTTGTTCGAGATGGCCTGTGGCAGGTTGTGAGGCCTGCCCACCAAATGTGGTATAGCCATCAATGGCGTGGCGGAGATAGGACAATTCAAGCTCACCCCTAAGTCCCGGCGCCAACTCAGTACCAACGGCTGCACCAACCGTAAACCCGGTTTTGCCCTCAAGGGAATAGACCGAGCCATAGTCAAAGTTCACGTGTTCAGGAAAGGCACCGCCGCCAAACACGCTGACATACCAGCCGGGTGAACTGACATCGAGATCAGCTACTGGCTGGATTTGAGAGCCTTCGCCCAAGGCGTAGGACAAGCCCAATTGCACATTATGGCTGTAGATCGTCATCGCAGCATTGGAATCACCATTCTTTCCATCGAATGGCGCATCTATTGCTGTCTTAAGACGATAACCCAGATCAAGGGCCATCCGGTCAGTTACTGGAACGCGCAGTCCTGCGCCCAATTGTGCGGCCAAGGCAAGCCCAGTGTCATTCCAGACCTGGCTAGCGTTATCCTTGCTAGAAACAAAAGCTGTTCCTAGGCCACCACCCACATAGAGGGAACCCATGCCGACGTCGATATCTTTCCACAGATTGGCGAGCAGGAAAATGGCCTCAGTATCGCCCGTCATCGGATCAAAATTACCCTGAGTATACCGAACCTTACTGTTCTTATTGCGTTGATAGGAAAGTTCACGCTCGAACCTCAGTCCTGGCCCCACATAACTGCCGATAGCTGCTCCTACTGTGAAGCCATCCTTCAAATGCGCGTCGTAAACGTCATTGTTATACTGTGCTTGCAGGCGGGCAAAAGTTCCGCCGCCAAACACGCTGACATAGGCGTTGGCGCCCAGAATATCCTGCAAAGCGTCGGCCTGTGCGAGCGGCGCTGCCCACAATACCCCAAATGCTATAGCCGCTGCAGAAACTGTCAAATTCAAACGATTGCGCATACCGAACCCCATGCCTCAAAGAAGTGAGAGAATCACATAACACAATTAAGACAGGATTCTGCCTTGATTTATTTGCTGAGCAGAACAAAATTGGCAGCTGTGGTGTGGATGGCACACATAGCTTACATGTTAACATCATTCACGACCCCAGCGGCCGCAATTCCCGCAGCAATTTCTGCTTCATGGCGCGGGCGAAGTCGTTGAAGCCGGTGGCGGGTTCGGTGAAGGAGTCCGCGCCCATGATGACGTGTTGCGCGTAGTAAGCAGCGAGCGTTTTGTCTTCAGCTGATATGGGCAGGCCGTTGATGACGATGCCTGAGGCCTTGGCCGCGAGGCGTGCCGCTTCGAGGTCAACAGCGCCATTGTCCTGCCCATCGCCTGAAACATCGATGACCTTGCGCTGGCCCTCGAAAGCGTTGCTCGCAATGCTGACCCGCGCGTCATTGATGCCGGTGGCAATGGAGGTTTCGCTGGCGCGTATCCAGCGCTGAATGAGGCCGATGCGGAAGCCGAAAGCTTTTGCATCCCGGGCGTTGGCGAGATGTGTGAAGGGAACTGTCACATGCGTCTCTCCTGCCGCTCCCCACTGCGTGACGGCAATGGCCACGCCGAAGGGCTGCAGATTGTCGACGGCCTGCAAAACCTCGGGATCGCGGAAGGCCGCCTGCAGGCCTTCGACCTGCAAGCGGAACTCGCGGGAATCAATGCTGGCCGAACAATCCATGGCGAGCACAAGTTCTATGGCCACGGGCGTTTGGCCGCAGGCGGGATTGATCATGAAAAGCAGGAACAATGCGACACGCGACGCTTCGCCGCGCGAGAGCCGACACATTCGCGCCCAAATCCCACGCGATTTCTCGGCAATGCGTAGATATGCCCTCGAATACATCACAGCCACAGCCCTCACCTTGGGTGCCATCATAGCACTAAGTCATCAGGTTTTGGCCAATGACGTGAGTGTGATGGGGGCATTTGCGCGCGCCTCTGCGGTGTCGACCGCAAAATCCGGCGTCGTTTACATGACGCTCAGCAACAAGGGGGCGACCGCCGATACGCTGCTTTCCATTGCAACGCCCGTGGCTGCCATGGCCATGCTGCACCAGAGCAAGGATGATGGCGGCGTAAGCAGCATGTCGGAAATGTCTGGTCTGGAAATTCCGGCAGGTCAGAGCGTGGAAATGAAGCCGGGCGGATTGCACATCATGCTGATGGGCCTCAAGTCGCCTCTGAAAAAGGGTGATAGGCTTAAAATGACCCTGACCTTTGCCAAGGCGGGGCTGGTGGAGGTGGATGCAAAGGTGGGAGACGTGGCTCAGTCGGCGGGCGGTTCCTGATTGCGCAAGGGCTTGAGTGCCGCTTCCTCATCCCGGATGCGCCAGGCCAATATCGCGATATTGATGGCGCCCATGACAAGCGCATAAATCCACAGGTCAAAAACCATGGGCAGAATGAAGATTTCCGCCGCCACGATCATGTAATTGGGATGCCGGAAATACTGATAAGGTCCGGAGGTATTCAGCGTCTCGCCCGGAACTACAATGATGCGCGTGGTCCAGCGGCTGCCAAGCGCTGCAATGATCCAGCCGCGCGCCGCCTGCAGAACCAGATAGGCAATGACCCAAGGCAACACGATCGGGTGGCCCCAGACGAGATACCATAATCCGCCAAGCCAGACCGCATGGAAGACGACGATGACGGGGTAATGGCCGGAACCAACTTCCACGCCGCCGTTTTCCAGAAGCCTCCGCGTGTTGCGCTGGGCAATGAACATCTCTGCCAGCCGTTGCAGCGTGACCAGTGCAAGAATCGTGAAATTGACCCACATGCTGCTCATTGTAGCATGGTCACGAACCCTGCTGTAAAGCCCGGACCGAGTGCTGACACAAATCGCCGCCCGGTGAAGTCTTCCGCAAGGCCTTGTTCGAGGACAAACAACACGGTTGGCGCAGACATATTGCCGAAATTCTCAAGGATGTAGCGCTCGTTCACCAGGCTGCCCTGTTCACGCGAAAACGCTGATTCAAGCGCTACGATGACTTTGGCGCCGCCGGGATGGAAGGAATAGGCCCCGATGTCGTCAAATGTGAGCGCATGCTCCTCCAGAAATCCGTCCGCCGCAGGCCTGAGGTCGCGCGTGGCGAGATCGGGAATGCTGCGCGCGAAAATGGCGCCAAAGCCTTGTGGGTCCATGCGCCAGCCCATGATATCAACGGTGTCGGGCCAGGTATGCTCGCCCATGAATTCAATTTCACCAAGCGATTTGCAGCCCCGCGTGGAAAGAACCGCCGCCGCCGCGCCATCGCCAAACAGGGCTGTTGCAATGATATTGGATTTTGAAATCTCGTCATTGCGGAAGGTGAGCGAGCAAAGTTCAATCACGACCACCAACACATTCTTGCCGGGCTCGGCAGCGGCCAGACGCGCTGCAAGGGATAATCCGGCAATGCCGCCTGCACAGCCCAGACCAAACACCGGAACCCGCTTCACGCTATCGCGATAGCCGAGACTGCTCATCAATCGTGCCTCAAGCGTAGGCGTGGCGATGCCGGTGGAGGAAATCATGACGATCGTGTCGATTTCCGCAGGCGTCAATCCTGCGCGCTCCAGTGCGAGTGCCGATACTTCAGCAAATATCCTGGCGCCAACTTCGAGAAACGCTTCAGAACGTTCAGGCCAGCCCTTGTCCTGCCGGAACCATTCATAAGGCTTGGCCGAATAGCGCCGCCTGATACCCGAGTTGGCATAGACCGGCAGCATCCGTTCGAAGTCCTGGTGCTTGCCGCCAAATATGCGGGCAGCCTCCACGATCACATCTTCAGTTTTCAGTATATGCTCGGGCACAGCGGTGGCGAGACTGAGTAAATTGGCACGCAAACGCTTATGCTCCTTGAGTTGAGCTCATTTAACGCGCTTCGAAGTGATTTGGTTCACTTCAGGCGGAAACTTCGCGCAAGAGCCATTCCTTGATGATGGAAACTTCCGCCACACGGCTGGGACGCGGTGTGAGAGGTTCTACGATATAATAGGCCATTTCCTGCAGAACCTCGACGTCAAACAGCGGAACCAGACGTTTGCTCTGGAAATCATCACGCAGAATGGCCTTGGGCGCGAGGCCCACGCCCTGGCCCGCAAGTATGGCCGAATGCAACAGGTTGAAACCTTCAAACAGCGGCCCCGGCTGCTGGTCATTGACCTTGAGGCCTGAGGCCTTGAACCATCTGAGCCATGGCCTGCGATCTCCATCATGCAGGAGATTGCATTTCAGGAGCTCGGTGGAAGTTGCAATGGGACCCGCCTGCTCGAGATAGAGTGCGCTACAGACCGGCACGGAAACGCCTTCCATGAATTTGATGGCATGGATGGGAGCCTCATCCCACACGCCGTAAGTGATGGCCAAATCCACATCGTCGAAATCGATGGGGTGTCCATAAATTGCATGTTGCAGGCGAACATTGATGTGGGGATGCGCGCGCAGGAAAGCCGGCAGCCGCGGGATGAACCAGATCGTGGCTATGGAAGCGATGCAAGCAATCGTAAGCGAGGCCTTGCCATCACTCTTGGCAATGCGCTCGCAGGCAGACGCCATGATGCCGAAAGACTCCGCCAGGGAGCGGGCCAATTCAGCGCCTTCCGGTGTGGGTGAAGTGTGGCGTCCATGGCGATCAAACAGGGGAACGCCAAACCACTCCTCCAACTGGCGGATCTGATGGCTCACCGCCGATTGGGTAACATGCAACTCATCCGCCGCCTTTGAAAACCCGCCGTTGCGGGCAGCAGCTTCAAAGCACTTCAGTGCATTCAGGGGAGGAAGGCGGGACATTTCAGCTCCATGAAAATAACTCATGCAGTATGTGAGTGATCATCTTTTGACACAAGCCCGGCTTCTCAGGGAAACACGCGGGCGAACCAGGAGAGTTACATGAACGCCCGCCCCAGTATCGTCGACTATAGGAACAATGGCAAAAAGCCCAAGCCAACCTTCTCAGCCGCTGAAATGCAACGCCGTCAGGACAATATCCGGGGATGGATGGCCAAAAGCAGCGTGGATGCCTGTATTTTCACCAGCTATCACAACATCTGCTACCTCGCCGATTTCCTCTACTGCTATTTCGGCCGCAAATATGGCCTGGTCATCACCCAGAAATCGGCAACCTCGGTGACGGCCGCCATTGACGGCGGGCAACCGGCACGACGCACCTTTGGTGACAATGTAACCTACACCGACTGGAACAAGGAAAATTATTTTACCGCACTGCAGGGCTTGATCAAGGGCGCCAAGCGCATCGGCATTGAATTCGACCATGTCAGCATGGATTTCCGCACGCAGTTGATGAGCGCATTTCCAGGCGTTGAATGGGTGGATGTGGCAGCCCCTGCGATGCGCATGCGCATGATCAAGTCTGCCGAGGAGATCAAGCACATCACCAGGATGACACGCATTGCCGATATGGGTGGCGCTGCCTGTGTGGAAGCCTTGGCCGTGGGCGTGCCCGAGCATGAAGTGGCGCTGCATGCGACACAAGTCATGGTGCGCGAAATTGCCAAGGTCTGGCCGCAAGGCGAACTGATGGATACCTGGACCTGGTTTCAATCCGGCGTCAACACCGATGGCGCGCATAATCCTGTCACCAGCCGCAAGATCAGGAAGGGCGACATTCTCTCGCTCAACTGCTTTCCCATGGTGGCGGGCTATTATGTGGCGCTTGAGCGCACGCTCTTTGCCGAAAGCGCCAGCAAGGAACACCTCAAGATGTGGGAAATGAATTGCCATGTGCATGACGTGGGCAAGAAGCTGCTGGTGCCGGGTGCCAAATGTTCTGACATCGCCAAGTCGCTGAACGACATATATGCCCAGCATGACCTGTTGAAATACCGCACTTTCGGCTATGGCCATTCCTTCGGCGTTCTCTGCCACTATTATGGCCGCGAAGGCGGCCTTGAGCTGCGCGAGGACTGCGACACGGTGCTGGAACCCGGCATGGTGGTTTCGATGGAACCCATGATCATGATTCCCGAGGGCCAGAAGGGGGCAGGCGGCTATCGCGAACACGATATTCTGGTCATCACCGAAAAGGGCAACCGCAACATCACGGCCTTTCCCTATGGCCCGGAGCATTTGATTGTGAAAGCGGGGAAGGCGAAGAAGAAACGCTAGATGGCGACGCTGTGAGCTGGCGGCAGCGTGAGGTAGTGGTTCAGTTTGAACGTCTGCATGGCGCGCAATTGCAGACCGACAGTTCTAGCATCCGATATTGCGTGATGGGCCAAATACGGAAATCCTGTCCAAGATGTTTAATCTGACAATCCGCTGGCTCTCCTACTGTGATAGGGTAGGGTAGTAATGATTCCGTATGATCGTCACTATCCCGAATTCCAAAATGCTGGGTGGATTGCCATCAACTCTTCAACCTAGGACAATTGATGACAGTCGCCCGATGATCAAAAAAGACATCTCCCCGAAAGAAGCTCGCGACGAAACCGAAATTTTCGAGGAGCTGCAAAGGCTTTGCTGCTCGCCTGGATTTATTCATGCAATCGCATATTTCTGTTGGCGTGATAATCTTATTCGATTTTCTGGCGAACATGTCACGGAGGATGATGTTCAGCACCAGTATTCGCACGAAAAGCTGCTCAGGACCGAAATTTCAACCCTTGTGGGTCTGATGGCGAAAGGGGACATAGACGTTGGTATCCCCGATCCCAGCATCCTCCAAAAATTTCTAAATCAGTCGGAAGCGCTGCTTCATGAAATGCATATGAGCCTCCAGAAACCCTGGATGGCGGCGTTTGAAGCAAGGGCAAGCAACCCGAACAATCCAAGCAACGCAAATCGCATTGATCCATTTAGCACCGCTGACGGCTTAAGAGAGCCAATTATCTACGGTGGCGATTCAGCCTACAACTTCCAGTATGAAGAACTGGCGTTAAAAAAATACTGCGCAGACAACCACTGGCTTAATTCAAATGTTGGTTTCACAATCGACGAGGCCTGCATAGTTGCTCGCCAGCTTGGCGAGTTGCAGATGCAAAAGCTCTTGGACTTTCGCGAGGCCATCCTAGAGGTTCATCCCGATCAGTGGACCTTCCTGCCTTGCTTTGTTTTTGGCCCTCATGAGTTAGAAGGGCCGACAAAATTATCCGTTGAAAAAATTGAACGCATTCTCATAGCGTTCACTGTTGATCCAAAAAAGGCAAATGCCTCCTTTTCCAGCCTGAGCGCCTTCAACCAAACAAATGCCGCTGCGATCATCAAAATTGTCAATGGCTCATATATTCTGTTGCAACACTACAGCCTGCTTGAAGCGCTGTATGAAGCGCCATTCTTTTGGATGGCCGGGGATAAATCCTACGCTGCAACAGCATCCAAGAATCGTGGTGCATTTGCTGAGCAGTTCTTGGCAGACCGTCTCGCGCGTGTGTTTGGCACTAAGCATGTCTTTCAAAATGTGGACATCTATAAGGGAAAGGATCGGGTCGCCGAAGCAGATGTCTTGGTCATTTTTGGTGAAAGAGCGATTGTGGTGCAGGCCAAGTCAAAACGGCTGACCATCGAGGCGCGTAAGGGAAACGACCTTCGGCTAAAGGACGATTTTAAGAAGGCAATTCAGGATGCCTATGATCAAGCCTTGCTGTGTTCAGAGGCTCTTTTGGACGAGGAATATCGCTTTGTATTAGCATCTGGTGATGAAATAGGTTTTCCTAAGAGGCCCGCGAAAATCTTCCCAGTGTGCGCAGTATCGGATCATTTCCCGGCCTTGGCTGCACAGGCTCGGCAATTCCTAAAAATCAGCGCCACGGAAAATGTGCAATCGCCTATAATCACAGACGTATTTTTCTTGGACGTCCTGACAGAAATACTAGAGACACCCTTGCATTTCCTAAACTACTTAGCATTGCGAGCCAAATTCGACAAAAAGCTCTTGGTAAACCAGGAACTTACGATCCTTGGTTATCATCTGAAGTACAACCTTTGGCTAGAAGACAAATACGACATGGTGAACTTGGGTGACGATTTCACTAGTTCTCTCGACATAGCGATGTGCGCGCGTAGGTTGGGAGTTCCGGGGGAACGAACACCCAAAGGCATTTTAACTCGCTTTGATGGAACCCCAATTGGCAGATTGATTTCTGAATTCGAGGCCAGTGCAATTCCCGAACTGGTAGGACTTGGGATGCTGCTCCTTCAGTTGGGCTCCGACACTGCCAAGCACATTAACAGTGGCATTGATCGATTGGTGCGTTCCGCAGCCAATGATGGGAAACAACACGACATGTCCGTTCCATCGGATGCCGAAAAGTCAGGGTTTACCATACATGTTAGTTCGCTCCCAGAGGAGGTAGCGCGTGAGCGTTTGTCCACCCACTGCAGAATTAGGAAATACGACGCGAAAGCAGATGTATGGTATGGGCTATTACTTACTCCCGGAACCGGGGACATCAGAGGCGCTCTGGCCATCGAAGGGAAATGGAAATCCGACGCGGACATGGAGAAGGCCCTTGATGCATGGCCAAAAAAATCTTTGGTGCCGATTGCGACGCTGTCGCGAGGTGCTCTACGCAGGAAGGTCGGACGTAATGACCCGTGCCCATGTGGTAGTGGGAAGAAGTACAAAAAGTGCTGCTTGAATAATTCTTGACATCCCATCTCATTGTATTGCCGACAATCATCCGCTGGGAGAACAGCAGGTTTCCCACGACTGTTTCGCAGCAAGATCAAGAAGTGAGAATGTCCGCCTCCGGGTCCGTCCCCGAAGTGACAAATGTCTTCTACAAGTTCGCATCTCCCTCCAAAAGCGGAAATTCAGGCTGACCCGCCACACACCGTGAGGAAATACTTCCCTTTTTAATCCCACAGCATATGATGCCTGCAAACGAGGGGGAAACCTGATGTCTACCGAGCCGATGGTGCGATTTGCCCAGGTGCAGAAAAGTTATGATGGCGAAACGCTGGTTGTCAAAGACCTCAATCTCGACATTGCGCGCGGCGAATTCCTGACCATGCTGGGACCTTCGGGTTCGGGCAAGACAACCACCTTGATGATGCTGGCGGGTTTTGAGCCGGCAACCCATGGGGAAATTTTCGTGAAAGGCGTGCCCATCAACAACACGCCGCCGCACAAGCGCGGCATTGGCATGGTGTTTCAGAACTACGCCCTGTTCCCGCATATGACGGTGGCTGAAAATCTTGCGTTTCCTTTGGAAGTGCGAGGCCTCGGCAAGGCTGAAATTGAAGACCGGGTGAAGAAAATTTTGAAGCTGGTGGAATTGCCGGGGATGGCCAGCCGCAGGCCGGGCCAGCTATCCGGTGGCCAGCAGCAGCGCATTGCGGTGGCCCGCGCCCTCGTATTCGAGCCCGACCTTGTGCTGATGGATGAGCCCCTGGGCGCACTCGACAAACAATTGCGCGAACAGATGCAATATGAAATCAAGCATATTCATGAAAGGCTTGGCGTCACCGTCGTCTACGTGACCCACGACCAGTCCGAAGCGCTGACCATGTCCAACCGCATCGCCGTGTTCAACGATGGCATCGTGCAGCAGCTGTCATCGCCTGATGAACTCTATGAGCGGCCGCAGAATTCTTTCGTGGCCCAGTTCATTGGCGAGAACAACAAGCTGAAAGGCAATGTGCTGGAGGTCGACAAGCATCAGGTGGCCACCGTAAAGCTCGACAATGACGACGTGGTGCAGGCACTCGCCGTCAATGTGGGCCGGAAGGGTGACCGCACACTGCTTTCCATTAGGCCCGAGCGCGTGGAGATCAATCCCGTTGCCAAGAATGTTGATGTTCTCCTGAAGGGCCGGATTGCCGAACTGATTTATCTGGGCGACCATATCCGCGCCCGTCTCGAAGTGGCAGGGCACAATAATTTCATCGTCAAAGTTCCCAACAAGGGCAACAATGAAGCCATAGCCGAAGGCAAATCCGTGAACGTGGGCTGGTCCGCCAAGGATTGCCGCGCGCTGGACTACATCGAACTGCACCATTAATCTGGTGTTGTCTTCTAAGTCACAGAACGAGGGAGAACGAATGAATGGATATTCTTCGTTATGCAATGGCAGCAGCGATGCTGTTGGCTGTGGTGCCCGCCAGCTCATCCGCCGAGGATGAAGTTGATCTCGCTCTCGTGCTGGCGGTGGATTGTTCCTTCAGCGTGGACTCAGGCGAATTCAAATTGCAGATGCAAGGCCTTGGCCAGGCCTTCCAGCGTGATGATGTCCAAGCCGCCATCCACAATGGCAACCACCGGCGCATCGCCGTAAGCGTGGTGGAATGGTCAGACAACATAAACCAGAAAACCGTTGTGCCCTGGACCATCCTGGCCAGTGATGCCGATGCCGACCGATTTGGGGAAAAGCTGAAGACGTCGAAACGCGAACTGGCCGAGGGCGGCACCTCGATTTCCAGCGCATTGCTCTATTCCGCGCATGTTTTGTCCGAAGCGCCTCCAAACGCGCGCCGCGTGATTGATCTTTCCTCCGATGGACGCAACAACATCGGTATTCCCGTGGCCAGCGTGCGCGATGGGATTGTGGGCGCAGGCATCACCATCAACGCGCTAGCCATCCTCAATGAATGGCCAACGCTCGATGTGTATTTCAAGAACAATGTGGTGGGCGGCGAAGGCCATTTTGTGATGCCCGCCAATGACTACAAGGCCTATGGCGATGCCATTACCCGCAAGCTGATCCAGGAAATTACCGGACCCGGCATTTCGTGAAAACCCCCGTTAACTTGCTTTCAACGTGGCGGGCCGATATGTGCGGAGGCCATGAGCGCTGAAACATTTGAAAACGTGAACTGGTTGGTGGATGCAATCGCCCGCGGGCTGCAGCGGCGGACGTGTCCTGCGGTCATCAGCGTTTTGGCTCGTCTCGCAGAGCAGAAACGTTCATTCCCGCATTTCGTGGAGCCCGATGCCTGCGGCCTACCGGTCACGCGCTATTTCGCCGAAACCATCGCCGAAACCATGATGCTCGAGCCTGACCTGGCAGCAGCCCTGGCCACGCTCGACGGACATTTCAAATGGCAGCAGTCATCTTTTTATTCGGATGAACTCCTGGGAGAGGGTTTTTCGCAGAACTATGGCTGGTGCCAGCTGGTAGGACCCGAAGGATTTTTCCCCGGCGATGATTTCCTGCTGGGCCTGCTGTTGCTAGGTCCCCGCCGCCACTACAAGGATCACTTCCATGCAGCGCCAGAACTCTACTGGCCGCTCACCGGACCCACGCTGTGGAAACAGGGGGCAGGGGATTTCGGAACAAAACAAGCAGGCGACATCATCTGGCACGACCCCAACATCATCCACGCAACAAAAACGGATCAGTCTCCGCTGCTGGCCGTGTGGAGCTGGACGCGGGATACGGCTGTGGGTGCCAGGTTGGTGGGGTGATGAAATTAAAATTTTGTGATGCCAACGCGCCAACCTTCCCCTTCCGTCGTTCCGGCGCAGGCCGGTGCCCAACCATCCGTGTGTCCGTCCGAAGATTGTGAGAGTCATCACGCGGAAAGCTGGGCCCCGCTTTTCAACGGGTTGACGATAAAAGAGACACCCCAGCGACACCCTCCTAATACCCCGGCGGCGGAACGAAACCCGCGTATTCCCTTTCCAGCAGCTCGGCAAAGCGGAGGCTGGTGTAGTCGCCATATTGGC
>JANMAE010000065.1:0-22759 GCA_031359445.1 Hyphomicrobiales bacterium | reverse complement strand
GCGCCATGTGAAAATTCCCATGCTTGTCTCCACCAGCCGGGGCATCTATGAAATGCTGGCAGTCAAGGGCTGGCTTTTATGTCTGCAAAACAGCGGCGTTCAAATCCCGCTTGATATCTGCACTTACTACGCTCCCAAGATCCGGGCCCTCAAGGGCCGCGTCATGACCAATGCGGCGAAATGGGCTTATTATGCGCCCGGAATGCTGTCGGTAGAGGTGGCTTTCGGCAGCCTGAGAGAATGCGTGGAAACTGCCGTGCGAGGCGAGCTCTGGCGTGACCCCAAGCTGTGGCTTTCGTCATGAGAGTGCTTCATGCAGGGGTGGCTGAAGGCGCAGTTCTGCTGTTGGATGAACCCTTGAGCTTTTGGGGCGGCTTTGATCCCCGCAGCGGAAAAATCCTTGATGTGCATCACCCGCAGCGAGGCGAAACCCTTGCCAGAAAAATTCTCATGATGGTGGAGACGCGTGGCTCGGGCAGCGCGCCCGGAAACCTCGCGGAAGCCATCAGGCTCGGTACGGCGCCTGCTGGCATCATTCTCGCAACACCCGATATCAATGTGGCGGTTGGAGCTTTTGTTGCTGAACAACTCTATCATAAGGCCTGCCCTGTCCTTTGCGTAAACCCCCGCGAATTTTCGGCGCTGTCGCAATATGCCTATTTGCATATCACCCATGACGGGACGGTGGCGCCAACCCTCGACGGCGGGGAAGCCCTCGGCTAGAAGCCCCGCCATGAAACTTTCCGCTCTCACACAAAGACTAAGTGGCCTGGGCTCCGACAAATGGGCTGTCCACATCGAAGGCAAACGCCGTGCCCTATTGGGCGAGGACCTGATTTTCCTTTCAATCGGCGAGCCCGATGCAGCACCGCCTGGTGCCATCATGGATGTGGTGAATGACCAAATGCGCGCTGGCCGTTATAAATACGCTGCAAGCCGTGGCGAGACACCCCTGCTGAAAAGTCTTTCCGCCCATTACACAAAATCGACAGGGCGCCACGTCACACCGCTCCAGTTCATTTTTCTTCCCGGCACGCAAACCGCATTATATGTGGCGCTGCAGGCATGCGTTGGGCTGGGCGATGAAGTGCTCATGCCCGATCCCTATTACGCAACCTATGAAGGCGTGATTGCCGCAGCTGGCGGCGTGGCCCGCCCTGTAGGCGTGGACCCCGACAATGGTTTCCATGTCAAAGCCTCCGACCTTGAACGCGCCGTGACACCCCAAACCCGTGTATTGCTTCTGAACACGCCAAGCAATCCAACCGGGGCCGTGCTGAGTCGCGACGAGATCAAGGCCATAGGCGACATGTGCGAACGCCATGACCTGTGGATCATTTCCGACGAAGTCTATGCCACGATGACCTATGGCAATGTGGGCTTTGCCTCGCCATTTGATGAACAGCGGCTGGAAAAGCGCACGGTTGTTGTTTCCTCGCTTTCCAAATCCCATGCCATGCCAGGATTTCGCCTGGGCTGGCTTGCGGCCTCCGAAGACTTCTGCAAACAGGTTTTGCCACTCACCGAAACCATGCTTTTCGGCTCGCAGCCCTTCCTCGAAGATGCTGCGGCCTTTGCCCTTTCCAACCACTTCCCCGAAGTGGATGCCATGAAAGTGGCCTATGAATCCCGCGCCCACGTCTTGGTGGCCGGGTTAAAAGCTTCCAAACACATCACCGCACGCATGCCGGAAGGTGGCATGTTTGTAATGGTCGATGTGCGGAAAACGGGGTTGAGCGGCGAGGAATTCGCATGGAAACTCCTGGCAGAAGAAAACGTCGTCACCATGCCAGGCGAAAGCTTCGGTGCGGGAGGTGCTGGTCATGTGCGTGTGGCCCTGACGGTAGACGAAGCGGAGATCAAGGAAGCCTGCAAACGCATGGTGCGTGTGACTGCCTCGCTCTGATCACGTCACCTGATAGCCAAACTCTTCCGCCTGTTCTGTGATCCATTCCCAGAAGCTTTCTGAAAACCCCCTGAACACGGAAATTTCGAAGGCATCAGCACCTACGCGTGTGACATGCACGCCCACATGCGCCATCTGGGTCAACGCACTCTTGCCCACGGGAAATTCAGCCGGGTGGAAATCAATGGGCGAGCCCTTGGCCAGGACCTGGCGAACATGTGGTCCCACGATGCCGATCACGACGCGGCCATGGCTTTGGTCCGAGCAAGAAGCAAGCCCCTTCAGTTTTCCGGAAACAGTCTCATAGGGCTCACCCCAAACAAAATACTGGTCTGGTCCTGCCCATCGGGCATCAAAATTCTTGAGCGCCTGTGCAAGCGCCTTGGCCTTTCCCTTGCGGGCAATTACTGTCACCATGTGCGACGGTGCTGGCAGAGAAAACATGACGCCGGGCACACCATGGTCCGCGCCGAAGCGGCCCTGGATGGCTATGTCGGAAAGGGGAGAAACGCGGATGAACAGGTCAGGCATGGAGTTTGATGTTCTCCCTGTCGTAGTGCACGGGATCACAGATCACGCCGTAGGTCAGGGTGTTGCGGATGCCGTCGAACAGTTTCACAATTTCCCCATGCCTGGAGCGCCCATTTGCAACAAGCGCGAGCCCCACCCACATCTCCAGCATGGGTGACCAGGCAACCGAAGAAATATATCCTTGGTCAGCCGCCATCGAAGCAGCATCACCCTTGTTCAGGATATGTGCGCCAGAGCGGATTTTACCCTTGGGATCATAGGGCCTGATGCCGACAACACATTGCCGGTTTGGATCCTGCAAACCTTCGCGTTGCGCCATCATGCGGCCCACATAATCTTTTTTGGTCGACATCATTTTTCCAAGGCCGAGATCGCCCGCCGTGGTGGTGCCGTTCAATTCACCACCTGCCACATGGCCTTTTTCAATGCGCATGATGGAAAGCGCTTCGACGCCATAGGGTGTGATACCAAATTCCTGGCCTGCCTGCATGACAGCCCGTGCCACCATGCTTCCATAGTCAGCGGGAACGGCAAGCTCATAGGCATGCTCGCCGGAGAACGAAATGCGAAAGAGCCGCGCCTGCATGCCGCCCAGAATGGAAACAGGCCTTGCAGCAAGATAGGGAAAGCTGGTGTCGTCCAGCGTTATGTCATCGACAATCTTCTGCAAGGTGGCACGCGCCTTGGGGCCTGCTATCGCCATCTGCCCCCACTGCTCGGTGACCGATACATATTGCACATCAAGGTCCGGCCAATGGGCCTGGTGGCAAAACTCCATATGGGCCATTACGCGTGCGGCATTGGCCGTGGTCGTCGTCATCAGGAAGTGATCCTCCGCCAGCCGTGACGTTGTACCGTCATCAAACACGATGCCATCTTCCCGCAACATCAGGCCATAGCGGGCGCGCCCCGCGGCAAGGGTGGAGAAGGTGTTGCAATACAGCCGGTTGAGGAACTCAGTCGCATCTGGGCCTTGCACATCAATCTTGCCCAGCGTGGAAACATCGCAGATACCAACACCCGAGCGCGTGGCCAGCACTTCGCGCGTGGCAGCGGCCAGCCAGTCCTCGCCGTCCATCGGAAACCACGACGAGCGCATCCACAGGCCGGCTTCCACAAACGTAGCACCCAACTCGTAAGCCCAGTCATGCAAAGGCGTTTTGCGAACGGGTTGGAAGTGGTGCCTGACGAAGGGTCCCGCCAATGCGCCAAAGGAAACCGGGGTGTAATAGGGCCGGAAGGTTGTGGTCCCCACCTGATCCATGGTGCGGCCCGTGGCATCGGCCAGAATGGCGATCGCATTCACATTGCCAAGCTTGCCCTGGTCGGTCGCCATGCCAGCCGTCGTATAACGCTTGGCCAGTTCGATATCACGGTAACCCTCGCGCGCAGCCAGCGGTAAATCCTTGGCAGTCGCATCATTCTGGTAGTCGACGAAGGCCTTTCCCGTGGATTCCTTCACCCACCATAAGGGCGTAACCGCAAAACGCTCGTCGCGGCATTTGGGAACTGCTGGCACGCGGCCCTTCATTGTGCCAGCACGTGCGCCATCCGCGAGACATTCCGACAGCAACATGTGGCCCGCGGCAGATCCCGCAGCCACAAACGCGCTGCCCACATCAGGCGGCACAAAACCCGCAATGCTTTCATTCCAGAGGGGCTTTGCACCCCTGTGGCACATCAGATTGACAATCGGGCTCCAGCCCCCTGACATGGCAACCGCATCGCAAGGAATGCTGCGATGGTTGCCAAGTTCAACGCCTGTAACCCGTTTGCCACCTTTCACATCAACAATGAGATGGGCGGTTTTACGCGAATCGATGATGGCTTCCACATGCACGCCAGCCCGACGCAAGTCGCTGGCCGTGCGTTTGCCGGAATCATTGTTGGTAAACACCACAATGGATTTCCCCGCCGCTGCAGCATAGCGGTTGGCGTAAGTTCGCATGGCTGAGGCGAGCATTACGCCTGGCACATCATTGCCGCCAAACACGATGGGACGTTCTTCCGCACCTGTAGCCATGACGGCGCGCCTGGCGAAAATGCGGGTGTAGCGTTGCCGGGGTTCATAGGGTGAAGGTTCTGCCACATGATCGTTGACACGCTCAACCGCGCCAAACACATTGCCGTCATACCAGCCAAACACTGTGGTGCGGGGCATGAGCGTGACATTGGGCAAGGAGCGCAATTCGGAAAGCGCGGCCAATGCCCAATCAAGACCTGAGACGGAGTCTATTTCCTCGTTCTCATTGAGCAGTGATCCGCCCAATGCTGCACTTTCATCCGCAAGAATGATGCGTACACCAGCGCGTGCTGCCGTGAGCGCTGCCATCAGGCCAGTGGGGCCAGATCCAATGATCAAAAGATCACAATGCGCATAGGCCTTTTCATATTTGTCGGGGTCCGCCTCCTTGGAAGCATGTCCCAGTCCTGCCGCGCGGCGGATCAGCGGTTCATAGATTTTTTCCCAGAAGCTCTTGGGCCACATGAAGGTCTTGTAATAAAATCCCGCCACAAACATGTGCGACGCCAGCGAGTTCACCGCGCCCACATCAAAATTCAACGAAGGCCAGCGGTTCTGGCTTCGCGCGGCAAGTCCGTCGTAAAGCTCCACCATGGTGGCGCGGGTATTGGCTTCCTGCCGTCCACCCTCCCGCAGTGTCACCAATGCATTGGGCTCGGAGCTCCCCGCCGAAATCACGCCCCTCGGCCGGTGATATTTGAACGAGCGGCCCATGAGATGAACATTGTTTGCAATGAGCGCTGATGCGAGCGTGTCGCCTTGAAAACCCGTGAAAACCTTGCCGTCAAAACTGAAATTCAAGGTCGTGGTGCGGTCAATGAGGCCACCCTTGTCCAAACGGAAACCGGTCATGGTGTGCCCCGCTCTCTGGCATAATCCTTGGCGGTTACTGCGGCAAACACCTCATGCGTCTGAGTATCGCGGGTTACCACCAGCCAGGCACGGCAACCGCTGGAGTGGTGAGCATATTCATCAAAGCGCCCCTTCGGATTATGGCGCAGGTAGATGTAGTCATACCATGCATTCATATCCTGAGATTGCGGGCGCTGCGGGGAAGCGTCACCATTGAAGGTAAATTCTTCGATGGGCCGCGTTCCGCAATGCGGGCAGTTAATGAGCATGTTTCACCATCAATGCAGATTGGGTGTGGCACCCTGCCCCTTTTCATCAATCATATGGCCACGCGCGAAGCGGTCCATGCGATAGGCCGCGTTCAGCTTGTGGGGCTCGTCTTTTGCAATCGTATGGGCAAAGCACCAGCCGGAAGCAGGCGTTGCCTTGAAGCCGCCATAGCACCAGCCCGCATTGAGGTAGAGACCATCAATGGGGGTTTTATCGATGATGGGCGAACCATCCATGGACATATCCATGATGCCGCCCCAGGAACGCAGCACGCGCACGCGCGAAAGTCCGGGTATCATGGCAACACCTGCCTCAATCACATGTTCCACCATCGGCAGGTTGCCGCGCCGCGCATAGGAGTTGTAGCCATCAATGTCGCCGCCAAACACAAGGCCACCCTTGTCGGATTGCGAGACATAGAAGTGGCCCGCGCCAAAGGTTATGACGCCATCAATATAGGGCTTGAGGCCTTCCGACACGAAGGCCTGCAAGACATGGCTTTCAATGGGAAGTTTCAATCCGGCCATTGCCGCGACTTCCGAGGAATTGCCAGCTGCCGCAAGCCCCAGCTTTCGGCAGGCGATGTATCCCCTGTTTGTCTGTACACCGACGACCTTTCCCGAGTTTGTCTTGATGCCGGTCACCTCGCAATTCTGGATGATGTCGACCCCGCGCAGATCAGCACCGCGCGCGTAGCCCCAAGCCACCGCATCATGGCGCACGGTGCCACCCCGGCGCTGCAGGATGCCTCCTTTGATGGGAAAGCGCGCATTGGCGAAATCCAGGAAGGGATACATTTCGCGAACCCCCTGCGCATCCAGCAGTTCTGCATCGACCCCATCAAGCCGCATGGCATTGCCGCGCCGGGCAAAGGCGTCGCGCTGGGCATCGGTGTGGCAGAGATTGAGCACGCCGCGCTGCGAAACCATCGCATTGAAATTGAAATCCTGTTCGAGCCCCTCCCAGAGTTTCATCGACCATTCATAGAAGGGGTTATTGCCGGGCAGCATGTAATTGGAGCGTATGATCGTGGTATTGCGCCCCACATTGCCCGAGCCCAACCAAGATTTTTCCAGCACCGCCACATTGGTGATGCCATGGATTTTGGCGAGATAATAGGCGGTTGCCAGTCCATGCCCGCCGCCGCCAATGATGATGACGTCATATTCCTTCTTCGGCTCAGGGTCCCGCCATGCCGGAGCCCAGTTCTTGTGGCCGGACAGCGTGTTTTTGAGAAGTGAGAAGACGGAATATTTCATTAACAATCCAGTGTCGTATCGCGTTCCCATTGCGTGAGGTGGCGGCAATACTGGTTCCATTCCGCGTGTTTGAGCTTCAGATAGCCAGAGGATACTTCCGCGCCCAGGGCTTCCTGCAGATATGTGTCTTTCTCAAAATTGCGCAAGGCGTCCAGCAGGTTCAGCGGCAGTTTCTTGGCGTCCATTACCGTATGGCCCTGCGTATACATGTCGATGTCGAGCCGTTTGCCGGGGTCCATCTTGGCTTCAATGCCATGCATGCCCGCAGCCATGATGCCAGCCAGCATGAGATAGGGATTTGCGGCATTGTCCGGCAGGCGGAATTCAGTGCGGCCCGCATCGGGGATGCGTACCATATGCGTACGGTTATTGCCGCCGAAGGTGACGGTGTTGGGAGCCCAGGTCGCACCTGAAATTGTGCGCGGAGCATTGATGCGCTTGTAGGAATTGACGGTGGGATTGGTTATGGCCACCAGCGAATCCGCGTGGTGGATGAGGCCACCGAGGAACTGGTATGCCATGGGTGACAAGCCCATCTCGTCCTTGGCATCGTCAAACAGGTTGGTCTTGCGCGCATTGTCCCAAACGCTCAAATGCACATGGCAGCCGTTGCCGGTGAGATTGATGAAGGGCTTGGGCATGAAGGTCGCCCGAATGCCATGCTTTTCCGCAATGGCCTTCACCATGAATTTGAAAAACGCCAGCTGGTCCGCTGTGGTGAGTGCGTCATTGAAATTCCAGTTGATCTCGAACTGGCCATTGGCATCCTCATGGTCGTTCTGGTAAGGGCCCCAGCCCAGCTTCACCATGGTGGATGAAATCTCGCCGATCACATCCAGCCTGCGCATGATGGCTGATTGGTCATAGCAGGGTTTTTCCTGCGTATCGCGCCCGTCGGAAACGGCCGATCCATCCGCATTGATCAAGAAAAATTCCGGCTCGACGCCCGCCATCATCTTGAGGTTCTGCTTGGAGGTTTTTTCCATGAGCTTCTTCAACACAAGGCGCGGCGCCTGTTCCAGAGGCTTGCCGCTCATCCAGGGATCACCGGCAACCCAGGCTACATCTGGCCGCCATGGCAATTGGATGACAGAGTCCACATCCGGCATCACGATCACATCGGGATGCGCCGGTGTCTGATCAAGCCAGGTGGCAAAGCCCGCAAAACCGGCACCCGCCTTTTGCATGCGGCTTGCGGCTTCCGCTGGCACCAGCTTGGCGCGCTGCGTGCCAAACAGGTCGGTAAAATTGAACAGGAAGAACTTTACATTGTTCTTCTTGGCAAACGCCTCTAATTCCCCGGCCATTACAGTCTCCCCAACTTCTTTTGATTTTGGTGGTTCAATTTAATACCCGTTCTTGCCGGGAATCCAGCTTGTTCCGGCAAGTGGCACCTGCGCCATGGCGGCAGCTTCAACCGTGAGCGCACACAGGTCTTCCGGCTCCAGATTATGCACATGGGATTTGCCATTGGCACGCGCGATGGTTTGCGCTTCCAGCGTCATCACCTTGAGATAGTTGGAAAGCCGTCGACCCGCCTTGATGGGATCAAGCCTCTTGGCCAGTTCCGGATCCTGCGTTGTGATGCCGGCGGGGTCACGGCCCTCATGCCAGTCATCATAGGCGCCAGCCGTGGTTCCGAGTTCATTATACTCATGTTCCCAATGCGGATCATTGTCGCCGAGCGCCACCAGCGCCGCAGTTCCGATGGACACGGCATCAACGCCAAGTGCGAGCGCCTTGGCCACATCGGCGCCATTGCGTATGCCGCCTGAAACAATGAGTTGCACCTTGCGATGCATGCCAAGCTCCTGCAACGCGCGAACCGCCGGCCTGATGCAGGCAAGCGTAGGCTGGCCCACATGCTCGATGAAAACTTCCTGGGTAGCTGCCGTGCCGCCCTGCATGCCATCGAGCACGACGACATCAGCACCAGCTTTGACGGCAAGTGCCACATCGTAATAGGGGCGAGCGCCCCCGATCTTGATATAGATGGGCTTTTCCCAATTGGTGATTTCACGGAGCTCATTGATCTTGATCTCAAGGTCATCAGGCCCGGTCCAGTCCGGATGACGACATGCCGAGCGCTGGTCAATTCCCTTGGGCAAGCAGCGCATGGCGGCCACGCGGTCCGAAATTTTCTGGCCCAGCAACATGCCGCCGCCGCCGGGCTTGGCACCCTGACCGATCACGATTTCAATGGCATCGGCTTTCCGCAAATCCTCCGGATTCATGCCGTAACGCGAAGGCAGGTATTGATACACCAGTGTTTTGGATTGCCCACGCTCTTCCGGCGTCATGCCGCCGTCGCCTGTGGTGGTGGAGGTTCCGGCAATGGTAGCACCACGGCCCAATGCTTCCTTGGCCTGTGCCGATAGCGAACCAAAGCTCATGCCGGCAATGGTGATGGGAATTTTCAGTTCAATCGGCGTTTTGGCAAAGCGCGTGCCCAGCACAACATTGGTGCCGCATTTCTCGCGGTAACCCTCCAGCGGATAGCGCGAGATGGATGCGCCGAGAAACAGGAGATCATCGAAATGCGGCAGGCGGCGCTTGGCACCGCCGCCGCGGATGTCATAAATCCCTGTACTTGCCGCACGGCGGATTTCTGACAGGGTATAATCGTCAAATGTTGCAGACTTGCGCGGCAGCGTGCGGGGCGTTTGATCCATGTGTTCCTCAGTATGCGTCTGCGTGGTCTACGCTGAAATTATAGAGCTTGCGGGCCGAACCATAGCGCTTGAATTCTGATGGCGTCTCGCTCCGCTTGGCGGCTTTGAGCAGCCGGTCGAGATCGGCTAAATGTTCCGCACGCATTTCTTTTTCGATGCAGTCCGCTCCCAGGCTTGCGACCTTGCCCTTCACATACAGCCGCGCTTCATAAATGGAATCGCCCAATGCATCGCCTGCATCGCCGCATACCACGAGATTGCCGCGCTGCCCCATGAAGGCCGACATGTGGCCCACATTGCCGCCCACGACAATATCAATGCCCTTCATAGAAATGCCGCAGCGTGAAGAGGCATCCCCGTCGATCACCAGCAATCCGCCATTGCCGGTGGCACCTGCTGATTCCGAGGAGTTGCCCTTCACCCAGACGACGCCTGACATCATGTTTTCAGCCGTCCCCACGCCCGCATGACCATGAATGGTCAATTCCGCGTGGGAATTCATCCCGCCGCAATAAAATCCAACATGGCCGTTGATATCAACCTGCAGGGGAGCAGCTAACCCCACAGCGATGGAATGCTGGCCCATGGGATTGCGAATGACCCAATAGGTCTCGTTCGTATTGGCAGGCAATTCATGGAGCTTTGCGTTGATGCCACGCACCCCCAAGGTTTTGAGATCAAGCTCGTTCATGCGTGTCCGCCCCAGGTATAAATCATCGAAGGTTCCGGTTCCCATATCCTGGCATCATCGGCGCCTGGCAGATGCGCAATCGCGCGGTACTCGGTTGCCATGGCCACCCAATCATCGGTCTCTGCCATGACGGCATGTTTGCAGGCGATGGGATCACGCACCACGGCAAAGCCATCGGCTGTGCCCACGAGGAATGTGTAGAAACCATCAAGATCGCGAATGCCGTCTTCCAGGGCTTCCTTGAGCGTGGCACCGCCGCGCAATTTCCACGTCATATAGGCAGCAGCGACTTCCGTGTCGTTTTCGGTTTGGAAATCGAAACCTTCCTTGCGCAGGTTCTCGCGCAGGCGGTTGTGGTTGGACAGCGAACCATTATGCACAAGGCAGAGATCAGCGCCCGTTGCAAAGGGATGCGAGCCTGCGGTGGTGACAGCACTTTCAGTGGCCATCCGCGTATGGCCGATCATGTGGGTGCCTGAGGCTTCATCAAGATCGAACTTGTCATAGACCTGGGCAGGCAGACCCGTTTCTTTGAAAATTTCGATGGTGTGGCCTGAGCCTACCACTCGCACTTCTGGATGATGTTTTTTGAGCCAGCCAACAACATCCGGCTCCTTGGCATTGGTCACTAGAATGCAGTGATTGCCGATCTTCTTGATTGTGCATTCGCACTTCAGCGCCCGCTCCAGACCTGTGTCGATCTTCTTCCAGTCATAACCCGCATCATCATGGGCAAGGGAAAACTTGGTCTGGGCTTTTTTCACCGGATTGCGGTAGACGGCCACACCTGCCGAATCCGGCCCGCGATTGGTCATCTCGATGATCATGGGCTTGAACATCTTGCCCAGCTTGGGTTTCAACTTGGGGTTTTTGAGATACAGTCCAACAATGCCACACATGGCCCACAACCTTTCAACAGGGATCGCAGCCCTTCTATCAGGGCCACTCCACAATATCAACTAGGGGGAATTATTTTTTCACTAGAGGAATGAGTATTATTGGAGCCCAACAGAGTCGATTTCCCCGGAAGGGCATCCGGCATCGGTAGGCTGAGATTGCGCGATAAGTTGCGAGATGTTTTGGCCTGCCGAAATATCGCCTTTCAGCCCCAGTGTGATTTCCGTCACGATCTGTCGGTTGCCGTCAGGCTTGCAGGCAACCCTTACCCGTTCGCCTGCACCCTTGCCGAAGGCTTCATCAAATTTCATGCGCAGCTCGGAGGTTTGAATGGTTTGGCCCACATGGGCGGAGAGGAAGGCTTGCACGGGAGAGCTGTTGATCGCCTTCATCAGATTAATCGCATCAGTGAAATAGCTCTCGGCCTTGCCACCTGGATAGCAACTGCCGTGTTTGACCCACTCGTGCCGCTCCAGCAGGGATTGTGTACCCGGCATCACCTCATCCAGCGAAGCTTTCGTGGTAGCACTCAATTCGGGCGGAAGCAGCTTTTCCCACTGATGCGCATCATCAGCGGCAATCATGGCCTTATCCACATTGCAGAACACGCGCCGTCTGGGTTGCGGCCACAGCCCATGCAGGACGAGATGAGTGGCTTCAAAACTCGCAGCGGTTTGCCGCTGGCACTCCACTTTTGCAGCCATGGCTTCACAAAAGGCTGGTTCCCAGCTCATGGAAAGCACGTAAAAAGGTTTCTTTTCGCCAGCCGGTGCTACAGGAACATGGGTTTGCGCAGGAGCCGACACCACAGCTCCATCGGCTGCTCCGCAATCTGCGCCCACCCAGCGCTGCAAGGGTTGAGCGCCCGGAACTTCAATCCAGTAATGGCTGGCCGGTTCCTTGTTCTTGCCCAGCAAGACATAGCTCTTGCCAACCTCGACGGAAACATTGCCGGGATTTGTGCCCTTTTTGATGGACTGCAAAGCCAGACACGCTTTTGCAGCCATAAAACTGCCAACGAGTTTCATTTGTGCATCAGCAACACTTATTCCGAAAAGAAAGAAGGCAATGAGGATTAGAGATTTCATGTCATGTCCTTTTGTGTTCCGCGCCAAGCCAAAGGATGCCCAACAAGAGAACGGTCAATTGTAAGAAGCCGCAAATTTTCTGCTGCGCAAATTCCCAACAGAAGGCGGTCAAATGGATCATTGGTTGCTATTTCAGGACCAATGTCGGCGAGAATGTGTTTGTGTTCTATTGCCAAAAGTGGGATTTCTGCAGACATGAGAAGCTCAGGCCAAGATTCGACAGGGGTTCTTAAAGGAAGCTTCCCAATCCTGAATTTAATGGCAACCTCCCAAAGACTGGTAACGCTTACATATACGGTTTCCAGATTCTCTAGCGCCGGGTGTGGTTTTAATGCGCCATGCCCACCCAGCTTTACGTCAATAAGCTCGATCACAAAGTACGTATCAAGTAATATCATCTTCTGGGTGGTAGAGGCGTAATCAGGAAATCTGCCGGTAAGGGGTCATCAAAATCAGCCGGGATAAAATCCACGATTTTATCAATCCCGTGTTCTTTCTTGTAATCGGCGAGAGCCTGCCAATTAATTCCACCGCGCTTTTCCTTATGCGGAACAAGATCGGCCACAGGCTTGCCATGCCGCGTCAAAACCACCGTTTCCCCAGCTTCCGCAAGGTGCAGCAATTCTGACAGCCTATTCTTGGCTTCTTTCACAGGAACTTCCATGATTTTAAATGTAGCTACCGGTAGCTACATTGTCAACTAATCTTCCCGGCGATAGCTGATGACACTCAGATACCGTGCCGGCAGCTGCTTGAGTTCTTCCGGACCATGGGGCACGTCGGCATCAAAAAACAGTGTGTCGCCGGGGTGCATGTCATAGGTCTTGTCACCATGTCGGTACACCACATTGCCCTCCAGCATATACAGCATTTCCAGCCCACTATGCTGGAATGTTGGGAAAACGTCGGATTGCGCGGTCAGCGTGATCATATAGGGTTCCACCATGACAGGACCATGCGGGCTATGACCCAGCAACTGATACTGGTGCCCGGCCCGCGTTCCCCGGCGCTCAATGGTGAGCCCTTGGCCCGCTTTCACGAAAGAAGCATCCCTGATTTCCTCAAAACCGCGAAACAGCGAAGTGACCGGCACCTGGAGGGCCTTGCCTAAAGCCTGCAATGAGGCAAGGGACGGCGAGGTAGCACCATTCTCGATTTTTGAAAGCATGCCTGCGGACATGTCGGCGGCCTTGGCCAATTCGGAAATTGTAATGCCCAGTTTTTCCCGGAAACGCTTGACCTCGCGCCCGATAGCTTCCTCCAGCAGATGGTCGCGCGCACTGGGCTGCAAATGCGGCTCCTGATAGAGCAGGCCTTGCTTGGAGCGGGTGGTGTCTGTCTGGTTTTTCATGCAGTCTCCCTCACTTTCACTAGCCCTAAAAACCAGCCGCGAGCAAGTGCGACTTGCCAAGAATGCGAGACACCGCCATATAGCGCTTTCCAACCAGGATACTGCTATGCAGCAAGCACCCCAACTGAAAAAACTCACCCATCTCGAACGCTTGGAAGCGGAATCCATCCATATCATCCGCGAAGTAGCGGCCGAATGCGAGAAACCGGTGATGCTCTATTCCGTTGGCAAGGATTCTGCCGTCATGTTGCATCTTGCCATGAAGGCCTTCTACCCGTCAAAGCCGCCTTTCCCACTCATGCATGTGGATACCCGCTGGAAGTTCCGGGACATGATTGCATTGCGTGACGACACCGCCAAACGTCTGGGGCTTGAGCTCATCGTGCACATCAATCCTGATGGCGTTGCAAAAAACGTAAATCCCTTTGACCATGGCTCGGCACTTCATACCCAGATCATGAAGACTGACGGGCTGAAACAGGCGCTCGAAAAATATGGTTTCGACGCGGCCTTCGGCGGTGCGCGACGCGACGAGGAAAAATCCCGCGCCAAGGAGCGCATCTTTTCCTTCCGTGACGCAAGGCACCGCTGGGACCCCAAGAACCAGCGGCCCGAACTATGGAACCTCTACAACGCCCGCAAGAACAAGGGCGAATCCATCCGCGTCTTTCCCCTGTCGAATTGGACCGAGCTCGATATCTGGCAATATATCCACATTGAGAACATTCCGATCGTGCCTTTGTATTTTGCGGCACCTCGCCCCATTGTGTGGCGTGATGGCCAGATGATCATGGTAGATGATGATCGCATGCGGCTGAACCCAGGCGAAACGCCGGAAGTGCGCAACATTCGCTTCCGCACCTTGGGCTGCTACCCGCTCACCGGCGCCATTGAATCCAACGCCACCTCGCTTCTCGACATCATTGAAGAGATGCTTGTGGCAACATCTTCCGAGCGCCAAGGCCGCGTTATCGACAAGGATCAGTCCGCCTCGATGGAGAAGAAAAAGCAGGAAGGATACTTCTGATGTCGCGCTTTATTGAATTTGCCGGCGGCGATGTGGAAGCCTATCTCAAGACTCAGGAAAACAAGGACCTCCTGCGTTTCATCACCTGCGGGTCCGTGGATGATGGCAAGTCCACGCTCATTGGCAGGCTGCTCTATGAAGCAAAGATGCTGTTTGAGGACCAACTCACCGCCCTTGAAGCCGACTCCCGGAAGATGGGCACGCAAGGCGGCAATCTTGATTTTGCGCTTCTGGTGGACGGCCTTGCCGCCGAACGCGAACAGGGCATCACCATTGACGTGGCCTACCGCGCATTCACCACCGACAAGCGCAAATTCATCGTGGCCGATACGCCGGGTCATGAACAATATACCCGCAACATGGCAACCGGTGCATCCACCGCCGACCTTGCGGTGATTCTCATTGATGCGCGCAAGGGCGTCCTGACACAGACACGGAGGCATACTTTCATCGCAACACTGCTTGGCATCAAGCATCTCGTGGTGGCCATCAACAAGATGGACCTCATGAATTACGACCGCGCTGTATTCGAAATCATTGAGGCAGACTACCGCGCCTTTGCCAGAAGCATAGGCACTGAACACATTACCTGCATCCCCATGTCGGCACTTGCCGGTGACAATGTCCTGGAACCTTCCGCTGCCATGCCGTGGTACCGGGGACCCACGCTGATGGCCCATCTCGAAACTGTTCCCGTGGATGACGACCTCGCCACTCAATCATTTCGCATGCCCGTGCAATGGGTGAACCGCCCGGACCAGAGTTTTCGCGGATTTTCCGGCACGATCGTAAGTGGCGCCGTGCGTGCAGGCGACCAGATCAAGGTGCTGCCTTCTGCCAGGACGGCCGTGGTCGAGCGCGTCGTGACCTATGGCAGCGATCTGGAGGCGGGCGTTGCCGGACAATCCCTGACCGTAACGCTTACCAGCGAAATTGATGTGAGCCGGGGCGATGTTCTGTGCAATGCGGCCGATCCCCTTGAAGTCTCCGACCAGTTTGAAGTGGATGTCCTGTGGATGGGCGATGAGGCCATGCTGCCCGGCCGCCCCTATGTCATCAAGATCGGCTTGAAGCAGGTTCCCGGCACACTGGACGCGCTCAAGCACAAGGTGAATGTCAACACCATGGAGCATGTGGCGGCCAAGACGTTGACCCTCAACGAAATCGGCGTCTGTAACCTGGAGCTTGACACTTCCATTGCATTTGCTCCGTATAAGGACAATCGCCACCTCGGCAGTTTTATTATTATCGACCGTTTCAGCAATAACACTGTTGGCATGGGAATGATCCGCTTTGCCTTGAGGCGGGCCTCCAATATTCACTGGCAGGCCATGGATGTGAACAAGCTCTCGCGCGCAGCCCTTGCCAAGCAGAAGCCCACAGTTCTTTGGTTCACGGGGCTTTCGGGTGCGGGTAAATCCACCATAGCCAATCTGGTGGAAAAGAAGCTTCATGCGCTGGGCCACATGACCTATCTGCTTGATGGTGACAATGTGCGCCATGGCCTGAACCGCGACTTGGGCTTCACCGATGCAGACCGCGTGGAAAACATCCGTCGCGTGGCGGAAGTCTCCAAGCTCATGGTGGACGCAGGCCTTATCGTGCTGGTGTCTTTCATTTCGCCCTTCCGGGCCGAACGTCTCATGGCCCGTGAAAGCGTGGACCAGAACGAATTTGTGGAAATCTTTGTAGATACCAGTTTGGCGGAAGCTGAACGCCGTGACGTCAAAGGCCTGTATGCCAAAGCCAGGCGTGGCGAGATCAAGAATTTCACTGGTATTTCCTCAACCTATGAAACGCCAGAAAACCCGGAGATAACGTTGGATACAACCAGACTTCTGCCGGAACAGGCGGCCGACCAGATCGTGGGATATTTGACAAGACAGCAACGCCTGAGCGGCAGCTGACACCTCCTGACATTGATGAGACACAATGATGCCTCTTGAATCCCGGCCTTCCCCTTCTTACTCTGACAAGATGTCAGCAATTTCCGTCACCAATCTCAACAAGACATTCAAATCCGGCTTCCAGGCACTTAAGAACATCAACATTGAGATAAGATCAGGCGAGATTTTTGCCCTTCTTGGCCCCAATGGTGCTGGCAAGACAACGCTGATCAGCATCATTTGCGGTATCGTGAACAAGACGTCCGGCACCGTGCTTGCCAATGGCTTTGACAATGTGAAGGACTATCGTGCAACCCGCTCGCTGATCGGCTTGGTGCCGCAGGAACTCACCACTGATGCTTTCGAGACAGTATGGGCGACTGTGAGTTTCAGCCGGGGCCTTTTCGGCCTTTCCGCCAATCCCGCCTTCATCGAGAAAATTCTGAAGGATCTGTCGCTGTGGGATAAGAAAGACAGCAAGATCATGACTCTGTCAGGCGGCATGAAACGGCGCGTGCTGATCGCCAAAGCATTATCCCACGAGCCCCAGATACTGTTTTTGGACGAACCTACGGCTGGCGTCGATGTGGAACTGCGCCGCGATATGTGGCAGCTTGTACGGGGTCTCAGGTCGTCCGGTGTGACCATCATTCTCACGACGCATTACATCGACGAAGCCGAAGAAATGGCTGACCGCGTTGGCGTGATCAACAAGGGTGAGATCATTCTCGTGGAAGAGAAGAAGGTCCTCATGGCTAAGCTGGGCAAGAAGCAGGTGACCTTGCATCTGACCAAGCCATTGAAATCGATCCCCAGGAAACTGGCCCCTCATAATCTGCAATTGACCGAAGATGGCAGGAACCTTGTGCATGTCTACGACACGCGGGAAGAGAGCGCGGGCGTTGCCAGCCTGATGCAGGACCTGAATGCGGCAGGCATTACCTTCAACGACATTGAAACCAAACAAAGTTCACTGGAGGAAATCTTCGTGAGCCTTGTGAAGGAGCCTGCATGAATCTTAACGCCATCATGGCCATCTATCGTTTTGAAATGGCGCGGGCGTTGCGCACACTGATGCAGAGCCTGGTGTCGCCGGTGATCTCCACCTCGTTGTATTTCGTGGTTTTTGGCGCCGCCATTGGCTCGCGCATCCAGCAGATTGATGGCATCAATTATGGCGCCTTCATTGTGCCGGGCCTTGTCATGCTGTCGCTGCTCACGCAAAGCATCGCAAATGCCTCCTTCGGCATTTATTTCCCCCGCTTCGTGGGAACCATCTATGAATTGCTCTCAGCACCCGTAAGCTATGTCGACTTGACGATTGCTTATGTGGGAGCTGCCGCCACGAAATCGGTGGTGCTGGGCCTTGTCATATTGGCAACATCAGCATTTTTTGTGCCGCTGCATGTCGAACATCCCTTTTGGATGGTAGCCTTCCTCATCCTCACGGCGCTAACCTTTAGCCTTTTCGGTTTCATTATTGGTATTTGGGCAGATGGCTTTGAGAAGCTGCAACTCATTCCGCTTCTTATCATTACGCCTCTCACATTTTTGGGCGGCAGCTTCTATTCCATAAGCATGTTGCCTGGCATCTGGCAGAAAATCAGCCTTCTCAATCCGGTGGTCTATCTTGTAAGCGGCTTCCGCTGGAGCTTTTACAGCCATTCGGACGTGGACATCACCTACAGCTTATTGGCAATCGCGGGCTTCCTGATCGTGCTTCTCGTCATCATCGCCTGGATTTTCAAGACGGGGTACCGGCTCAAGAACTAACTTGCGACAAGTGGATATCCAGCAGATCCAGCCTGTCATTACCGAAATAAAGTTTCTCCCCGGTATCTATGGTGGGCACCCCGAACACACCCCGCGCAATAGCTTCTCTTGTATTTGCGTCAATGCGCAGCTTGTTGGCCTCGCTTTGTGCGGCAAGCTGCACAGCCTCTCCATCAAGACCGCAGGCAACGCCCCATTTCGCAAGCTCGGAAAGACTGCTGATGTCACCCACCTCGGACCAATACTTGCGCAGCACAAGTTTCACGAAGTCCTCGGCCTTCCCCTGTTCGGCTGCATAAAGACAAGCCCGCAACGCACGTGAATTGCGCAAGGGATAATGGGGATGATAGGCGAGGGGCAGCCCAAGCAGATTGGCCCAGTCCTGACAATCCTGCTTGTACCAGGCAACAAACGCGGGATTTGCCTCAAGCGGCTTGCGCCCATTGATTTCAACTTGCATTCGCGGCAGGTGCAGCGGGCGCCATAGTAGCTCGCGCCCATGCTTGCGTGCGATATCGCCAATGCGATGCGCGGCCAAGTAACACCAGGGGGAATGCACGTCGAACCAGAAGGTGAGTTTCATGTCAGTAATTCCAATAGGCCTGCTCTTGCCATCTCCTGCAGTTCCACCTTGCGTATCTTGCCCGATGCAGTCACCGGAAAAGTGCTTACGCGATAGAATTTTGCAGGCAACTTGAATTTCGCAATGCGCCCGGCAAAACTGGCAGTGAGCTCTGCGGCTGTGATGCCATGACGGAGTTTCACGGCCGCTGCGACCACTTCTCCATAATACTCATCCTTCACGCCAAACACCGCAACAGCCTCTACAATGTCATGTTCCTGCAGCGTGTTTTCGACCTCTGCAGGATAAATATTTTCGCCGCCGCGGATAATCATGTCGCGCAACCTTCCGCCTGCCACCACCAACCGGCCATCCCTGCGCAAATATCCCAAGTCACCACTGCGCAGCCAACCGCCGGGCAAGATGGTTTCTGCCGTGGCAGTGGCCATGTTATAATAGCCTTCCATCACCATGGCCCCCCGCGCCTGTATTTCACCAATGGTGCCAGACGGCAATTCCTCCAATGTTACGGGATCCACGACCCTGAGTTCATAACCAGGCAATGCCATCCCCGCTGTTTCCCATCGCAAGGGATCATGTGCCTCGGGGCAGGTAAACAGCGTGGCACCTTCCGTTTGGCCATAGACCTGCGACAATCCCGGCATTGGAAATTCCTCTGCGCAGCGTTTCAGAACGTGGGGGTTGGCATCCGCCCCGCCACAACTCCCCGCCGTCAGGCTGGAAAGATCATAATCCTTGCGCGCGGGATGCTCCAGCATGGCAAGATAAGAGGTGGGAACGCCTGACAGGAACGTACACCGCTCATCCTGGATGACGTGGAACATGTGCTCGGGATCAAAGCTGGGCACACCTACATAAGCTGCCCCCTTTTGCAGACAGCCCAGAAGGTTCATGATGCACCCCGCACAATGAAACAGCGGGATGATAGATGTCCAGCGATCGCCAGCGTCCAGGCCGAGCCTGTCAGCTGAACCCCGTGCATCCATCATCATCGCGCGGTGCGACAGGCAAGCGCCCTTGGGAAACCCTGTTGTGCCTGAAGTATAAAGGAGTGCTGCCACGTCCTCCGGCCTGCCATCAAATATCTCTGCCTCACCGCTGTGCTGAACCTCATCATCCAGACAAATGACATGGGCAAGCCTTGGCAGCTCACCGCGCAGTGCCTCCACATTCTCGAGATAGGGATTGCCGCGGTATTGTCGCGAGCATACCAGCGCCACCGCATCGGACTGTCTGAGCGCATAAGCCAGGTCGTGACGCCGGTAGTGTGAGTTGAGCGGCACCAGCACAGCACCAATGGCTGCGCAGGCATATTGCATGATTGGCCATTCCACGCGGTTTTCCGCCAGCAGGGCTACATGCTCGCGAGCCTTTACCCCAACCCGTTGCAACAGTCCGGCCATGCGCAAAGCTTCACGCCGGAGGTCAAGAAAACTCAGGCGCCTTTTCTGGTGCGGGAAAACCACTGCATCTGCATCGGGCCATGTGAGGGCCGCATGTTCAAGTGCTGGCCAGGGATGATCGAAAATCTTCACGTGAGGTCTGCAAGAACGCGCGGCACCAATGAATCGAACTGCCCCAGTTCCACCATGCGGGCCACAGCTTCTATGTCGGTCGAAAATTCGCGATCCTGTTCGCGCGACTTGGCTTTTGAACGTATCATCCCATGTACTGTCTCAAGCGGCTGCGACGATAGAAGGGGTCGCCGGAAATCCAGGCCTTCCGCAGCGGCCATCAGCTCAATGGCGATGATGCGGGCGAGATTGGCATTCATCACCTTGAGCCTCCGCGCACCATGGGTGGCCATGCTCACATGATCTTCCTGGTTGGCCGACGTGGGCGCAGAATCAACGGATGCTGGATGCGACATTTGCTTGTTTTCGCTCATCAGTGCTGCCGCCGTGCACTGGGGTATCATGAAGCCCGAATTGAGACCCGGATTTCGGATCAGGAAAGGCGGGAGCAGGGAAATAGTTGAGTCAATGAGTGCGGCAATGCGGCGCTCGGAGAGCGAGCCCATTTCGGCAATGGCCATGGCAATCATGTCGGCCGCAAAGGCCACAGGCTCGGCATGGAAATTCCCCCCCGAAAGCACGGCACTGTCTTCAGCAAACACCAGCGGATTATCGGATACCCCATTGGCTTCGATGATGAGGGTTCGCATCGCATTTGCCAGCACATCAAGGCATGCTCCCATCACCTGCGGCTGGCAGCGGAACGAATAAGGATCCTGCACGCGTTCGTCATTTTCCAGATGCGAAGCGCGCACAGCGCTTCCCGCAAGAAGCCTCCGGTAATGACTGGCAGCCAATACCTGTCCAGGATGCGGACGCAACGCATGAATGCGGGGATCAAAGGGGATATCAGAGCCCATGACAGCGTCAACCGAAAGTGCGCCTGCCAGAATGGCAGCGGCGGCGTTGCGTTCCGCGGCGATCAGGCCGTAAAGCGCTAGGGCTGTGGAAACCTGCGTGCCATTGAGCAACGCCAGACCTTCCTTTGGCCCCAGCTTGACCGGACTGAGCCCTGCTGCTTTCAGGCCTTCCAATCCGCTCAAGTGAACTCCATTCACGATGACTTCGCCCTCGCCGATCAGAACAAGGCTCAAATGCGCCAGTGGCGCCAGGTCGCCTGATGCACCCACTGAACCTTGACCTGGAATAAACGGCAGGATGTCGGCATTGAGCAAGGCAATCAGTGTTTCCACAGCGGCCAACGAAATTCCGGATGCGCCTTGCGATAATGCGTTGATCTTGAGCAGCATGATAAGGCGCACAACGCCTTCATCCAGCGCATCCCCCACCCCTGCGGCATGGCTGCGCACGATGTTGATCTGCAGTTGCGAGAGGTCGGCATCGGCAATGCGGGTCTTGGCCAGCTTGCCGAATCCCGTGTTCACCCCATAGATCGCATTCCCCGATTTCAGCAGGTGTGCAACAGTTCCGGCACTCCTTGTAATGCTTGCGCGCGCAGGGGCCGCAAGGGAAACAATCACCGGACCTGCCAGTGCGCCCTTGATCACGTCAAGAGTAAGAGGTCCCGTTCCTATATTGATATTCATGCCAAGCGTCTCACTGTTTCTGAAAATACTTTAAAAATGCGGGCTTCATCGAAGTGCCTGCGGTCTTTGACCACATGTCGGCCGCCCACGATCATGTTCTTGACCGCAGCATTCCCAGCGGAGAAAATCCACGCATCAAGGGCTGCATCGCCCTCGCGTGCGAGAAGTGCGGGATGCGCGTCATCCAGCACAGCAATATCGCAGCGCTTGCCCACTTCGATGCAACCTATGGGTTGGTCCAGACATTGTGCGCCACCACGCGTTACCGCATCAAGCAGGGTGCGGCCGGTGGATGCACCAGCAGTGGTTGCTAGCGCATTGCGGGTAAGGTCACGCAGGCGCTGTGAATATTCGAGCATGCGCAGGTCTTCGGCTGGCGAAATGGTGATGTGACTGTCGCTGCCAATGGCCACGGAACCCTTGTGCCCCATGAATTGGGTAGCCGAAAAAATTCCATCCCCGAGATTGGCTTCCGTGGTGGGACATAGCCCGGCTATGGCGCCTGACCGCGCCAGCGCGCCCGTTTCAGCCTCTGTCATGTGTGTGGCATGAATGACGCACCAGGAAGGCGAGACTGGAAATTCCTTCAGGAGATACGCCACGGGACGAAGCCCACTCCATGCGATACAGTCCTCGACTTCCTTCTGCTGTTCAGCCACATGAATATGAACTCGCGTGCGCGCGTCAACAGCAACAAGAACCGTTTTCAGCAGTTCCGGCGTGACAGCCCTCAGGCTATGGGGGGCTATTCCAAGACGCCGCAGAGGATCAATGCCGCAGACCTTGGACAGCGTCTCGTGGATTTCAATATACTGCGTGGCATCAATGGCAAAACGCCGCTGTGCGGGTTGAAGCGACTGCCCGCCGAAACCGGAGAAGTTGTAGAGGG
>JANMAE010000029.1:0-10834 GCA_031359445.1 Hyphomicrobiales bacterium | reverse complement strand
ACGCCCAAGGTTTTGACCGATGCGATGGCGGCGGGCGGCGCAAAAGCCAAACGCGCCTTTGAGGCGATGATGCCGATGAAGAAGATTGATGTTGCCGTGATTGAGGCGGCAGTGCGCGGCACGGCCAAGTGATTGCGCCATTCACGAAAGCGGCACCGCGCCAAATTCTGATTGCAAATGTTTGAAAAACGCAGAGGAGAATGAACATGGGTTACATTGATGGATTTGTCATTCCTGTGCCGACTGGCAAGAAGGCGGACTACAAGAAATTTTCGGACGAGATGGCGCCTTTGTTCAAGGAGTTCGGCGCAACCCGCGTGGTGCTCTGCTGGGGCAATGATGTGTCCGATGGCAAGGTGACCGATTTCAAACGCGCCGTGAAGGCCGAGGGTGACGAGACCGTTGTTTTCGGGTGGTCTGAATGGCCTTCAAAGGCCGTGCGCGATGCCGGAAACGAGAAGATGCGGAACGACCCACGGATGCAGTCCGGAGACATGCCGTTTGACGGCAAGCGCATGATATTCGGCGGGTTTGAAATCCTGAGTGAGTCCAGATGACGAGCCTCGCGCTGGAATGACGAATTGATTTGTGGTGAATTGGGGTATGTCACCGCAGACCCAAATCGTCTAACTTCGGCCTCCCGTCTTTCAGGAGGTTCAGCATGAGGCAAAAACGTATTGGCAATTCCGGTTTGAACGTTTCCGAGCTGTGTCTGGGCTGCATGACGTTTGGGGAGCCTGGGCGGGGGGGACATAGCTGGACGCTGGCGCTCGATGACGCGCGCCCTATCATCGCCCGCGCCATTGAGGCTGGCATTACTTTCTTCGACACGGCCAATGTTTATTCCGATGGGTCTTCCGAGGAAATCCTTGGTGAGGTTTTGTGTGCGCATGCGCGGCGCGATGAGATTGTGCTGGCTACCAAGGTGCATGGCGAGCTCACCGGCGAGGCGCATATGAAGGGCCTGTCGCGGCGCGCCATCATGTTCAATATCGACCGCAGCCTGCAGCGGCTGAAGACTGATCATGTCGATCTCTACCAGACGCACCGCTGGGACCATGACACGCCCATCGCGGAAACCATGGAGGCCATGCATGACGTGGTGAAGGCGGGAAAGGCGCGTTACATCGGCACCTCCTCCATGTTCGCGTGGCAATTCGCCAAGGCGCAGGAAGTGGCGCGGGCGCATGGCTGGACGCCGTTCATTTCCATGCAAAACCATGTGAACCTCATCTACCGCGAGGAGGAACGCGAGATGATTCCTCTGTGTACGGATCAAAGCGTGGGCCTTATCCCGTGGAGCCCCATGGCGCGCGGACGTCTGGCGCGTTCTGGGGATGCGCAGACGGCGCGCAGCGGCACCGACCAATATCAGAAGACGCTCTATACCAAGAGCGAAGACGCCGACCGCGCGGTGATTGCCGCTGTCGAAGCGGTGGCGAAGGAAGTGGCCCGCCCCATGGCGCAAGTAGCGCTTGCCTGGGTGCGGCAGAAGCCAGGCGTGGCCGCACCCATCATCGGGGCCAGCAAGGTGTCACAGCTGGATGAGGCCGTGGCGGGATTGGACCTGGTGCTGACGGCAGAGCAGATCGCTGGACTGGAAGCGCCCTATGTGCCGCATGTGGTGGCGGGGCATGGGTGAGATTGCCTGATTGGATAAATGGCGCCGGCACAAATGAAATATAAACAATTCCAATACGTGTCTGATGTTGGACCCAATGGCAAGGTTGAAGGCCTGCATTATGGTGATGTGGGAGCGATACTCGACTGTTACCCAAACGACATTTATGACGTTGAGTTCAGCGAGGCGGATGGGAGCACCCGTGTTTTAGTAATACTTGCTGGTGACCTTCTTACGCCGTTTAAAAAATACGCGCACTGAAATGTATTGACCGGTTGGCAGAGATGGCGTCGAGCTTGGACATATTCTATGGCACTTGCGTAGTATGGAATATTTTGAGAACAGCTGCGTGTTGGTTTTGGCGAATTGTAGCTGTTGATGAATATTGCTTCTTCGGTCGGACGCGCTGAGAGTTGGGTCCCGTTTTTCAACGGGATGACAGAGGGAGGGGTGGCATGACGGCGCGTTAGTGATGGTAGAATGGTGTGGGGGGAGCCTACAAAGGAGCAGGCCAGCATGCGGGAGGCTTGGGCTTTTTCGAGTGGGGTCCAGCAGCTTCCGATGTCGTCGTTGGGGGGATATCCCTTCCGACACTGGAACGAGATCGAGAACTGACAGGGCAACCATGAGATTCGTTTTTCCAATTGAAAGTTTGGGTTACAGGGGAAGATGGATGCTTGGCGAATGGAGGGTAAGCGCGGCGTTATTTGCCGCCCGCTTTCGCGATAATTTCCGCCACTTTGCCTTGCCCCCTCGCCCGCGCATGAGCCAGTGGCGTTACGTCGTTGCCATCGGCGAGATTGGGGTCGGCGCCTGCTGCGAGCACCAGTTCAGCGGCGCGCTGATGGCGCTCACCGCCGTCACCCAGGATCACGATTTCCAGGAGGCAAGTCCAGCCCAGGTTGTTGACATGATTAAGGTCGATCCGGGTGGTGAGTAGCAGGGCAATGGTCTCCACATGGCCCCGCTCGCAGGCGGGAATCAGAGCGTTGCCGCCGTAACGGTTGCGGATGGAGAAATCGGGGCCAACCGGAATCATCGCGCGGATGATTTCGGTTCGGCCACTTGCCCCTGCCAGAAGCCAGGGCGTGTCGCGGTTATTGGCCTGCGCATTGATGTTCGCGCCTGCCTCTATCAGGATGTTGGCCACATTCACTTGGTTATTCTGCACGGCAATGAGCAGCGCTGTTTGGCCCCCGCTGTCCTTCTCATCCAGCGGCACTTTAGCTTCGACGAGTTTTGTGACGGTGGCCACATCACCCGATGCCGCGGCCTCATGCAACGATTGCGCCTGGGTGGGGAGAGAAATCATGAAAAGCCACACCGCTGCGATAAGGGATTTCGGAAAGGGCATGGCTGGAGATTAGCAGATTCCGGCTTGCCGGGAAATGCCTCAGTGTTCCGTGCAGACGACGCGCCATTTGTAGTAGTCGAGTTGGTAGACGGTGGAGGCCGGACCGTAGTTTGCCTTGCAGATTTGCTGGGCTTTCAGCATCAATTTGGCGCGCTCGGCGGTGTTCATGTCGGCGCGGCGGTGGATGACTTTGTTGGGTTTGTTTTTGGCAACGGCGGGGCTGGACAGGTGAACTGCTGGCAACACGATCAGCAGCGCCAAGCTGCATAGACTGAATTTGAACAATTTGATCCCCTTTTGATTACAAGTTTCATAACCAATCAGGTGAGTGTCGGCTTGGCAAGAACTGACCTGCGTTAATGTTAATGTGGTTGACGGATTTGCCCGAGTGTGGAGAGGCCGATGCCTGCTGCAATGATGGCAGCGCCCAGCCAGACGCCCAAGGGATAAGTTTCGTGAAAGAAGATGAGACCGGCGAGGACGCCTACGGCTGCCGCAACATAGCCGATCTGGCTGAGGTAGGTGGGGCCTCCTGCTTGCTGGAGTTTGAAGAACATGAGGAACATGGTGGTGGAGACGGCGAGTTGGGCTGCTGCCAGCAACGGGATGCCGGCAAGGGGTGCGAGATTGATGGTGCCGGTTTGCACGAGCGTTAGCGCCAGCAGGAAGGGAACGGCGGCGAGATTGGTGCGGGCGGCGAGGCTTCGCGGGGTGGCTCCTGTGGGCCAGGCCATGGTGCGATAGATGTTGCCTATCCCCAAGAACAAGGGAATGAGCACGGCCACGAAGATCCAGTTGTTCTGTGCCACCGCGAGGTTCACTTCCCGGTAAGCAATGATGACGACCGCGCCTGCAAGACCCAGAGCGATGCCTGCGAGGCCCAGAAAATTTGGCGGACGTACACGGAAGATGATCGAGAGAAGTGCTGTGACCACGGGCGAGAGCGCGAACATGATGGCGGCAAGCCCGCTGCCGATTTTTGGGATGACGAGAAAGGTGAGGAAGTTGGGGACGACGTAAGAGACAAAACCGGAAATGAGGGCAAACTTCATCATGGGCGATGCGTGCGGTGGCTTGGCTTCGGTGAAAGCCGTGATGCAGAGCAGCGCCAGGCCTGCGCCCAGCGAAATGAAACAGGCCCAGAGTGCGGGGTTTACGCCGCTTGCGAGCGCGAGCTTGCCCAAGGGGAAGTTGAGACCGAGCGCTGCACCTGTGCCCAGCAGCAGGAGAAGTTTTTCACGCATTGTTTTCACGCATTGTTTTCAAGCAGGCTTTCAGCGGTAAGGCCTTGGGGGCCATGGCGATTGGCAGCATCGCCGTGGAGCCAGACGGCGGCGCGGGCGGCTTTGTAGGGCTCGATGCCTTGTGCCAGCAGGCCTGTGACCAGACCTGCAAGGACATCGCCAGAGCCTGCGGTGGCGAGGCTGGGTGGGGCGTTGGTGTTGATGGTGGCGTGGCCTTCGGGCGAGGCGATGACGGTATCTGCGCCTTTGAGAATGATGATGGCGCCTGACATTTTCGCGGCCTTCAAAGCGCGTTCATGCTTTGCTCCAAAGGATGGGGCGAGGTTTCTGAAAAGACGGGCGAATTCGCCTTCGTGGGGGGTCATGACCACGGCGCGAGCGGGGTTTTCACGGATGAGGGCCACAAGTTCATCCGGGTTTTGGCTGAATGATGTGAGGGCATCAGCGTCTATTACGACGGGAAGGTCGCAGCCCAGGCCTGCTCTCACAAGGGCGCGGGTTGGGCTGCCGATGCCTGCGGCGGGGCCGATGCAGAGAGCGGTGAAGCGGCGATCATCCAGATATTTTTCCAGGCCTAACGCGGATTCAATTTTGGCCAGCATGACGGCGGTGGTGTGGGCGGCGTGGACGTTGAGGGCTGCCTCGCCTCCTCCAATTGTTACGAGACCTGCGCCTGCGCGCAACGCCGCGGTTGCGGCAAGGCGCGATGCGCCGGTGTGCAGCGCGGGGCCGGACATGACGAGTGCGTGGCCGCGGTTGTATTTATGCATGGTGGGCTGCAGGCTGGGAAGAAGGGGCTTCGTGTTTTCGCAGAGCTTGGGTTCGATTTCAGCAAGCACGGAGGATGGAATGCCGATATCGGCCAGGACGATTTCTCCGCAGACTTCGCGACCCGGCATCAAGACATGAGCCGGTTTCTTGCGAAAGAAAGTGATGGTGAGGCAGGCCTTGAGACATGCGCCGCGTGGCCTTCCGGTGAGGCCATCGAGGCCTGAAGGGACGTCGATGGAAACGATGGGAACCTGGGCCACGTTTATTGTATCTGCGAGGTCTTGCGGAAAATCACGGTTGAGGCCCGCGCCATAAAGGGCATCGATGATGAGTTCGGCACCGGATATGTCTGGGGAAATTTCAACAGGCCAGCCCCATTGCCTCAAGATGCGCGCTGCCACCGCTCCATCCCTGCCATTGTTACCGGGACCGCAGAGCACGACGGTTTTCCTTGCGCCGTAGCGGCGGAGGATTTCCTCTGCCACAACACGCCCGGCATTTTCTATAAGAGTGGATTCGGGGATATCGCAGAGCGCATCGGCGCGGTACATCTCAGCGGGTGTGAGAATTTCACAATCCATGGCGCCCACATAACGCTCGATCAATGGCCGCTGTCAATTACCACTGGCTTGCCTTTTGGCTGGCCCAGGTTTTTCATCAACCTGGCAAACCATTTTACGCCAGGATCGAATTCCTTGCCGCCCTTGATGCGGGGAAATTCAATGGTGCGGAGCGTGTTCCTGGCTTCCTCGTCATGGCCCACCACGCCGCTTTCGCCTTTCAAGCCGCTGCGCACGGCCTGCTTCACCATGAGCTTGATGAGGTCCAGATCTTCCTTGTTGGCAGCAGCTGACCTTGCGAAATAGCCGGACTTCTGCACCAGCACTTTTTCGGCACCCACCATTTTGGCGAAGCGGTTGGCAAACCAGTTGCCGACATTGATCTTGTCGATCTTCACATGGCCGAAGGCATCACGCTCCGGCTCTTCGCCGCGCGCGCGCATTTCAGCGACGATGTCATTCACGCCTGCACCTTCCGACAAGAATATGGAGACACAATCCTTCTTGTCCATCACTTGCTTGAGACGCTTGGCTTCTGCCTCGATATCAATGGCAAGTTCGGGCACATAGACCGCGTCGATATCCTTGTGGGCGCGGGCGAGATTGAATTCGGGGACGAACTGCATGGCGTTCAGGCGCTTCCTGTAGACTTGCGCGGTTGCGGCCGTGAGCCAGCCGCAGTTGCGGCCCATCACTTCATGGATGAGCAACATGCGGGGGCTGGTGCTTTGTTCGTTGACAACATTTTCAAAGAAGATGGCGCCCTGCTCTGCTGCGGTGACAGCACCCAGGGTTTGCTGGATGGGGATCACGTCATTGTCGATGGTTTTGGGAAGGCCCACGACGGTCAAATTGTAATTGTTGGTTGCGAGATAGGCTGCGAGATCGGCGGCGGTTGTGTTGGTATCATCGCCACCTATCGTGTGAAGGATGGTGATGCCGTCTTTCACGAGTTGCTCGGCTGCCACATGTAGGGGATCCTGGCCTTCCTGCACGAGGCCGCGCTTTACGCAATCCTTCACGTTGGTGAGCTTCACGCGGCTGTTGCCGAGCGGCGAGCCGCCATGAGCCAACAAAATCTTTGCCTTGGTGCGGACCTTCGGGGTGACCTTGATGAAGTCACCCTTGAGGAGACCTGCATAGCCTGACCTGTAGCCAATGATTTCTGTCTTGGGAGAAAGGCGGGTGTATTCGGCGATGAGGCCACCCACGGCGGCAGACAGGCATGGCGCCAAGCCGCCAGCGGTGAGCATGGCTATTTTTTCTTTTGACATCAGGGGCGCTCCTCAAAAGATGTTGAGGCTTAGTACAAGACTAAGCGCGTGATGGCCAGAAGGGTTTTGCGTTATGGTATACTGCCCATCAGCAACCAGGGAGTGTCACATGGCCGCGATTACAAAGGACGCAGTTAAGCAGTTTGCACAACGCATTCTGGACGTGGGATTTGAAGAGATGCGACCCTCGGAACGCCGCGTTATTGAGCGCGTTGCCAAACGCATGGCGGTTTCGCGCGATGTGACTTTCGAGGATGAAACAACTGCCACCTTGGGGGAAAGACTGGCGGACAGGGTTGCGAGTTTCGGCGGTTCATGGACGTTCCTCATCCTGTTTGGCCTGGCCATTGCCGCATGGGTCGCCCTCAATGTGGCACTGATGGCGCGGGCCTTTGACCCCTACCCCTATATTTTACTCAATTTGTTTCTTTCCCTCGTGGCGTCCGTGCAAGCACCCATCATCATGATGTCGCAGAACCGGCAGGCCGAAAAGGACAGGGTGGCGGCAGCGCATGATTATGAAGTCAACCTCAAGGCTGAAATTGAAATCATGGCGCTGCATGAGAAGCTGGATGAAATCCGGGCCAAGGACTTGGCGGAACTCTTGAGACATGTCGTGCTGGGGAAAACATGAGCAGGCCTATTGCTTCGCAGACGTGAGTATGTTATATTTTAGTATAATATAGGAGCAAGTTTCATGCATATAACCAATCTTCGCAAAGTCGGCGGTTCGGTGATGTTGGCGGTTCCACCCGCGTTGCTTGATCTGCTGCATTTGAAAGCGGGCGCCGCTGTTGGCGTTACAGTTGATGGCGGTCGTCTGGTGATAGAGGCATCTCCCAAGCCACGCTATACACTGGCGGAACTTCTGGCGGCCTCGGATTATTCGCAGCCGCATTCGGTGGAAGAGCTGGAATGGATTGATGCCCCGGCCGTTGGCAAAGAAATTTTATGAACCGAGGTGATATTTACATGGTGGCTCTTGATCCAACCTTGGGCCGCGAACAACAGGGCCACAGGCCGGTATTGATCATCTCGGCCACGGCATTCAATGCTGCCACCAATCTGCCAGTTGTATTGCCCATTACCACCGGCGGGGATTTCGCCCGCCGCATTGGATTTGCCGTTCCTATCAGCGGCATTAAAACCACAGGCCTGGTGCGGTGTGACCAACCCCGCGCGCTGGACATTGCGGCACGGGGTGGCCGCAAGGTGGATACGCTGCCCGTTGAATTACTTGATGACGTGCTGGCGAAGGTGGTTACGATTTTTGAGCGCGCATGATGTGCGGGCTCTTTCACCTCCGTGAACGAAACACCACTCACCCAAGAGACATGCACTACTCCGCTGCGAAGCAGTAGAGCAGACCTGCGCCGCCGGTTTTGGTGAGCGCTTCCTGGCTGCATCCCACTGTGGCGTGGGAAGAGTTCCAGGATTTCATGTGCCTTGTGTCCTTGAGGCCGATGCGGTCGTGATGGCCGACGATGGCCGAGCCTTCGGCGTTACCCGTCCAGTTCTTGCAGGTGGTGTCGCCGCCGGCGGTGGAATACATGCCTTGCGGATCCGAGCCCGTGAGAATGTCATGCATGTTGGTGGCATCGCCGCGGCCCATCATGGTTTCACCTTTCTCGGTGAGCGCTGTTTCCTTGGTGAGGTTGTTCTTTTCGGAATGCAACTCTTCCAGCGAATTGGCAATCACCGTGCCCTTGATATTTTGCCAGGGGCCCTTGCCTATCCTGTCGCGGGCATTGATGCCAGCTTCGCCTTGGGGAGCCGTGGTGCTGAGATAGGCTTTCCAACTGGTTTTGGCCGAACCCGCTGATTTGGCCAAGGAGGTGCAATAAGCATCCGCTCCTTCCAAGCCACCATAATTGGCGCCATCACCCTTGCCTGTGCTGGTGACAAAAAACGACATGGTGGTGGCGTCAGCCAAGGCTGGAACGCTGTGGGCGGACACAAGCCCCAAGATCAGGAGAAGTAGAGATGGTTTCATGTTTTACCTCCATTGCGCGAAGTTTCCGGCCCCAATGGTAAAGTAACCGGTATGGTTTCGGTTCCCATTTCAGATTCAAAATTAACCAACATCTCTAAATATATGTGTGGAAAGATACATTGCTGCGGAACCAATGAGAAACGCTGGCATTGCTTGGGCACTACCGAATTGCATCGATTATCTCAACGCTCCTCCCCAACTGCTTAATTTATGAGCGAACTGCCCATTTTCTGGGCAGTTTTTTTTGTGAATTTCGAACAAGCTCTTGATCTGGTTCATAATTCTGTTTGGCATGGCCCATGCAAACGGTAAGGGACATCAACACAAGGCCATAATACATGAAAAAAATCGAAGCGATTATCAAGCCATTCAAGCTTGATGAAGTGAAAGAGGCCCTGCAGGAAGTGGGGCTTCTGGGCATCACCGTGACCGAGGCCAAGGGCTTTGGGCGGCAGAAGGGCCATACTGAGCTTTACAGGGGCGCGGAATATGTTGTGGATTTCCTGCCCAAGGTGAAAATCGAGATCGTCATTGCCGATGAATTTGTTGACCGCGCGGTGGAAGCCATTCAAAACGCAGCGCGCACGGGGCGCATTGGGGACGGCAAGATATTCATATCCAACATTGAACAAGCCATCCGCATCCGCACCGGAGAAGCCGGAACGGACGCATTATAACAAATAACAACGCCATAACAGCAAGAGGGAATTCACATGGCTACCGAAAAGAAAGACGTTGCAGCCGCGCTGCAGATGATCAAGGACAAGGACGTGAAATACGTTGACCTGCGGTTCACGGATCCACGCGGCAAGATGCAGCATCTCACCATGGACGTGTCCCAGATGCATGAAGACGCCTGGGCTGAGGGCCTGATGTTCGACGGCTCGTCCATCGCCGGCTGGAAGGCCATCAATGAATCCGACATGGTGCTGATGCCTGATGCTTCATCGGTGCACATGGACCCCTTCTATGCGCAAACCACAATGGCCGTGTTCTGCGATATTCTGGAGCCATCCACCGGCGAAGGCTATGCGCGCGACCCACGCATGATTGCCAAGCGGGCCGAGGCCTATCTCAAGCAAACCAAAATCGGCGATACCATTTTCGTGGGACCGGAAGCCGAGTTTTTCATATTCGATGATGTGAAGTTTGCGACCACGCCCTACAACACCGGCTTCAAGCTGGATTCGATCGAGCTTCCCACCAATTCCGACCGCGACTATGAAACCGGCAACATGGGCCACCGGATGCGGACCAAGGGCGGCTACTTCCCGATGAACCCGATGGATTCGGCGCAGGACATGCGCTCGGAAATGCTGTCGGTCATGGGCGAGATGGGCATGGCTGTTGAAAAACACCATCATGAGGTGGCTTCTGCCCAGCATGAGCTTGGCACGAAGTTCCAGCCGCTCACCATGTGTGCCGACCACATGCAGATCTACAAATATGTGATCCACAATGTGGCGCATGCCTATGGCAAGACGGCGACCTTCATGCCAAAGCCCGTGTTCGGTGACAATGGTTCTGGCATGCATTGCCACTTCTCGATCTGGAAGGACGGCAAGCCGATGATGGCGGGCAACCAGTATGCCGATTTGTCAGAACTGTGCCTGTTCTTCATTGGCGGCGTGATCAAGCATGCCAAGGCGCTCAATGCCTTCACCAATCCTTCCACCAACAGCTACAAGCGGCTGGTGCCGGGTTATGAAGCGCCGGTGCTTCTGGCTTACTCCTCGCGCAACCGTTCGGCCTCGTGCCGCATTCCGCACACGTCCAACCCCAAGGCCAAGCGCGTGGAGGTTCGGTTCCCCGATCCGACCGCCAACCCCTATCTTGCCTTCTCGGCCATTCTCATGGCAGGGCTTGACGGCATCACCAACAAGATCCACCCCGGCGAGGCCATGGACAAGAACCTGTATGACCTGCCACCCGCAGAACTCAAACAGGTGCCCACCGTGTGCGGCAGCCTGCGGGAAGCCTTGGCCTCCCTCGACAAGGACCGCGACTTCCTCAAGAA
>JANMAE010000018.1:0-16246 GCA_031359445.1 Hyphomicrobiales bacterium | reverse complement strand
CCAAGATCACTAACAATTGGTAAACGGACCATCAGAAACGTAATATGTCCGTGTACGGAGAGATTTTCAAAAACGCTGATTTAGGCTTGAAAAACCGGCAAATGTAACGCTTCTCCGTACACTGACGAAGGGCGATTTTTGCGTCCTTCAGAAGCTTCTTCTGGCGATATTTTTTTCCGCCTGACATTTTCAAGCCAAAAGTTTTTCCACAATTATTTTCAAAAATTTGTCTCGAAGGCCTTCTCGAAGGCTGCGCGATCCTTTTTTCGCCGCTCCGATTCTCTCGGTTGCAAATGAAAATGCCCGCCTCGAGAGGCGGGCATTGGGTGATGGGAAGCCTTCTGTTGGCTTACGAACAGCCGCTCGTCGAGCCGCAGGAGTTGCACTTGAGGCATGTGCCGTTGCGCACGAGGGTAAAATTCCCGCATTCGCCACAGCTATCGCCTTCATAGCCTTGAAGCTTTGCCCTGGCGCGCTGGTCGCTGGTGGAAAGCGTTGCTGATGGCGCCTGATCATAGGCGAAGGTTGCCGTGGTTTCTGCAAGAGCAAGGGTGCTGATCGATACAGATTCCGGTATCCGCATGCTCAATGCATAGGCCAATGATGCTGTTGTGGCAGCACCTTGAGGCATGACCACGACATTCGAGAGATTCTGCTTGCGTACAAAGCCCGAGGACATGAATTTTTGTGCGGGTACAGCGGGTGACTTGTCATCATCCTCACTGACGCCCTTGCCCAATGTGTCAAATCCCATCTCCGAGGCTTCCACATGGGCCAGATCATTGCGGCCAAGGTAAGAGACCGCGAGTTCACGGAAGATGTAATCCAGGATGGACGTGGCATTCTTGATGGACTCGTTGCCCTGAACCATGCCGGCTGGCTCGAACTTCGTGAAGGTGAAGGCATCCACATATTCTTCGAGCGGTACGCCATATTGCAGGCCCACCGATACCGAGATCGCGAAGTTGTTCATCATCGCCCGCAGTGCTGCGCCTTCCTTGTGCATGTCGATGAAGATTTCGCCGAGCTTGCCATCATCATACTCACCAGTACGGAGGTAGACCTTATGGCCACCCACCACGGCCTTCTGGGTGTAGCCCTTGCGGCGGCCCGGAAGCCGATCGCGGCCCCGCGCGATTTCCACGATCTTTTCGACGATCGTTTCCACCCGTTGCACCATGGGCTTTGCCATGAGGCTTTCCACGCCTTCATCCATTTCCTCCGTGTCTTCGGAAATGAGCTGGGTGGAAAGCGGTTGGGACAGCTTCGATCCATCGCGATAAAGAGCGTTGGCCTTCACGCCGAGCTTCCAGGACAGCATATAGGCTGCATTGCATTCCGCAACCGTTGCCTCGTTGGGCATGTTGATGGTCTTTGAGATGGCACCAGAGATGAAGGGCTGGCTTGCGGCCATCATGCGGATGTGACTTTCCACGCTGAGATAGCGTTTGCCCAGACGGCCGCAGGCATTGGCGCAATCAAATACAGAGAGATGCTGGTCCTTGAGGCCGGGAGCGCCTTCCAGCGTCATGGCACCACAAACATGTACATTGGCCTTGTCGACATCAGCTTTTGAAAAGCCGAGATGGGCCAGGAGATCAAAGCTGTAATCATTCAACTGTTCAGCTGTGATCTTTAGAACGGATTTGCAGAACTCTTCGCCCAGCGTCCATTTGTTGAACACGAATTTTATGTCAAAGGCAGAAGCAAGCCCGGATTCCACGGCTTCAATTTGTGCATCACCCAAGTCCTTGGCGCGAAGCTGGGCATGGTTGAGGGCCGGGGCATCCTGCAATGTGCCAAAGCCCACCGCGTAATTGATGATCCTTTCGATCTGGAGAGAGTCATAGCCCAGGCTGCGTAATGCTTCAGGCACGGCCTGATTGATAATCTTGAAATATCCACCACCTGCAAGCTTCTTGAATTTTACCAGCGCGAAGTCAGGTTCAATGCCCGTGGTATCGCAATCCATTACCAGCCCGATGGTGCCGGTGGGGGCGATCACGGTTGCCTGGGCATTGCGGTAGCCATGGGCTTCACCAAGCTCCACGGCCTTGTCCCATGCCATGCGCGCATGAAGGATGAGTTCCTTATCATGGCAGGCGGCCTCATCAAGGGCTACGGGTGCTATGCGCACATCTTCATAACCCACCACAGCGCCATAAGCGGCGCGGCGATGGTTACGCATCACGCGCAGCATGTGATCGCGGTTCTTGGCAAATCCGGCGAAGGGTCCCAGCTCCTTGGCCATTTCTGCCGATGTAGCATAAGAAATCCCTGTCATGATGGCAGAGAGGGCACCGCAGATGGCGCGGCCCTCATGGCTGTCATAGGAAATCCCATTGGTCATCAACAGGCCACCAATATTGGCAAAGCCCAAGCCGAGCGTGCGATAGTCATAAGACAACCTGGCAATTTCCTTTGAGGGGAACTGTGCCATCAGCACCGAAATTTCCAGAACCATGGTCCAGAGGCGGACAGCATGCTCGTAAGATGCGACGTCAAATTTCGCCGTTGCGTTGTCCCGGAACTGCAGCAGGTTCAGCGATGCAAGATTGCAAGCCGTATCATCCAGGAACATGTATTCCGAGCAAGGGTTGGACGCGCGGATTTCGCCTGAGGCAGGGCAGGTGTGCCAATCATTGATGGTGGTGTGATATTGGATGCCGGGGTCTGCTGAAGCCCAGGCGGCCTGGCCGATCTTGTCCCACAGGTCACGGGCTTGCAGGGTTTTGGTTACCTTGTTGGAAAGGCGGGCATTGAGATTCCACGAGGCATCCTGCTCAACAGCGCGCAGGAATTCATCGGTCACGCGTACGGAATTGTTGGAATTCTGGCCTGAAACCGTGCGGTAGGCTTCGCCATCCCAATCCGTGTCATAGGCATCGAATTCCAGATCGGTGTAGCCCTGCTTGGCAAACTGGATCACGCGCTTGATGTAATTGTCAGGCACCATATTACGGCGTGCCTCTTTGACCGCGCGCTTGAGAGCTGGATTTCTTTCGATTTCGTAGCAGTCGTCACCAGGGCCTTCGCAGTTGACGCAGGCCTTCATGATGGACGCCAGATGCTTCTTGACGATTTTTGAACCGGTGACGAGAGCGGCAACCTTCTGCTCCTCCTTCACTTTCCAGTCGATGTATTCTTCGATATCCGGATGATCCACATCCACGACGACCATTTTGGCAGCACGACGCGTTGTGCCACCTGACTTGATGGCGCCGGCCGCGCGATCTCCTATTTTCAGGAAGCTCATGAGGCCGGAAGATTTACCGCCGCCCGAAAGCCTTTCGCTTTCACCGCGCAGCAGCGAGAAATTGGAGCCAGTGCCAGAACCATATTTGAACAGGCGGGCTTCGCGCACCCACAGATCCATGATGCCGCCTTCGTTCACAAGGTCATCGGCCACGCCCTGAATAAAGCAGGCATGTGGCTGGGGGTGCTCATATGAGGACTTCGACTTCGTGAGTTTTCCCGTCTCGTGATCGACGTAGAAGTGGCCTTGGCCTGGGCCATCGATGCCATAGGCCCAATGCAAGCCGGTGTTGAACCATTGCGGTGAATTGGGTGCGCATTTCTGGGTGGCCAGCATGTAGCACAGCTCATCGTGGAAGGCGCGGGCGTCTTCCTCGGTGTTGAAGTAGCCGCCTTTCCAGCCCCAATAGGTCCACGTGCCCGCCAAGCGGTTGAAAACCTGCTTGGAACTCATTTCGCTGGTAAACTGATCCTTGTCGGCTACCCGCTCTAAAGCGGCTTCATCTGCCACGGAGCGCCAAAGCCAAGAGGGAATGCTGGTTTCTTCCACGCGCTTCAGCACTGCGGGCACGCCCGCCTTGCGGAAATATTTCTGGGCGAGAATATCTGTTGCAACCTGGCTCCAGGAAGCGGGCACCTCAATATTTTCCAGGCGAAAGACCACAGAGCCATCGGGGTTCTTTATCTCGCTTGTCGCCCTGCGGAATTCGATTTCCGCATAAGCATCCTGTCCAGATTTCGTATATTTGCGCTCTACCAGCATAGTTTCCTCGTCTTTCTAAAAATCGCATCCCATGAGAGCAAAAAATGCCCTCACGGCGCCCCATTATCCGTTTTCCGTCGTCACAAAATGCCGCCCGGAAAACCCAAGTCCCCCAGTTCCACGGCTCTATTTTTGGTTTTTTACTCTTAGGGAAACGCAGACTACTTACCGGTTTCCAACCTTATGGCCTTGATGAAGAGAATATGACGGAGACCAAAACGCGTCAATAGCTAGTGTGTTAACAAAGTTCTAACGCAACATGTTGTGTCCACAGCTTGTCCACTGCTGTGGATAACTCTTCATCATCCGATTCTGGGTGCAAGCTCAAGTGTTGGCAGGATTTTTTTATAAGAGGTGAAGGCAGTGCCAATCACAAGGGTGCTGGAGCAAGAACTTAAGGTTTATCATCAGGTTTTTATTTTTGTTGAAAAGGAACCAAATGACTATTACTAAAAGTTGTAGTGGATTAAGAAAATCACCTTCTAGGTGGCGTTTTTCGATGTATCGGGAGCAGGGACGGGACCCAAGAATAGCAGAATCAGGAGCGCTGTCCCGGTGGCAAGACTCAGCATGAGCCAAGCTTCATTGATGGCAGCGGTAAGGCTGGCCTGCTGAATAGCGTCCATTATTGCGAGGATCCCCGTCGGATCTTCCTGGGAAGGCAGGTCGGCTACCGTCATCCCTAAAACGTCCGCGGCCGTGGCGGGATCAGATTTTAGTAGGTCCATGATCTTATTGACGTGTTCGGGACCGCGCGTGAACACGATTGTGTCGATCAGCGCTATGCCGATAGCGCCTCCCAAATTCCGCGACACGTTGAACAGGCCGCTGGCGTCAGCAATATTCTCCAAAGGGATGAAGCCCAGCGCAAAACGAATGGATGGCAATATGCATAATGCCAGGAAGGAGCCGCGCATCACCTGCGGCCAGAACATTTCATTATAGCCCGTATTGATTGTGGCAAATGCGCTCATAAAAAGTCCAACCGCAAAAGCGGCATACCCTATGGCTGAGAGCAAGCGAGCATCGAAAAAGCGGTCCACCTGCACTGTAAGTGGCGCTGTTACCAGTTGAGCAACGCCTGTGACCATGATTACCATGCCGATCTGCAGAGGCGTCATTGCATGCACGAAAGCCAGAAACAACGGCATGAGATAGACAGAGCCAAAGAGGCCAAGTCCCAAGATAAAGCTGAGGCTGCAGCCGAAGGCGAGGTTACGGTTGCGCAAGAGATGGAAAGCGACAGCGGGTGCGGGACGCCGAAGCGTAAGGAAGGTACATGCTGCAACCAAGGCGAATAGCGAAAACACCAGGGGTGAGAACCAGCCGTCGCTCGGCGCCTGTTTCAGCCCAATGAGCAAAGCTGTAAGGCCTGCGGATATATAGACCAGGGAAATCCAGTCAAGCGTTCGAAACAACGAAAGGGTAGTTCGGCCCTTTGGCAGCGTGATGAGGGCCACCACGAGCGCTATGAGGCCCGGCACTACATTGATGAGGAAGAGCCAATGCCACGACAGATTTTCGGTGATCCAACCGCCCGTCAACGGTCCAAGGGTGGGTGCGAGAACCGCTAAAATACCGCCGATCATCGTTGCCACAGTCTGGTTGAACCCTTTGTCAAAGAGCAGGAAGATTGCGGAAAAAACCAGGGGAATGAGCACGCCACCCGAAAATCCCTGCAATACGCGAAAGATGATGAGGGAATAAAAGTCGAAGCTTGCAGCACAGCCTATGGAGGCAAGGGTGAATACGAGGATGGCGCCTGCAAAGAGCAATCTGATGGTGAAAATTCTTATCAGCAGGCCGGTGAGCGGGATGGAAATAACTTCGGCAATGAGGTAGGTGGTTTGTACCCAACTCATGCGGTCCGCGCCAATGCCGAGAGCATTCTCAATGACAGCCAGCGATGTAACCACAACCTGGATGTCCAGAATGGCCATGAACATGCCAACGCATAATGCGCTATATCCAAGCCAGAGACCGATTGTTGTAGAGGTGCTTAGGGGCGTTTTTGCTGGTGCATCTGTCATCTCGCTAAATCTTATGAGGAACCTTGCAAATTTAAAATATATTTCCGACTCATAAGTTGAGAGAAAGCTGCCCTCGCCCTGTGACTATCTGTATAGAACACTTATAAACGTGAACCAGTCTGAAGCCATCTCTCTTCCATGGATTTTATTAAACCCTATCTTGATTATTTTGCTGCACATCCCAATTGGGCACTTGCGGTAATCTTCGCCATTGCATTTGGCGAGGCCCTCTTGATCATTGGGCTTTTTGTCCCCTCAACCGCTGTTCTTGTGGGCGCAGGCGTGTTGGTGGGGGCAGGAGAACTCAGTTTTTGGCCGGTTTTTCTGGTCACAACCATCGGCGCGATGGCTGGAGACCAGGTGTCGTTCTGGGCCGGGCGTTATTATGGCGAAAGGCTGAAAACTCTCTGGCCCTTAAACCGCTTTCCCCAATTGCTGGAGCGCGGAGAAGATTTTGTTAGAGCTCATGGCGGCAAAAGCATTGCGATAGGCAGGTTCGTGCCAGGCGTGAAAGCGGTTGTTCCCGGAATCCTTGGCATGCTTGGCATGTCGGAGCTGTATTTTCTTATCGTAAACGTCTTGTCCGCCATTGCCTGGTCTGCCCTGCATCTCCTGCCGGGGGTTCTTATCGGACAGGGTCTTGCCCTGGCTGGAGAGTTGAGCGGCAGGCTTGCAGTGGTTCTCCTTGGACTTCTTGTCATTCTCGCATTGTCGGGTTGGGTTATCCGCATTCTTGCAGCTTCTCTCTCACCTTATCGAAATCATTTGCTGCAACGCCTTTCAGATTGGTCCAAGGCGCGCAACAGTCCCGCCATGCGCAGGTTCGGCCGTGCACTTGCGCCCGAGAACCCACGATCACTGCTTATTGTGTTTTTCGTCGCTGTCCTGATTGTTGCTGTTTCGGCCTTCGGTGTCCTGATGACAGGTATAGCCGGGGAAAACAGCATGCCGCTGGGTGATCTTTCGATCAATAACCTCATGAGCGAAATCCGCAATGCTCCAGCGGATGAATTTGTCATTGCTATCACCATGCTTGGTGACAATGTGGTTCTTGTCATCATGATGATCGCTATTGTTGGATGGCTCGCCATGCGCAAGGCATGGAGACCGGCCATTGCTGCCAGCGTCATCTTTATGTTCTCGCGATTTGCAACGGATTGGCTGCAACTTTTCATTCATCGGCAAGCACCGCCCAACGGCCATGTTGGTGCGGATGCATTTAGCTTTCCTTCTGGTCGCGCCGCACTCGCAGCCGTGGCGTTTGGAATTCTGGCAGTTCTCGCAAGTCATGCGATGAGCAGGTGGAGCCGATCTCTGGTTTATGCCGCCTGCGGGATCATGATCGTTGCCATTGCCTACTCTCGTGTCTATCTGGGAACGGATTGGACGAGCGATGTTGTGGGCGGTGTTCTTTTCGGCACAATATTGGTGGCAGCCTTCGGGGTTACCATCGAGGCTATTCCGCCGCGTCGAATAAATCCCTTTTTGCTCATGGTCATTGGACTTTCGGCCTTTGTCGCGGCCGGCAGTTTTCATGTCTGGAAAGGGTTGGAAAACGCCGAAGTCGTCTATCAGCCGGTTCAAAAGAATTTCACAATGACCTCGGCGCAATGGCAGGAACAGGGTTGGAAAAACCTTCCCGGCAACCGCATTGATCTTGCCGGAAAACCTGAAGAGGCATTCAGTTTTCAGTGGGCAGGTTCGCTCGATGCCTTGCAAGCCACGCTCGAAAAACTGATGTGGCGATCATCGCCAAAATGGGCCTGGCACAATGTGCTTGAATATCTCGATCCGAATGCGAAATTGGAAAACGTTTCGCCGCGGCCCGCACTCCATGAAGGCCTCCAGGCCAAGTTGACCATGATAAAAGCAGCCGCTGATAATTCCGGTAAACGACTGGTCTTGCGAGCCTATAAAACAGGCGCATTTGTTGGAGAAAAACCAATCTATCTCGTAAGCCTGACCCAGGAGAATTTGCGAAAGACCCTCAAAACCTACGCCGTCCCCGTTCTTACGCCGCCTACTGCATTGCAAATTGCGCAAACTACCGCTGTGCTGGCGCCCTTTGGGAGTGCCAATTCATCGCTTCCGCTTTACGCCGGGCCATAAATGCTGCCTTTACGAATATGCGTCGATGCTGCATATTCTGCTTATATCAAAGGTCCTGAATTGGAAATCATATGAAGTTTTTGACGCAGTTTTTTACGTGGTGGAACGGTTTGACTTTAGGCACCCGGTTTTACACCTGGCTTCGTGGGGAATTTGTAGGAACCGATGAACTCGGAAATAGCTACTACCGGGCAAAGTCTGCCTTGCCCGACTCAATTCCTGAACGGCGCTGGGTGATCTTCAATGGTTATGCCGAAGCCTCCAGCATTCCGCCTGGCTGGCATGGTTGGATGCATCACCGCGTTGACACGTTTCCTTCCAAGCTAGATGTTCCTCCCCACGAGTGGGAAAAGCCGCATCAACCTAACCTCACGGGAACAGCTTTGGCTTATCGCCCGCCCGGAAGTATTGTGGGTGCCGCTCAGCCCAAGGCGGTGGAACCCAGCTATCAGGCATGGCGTCCCGAATAACCCTTGCACTACACAACTTGCATATTGATGTTGTTAGAAGAGTTCGAACGCCGTTAGATAGCGCGTGAGAATCAGAGGCTGTCACATATGAAGAATTCGACGGTTGAAACCATCATCGGGGCCTTGGTCATCGCCATTGCTCTGGTCTTTTTTATGTTCGCTTACAATAGCTCGGGCAAGGGCGGGTACGGCAGCGGCTATCACGTCAATGCGGAATTCGACAATGTCGAGGGCATAAATGTGGGTACAGACGTCCGCATGGCCGGTATCAAGATTGGTACTGTTACGGCCCAAAAGCTAAATCCCGAAAATTTCCAGGCGGTGCTTACCATGGCCATTGACCCTGCCGTCATACTTGCTGATGATACGTCGGCCAAGATTACGGCCGAGGGGCTGCTGGGCTCAAAATTCGTGGCGCTTGATGCAGGCGGCTCCGAAACGAAGCTGGCGGAGGGCGGTGTCATTACCTATACTCAAGGCGCTGTTGATATATGGTCTTTGATCAGCCAGGCCATGTTTGACAAATCAGGCGCAAAGGCACCTGAGGCGGAAAAGAAAGTCAATTAGTAATGGTGAGGTGCCTCGCGGCAAAAGCTCTTCCGGTGTTTGCCTTGTTCGTATGTTTTGCGTATCCAGCCTCAGCAGAACGTATTTCCAATCCGGTTGCGGTCTTTACCGGTCTTGACAAGATTACCGGCCTCACTACCACGTTTGAAGTGAAGGTTGGTGACGTCATGAAGTTCGGGGGTTTACGTGTTAAGGCCGACGTGTGTTATTCACGCTCAGCCACTGAGGCGCCCAATACAACTTCGTTTGTAGAGGTTGACGAAGTGCAGCTGGACGATACCATGAAGCGTATATTTTCAGGTTGGATGTTTGCTCAGAGCCCTGGTCTCAATGCAATGGAACATCCTACTTATGATGTGTGGCTGGTGAATTGCCGTGACCCAAATGCACCGCCCCCTGCCGTGGAAGAAGTGCCGGACCTTTCCAAGCTGCAGGAACAAATTGATCAAGGTGAACCGCTGGACTAATTCACCAGGTTCGGGAATTTGCCGCAGTTTCGGTCTGTGGCTGGAGTTGATTGCTGTCCATGGGTTTGAGAAATTCAATACCTACACCGTTTTCAAGGTAACGCACAATGCGGCCGCGCATTTTGCCCAGCATGACATAGGTCCCAAGGTTCGGCATTACGTCCACCTTTATGCCAGCACCGGACAGAGAAATGTCCAAGACCTCGCAACTATAAACCCGTCCATCCGGGAGGGTGATTTGTGAGTGATTGTCGCGCGGTTCGAAGCGCGAATGGCGCCTGCCATCTTCTTCTCCGGCCTGGCGCTGGCCAAGCCATTTTATGCGCGATTCCAGTTTTTCGAGGCGGCTGCCCTTCACTGTGAAGGTTATGCGAAATCCGCCCGGAACATGTTGGCCAGACAAGGCTTCAACGCGCCCAAGTTCTTCGAGATAGGCTACCAGTGGTAAGCCTGAAAAGGGCGGAGTTTCGGTAAGAAACATTGCACCCGCTATGGAGATGTCGGTAACCTGGCAGGGATGTTCAGACATGTCAGGCAACATGTAACGACCGAACAGGGATAGGGCCACCGGCAATTCTGGATCGACCGAATTGTCTATGACAGGTGCTGTCGCAGTCACTTGATTCTCCCGAAATTTGCCACGGCCAAACACATGGCAATATTTATCCTGCTCTTGAGACTAACGAAAGGGCTGTAAACGCGAAGTTAAAAGCCTTGGGTTTATTTAGTCTTTGCCACCCTGGACCAAGCGCAAGCCGCCAAATGTTCTGGTAGTGTTGAGGGCTGCCACAAGTTTGTCACCAGGAAGATGTTCGGTCCAAATAGTCCGGGCACCGGAAAGCTCCATTTTGGTGATTTCCTGATAATGCAGTGCCGCAACGTCCCGGAACGGGAACACGCCCCCGAAAATATGAAATCTTGAGCCATTTCCGGACTGCAGCGGCAGACCCAGCATTTCCGCGCCAATAACCTCGTCGGTATTGGTCGTAAGGCGCATGCGAACCAGGCAAGGCTGGAGGCTGGTTACCACGGTATCAAAGAGTTTTTTGAGGATGTCGCGTTCAAAACTACCCCAACCGGTAAAAGCATCGGAGTACGTCAATTCCTTTTGATAAAGCCTACAAACGCTAGTGCCAGCCAAGCGCCATTTGTAGCTTTGACGCATGTTATCGCGTTCCATCATCATCAGATCGGGAACGATCCTGCTGATCTGGCGCAGGTCAATGCTTGCGCGGTTGGGAGCAGCGTTTTCCGCCCGGATCTTCTCCCAATAGCTGTAAAGTTCCCGGGTTCCGGGATGAAGGATATGGGATTCGGCTTGGCTTGTACCCGTAACATCGTTAACTAGCATTTCTAACCTCTGGGCCTTGTTGATTGAAGGCCTGTGCCAACTTGAACTTCTGGGAGTCAGGTTGCAGGGGGCATGCCAATTTGTGGGGAACGGCCCAGTTTATGGACAACTCAGAAGAATACGAGACATTTGCCAAAGAGCCTTTGTTCAATGCACCGACGGTTGTGGTGACGCTGGTTGCTGTATTTCTGTCAATCCATGCGATTCTCGCGTTTGCCGGGCGGGATTGGCAGATCTGGAGCCTTTATGCGTTTGCGTTTATTCCGGCCCGGATTTCCGGTGGAATGGCTTTTCCTGCCATATATGGTTCACAGGTCTGGTCGTTCCTCACCTATGCCTTCCTGCATGGCAACTGGATGCATGTGATCTTCAATTCACTTTGGATGCTGATTTTTGGAACTGTGGTCGCGCGCCGTCTGGGCACTCTCAGGTTTCTTTTGCTCAGTGGGATATCTGCCGTGGGCGGGGCTATCGCTACATTGCTTATCCATTGGGGCGAAGCCGGCGTTGTTATTGGAGCGTCCGCGGCTGTTTCAGGTGTCATGGCCGCCGCCATTCCCCTCATGTTTGCAGCGGGTCTCAACCTTGGCGACACTTATCGTGCCGATCTTTCGCAGGTGCGGCCACTTTTACCCCAGCAAATGATTTCCGACAGACGCGCCCTGATGTTCACAATCATCTGGCTGGCAATCACGCTGTATTCAGGTGCTACGGGCTGGACTGGTGCTGCTTATGTTGAAGAGGCGCGCATTGCGTGGGAAGCGCATTTGGGTGGGTTTGCAGTGGGGTTGATGGCATTTTATCTGCTTGATCGCAGAGGGGATGCAAGCCCTGCGCAATCGTGTTAGGGTGCATGAATAAGCATTCTTTAATACAGGAGGTATCTATGCCTGTTTCCCAAATTCTTGGCGTAAAGGGCCGCGATGTTGTCACCGCCAGTCCGCATGAAAGCCTCCATCAGGCCGCGCAGAAACTTGCCAAACACCGCATCGGTGCTGTTGTCATCCTCGATGCCAAGGGTGGAATTGCCGGAATTATTTCTGAGCGGGATATCGTGCGGGCATTGGCTGAACACGGCGCACAAGCGTTGTCACAGCCGGTATCAGCTATCATGAGCAAAACTGTGCGCACGTGCAAAGATGGGGATAGCGAGGCCGAACTAATGGCGCTCATGACAACATACCGCATCCGCCACCTGCCTGTGGTGGAAGACGGCAAACTCGCCGGAATGATTTCAATCGGCGATATCGTGAAATTCAGGATTGAGTCAGTTGAACGTGAGGCGGAAGAAATGAAAACCTATATTTCTTCAGCAGGTTAGAACCCTTTCCTAATAAACTGATTGCGGGTCAAACAGTTTATTGTTGTCTTCAATAACAAGCTTGCCATTCTCAAGTCTGCGGTAGAAACATGAGCGCCGACCGGTATGACAGGCGGCTCCCCGGCCATTGGCAGTGACTTTCACTTGCAGGACATCTTGATCGCAATCCGTTGTGATGGATTGCACGGAAAATGTTTCGCCCGAAGTCTCGCCCTTTTTCCACAGCGACTTGCGCGAGCGGCTGTAGAAGTGCAACTCGCCGCTTGCAAGTGTTTTAGCAAGTGCTTCCCGGTTCATATAGGCAAACATCAGCAGTGCGCCGTCGTTGGCATCTGTGACAATGGCACCTATCAGGCCATGCTCGTCAAAGCGAAGTTCCAGCGCCGTGGATTCCTCATCGGCGCCTTGCATCAAAATGAAAAACCACCCGAGGGCGCGCGTATCAGACCCATAAAACGCGCCTGCAGTTCTGGATTGGTTTTGAAGTCACCCGTGAATTGCGTCGTGATGGTTGCCACATTTCTTTTGCCAATTCCGCGCATGGACATGCAGGTGTGCACGGCTTCAATCATGACCGCCACACCCCTGGGTTTCAGGCTTGCAGTTATGGCATTGGCGATCTGGGCTGTCATGGTTTCCTGTGTCTGGAGCCTGCGGGCATAAATTTCCACAACGCGCGCGAGCTTCGAAATGCCGACAACTGCATCTGTAGGATAATATGCGACATGGGCGCGGCCGACGAATGGCGCTATGTGGTGCTCGCAATGGGAATTGAACTCGATATCGCGCAACATGACAATGTCATCATAGCCGCCCACATCGGAAAATGTCCGGGAAAGTTCTTTTGCCGGGTCTTCGTTATAACCCTTGAAATACTCGCGAAATGCCTTGGTTACCCGCCGCGGCGTATCAAGCAGGCCCTCACGCGTAGGATCATCCCCAGCCCAGGCCAGCAGCGTACGGACAGCAGCTTCTGCCTCTTCCTGTGTGGGGCGTTTGAACTTTCTGACGATTGCATCCATGCTTTGCACACTCTGAGGCTGTTAGGGTTGCCAGTTCTACGTTCCATTCGGGTCGCCGGATGCGTGCGAGAACTGTCTTTGTTAATCCTTGTGGCATTCCCATATCATGCAGTGTAAAATAGGGCAAACCAACAAAGCAGAAAATGCTTTTGGGGACATGTGAATGATTAACGAGATTTACAACCGGAAAATCCTGGAATTTGCCGCTGACATACCGCTCCTGCAGCGCTTGCAGGAGCCAGATGCCACGGCTGTTGCGCATTCAAGGCTGTGCGGCTCCAAGGTCACCATCGATTTGAAGATGCAGGGCGGGGTTGTGACGGATTTTGGCCAAGACGTAAAGGCCTGCGCCTTGGGTCAGGCATCCTCATCTGTCATGGGACGGCATATCATTGGCTCGACCGCTTCCGAATTACGGGAATTGAAGGCGCAAATGTATGCGATGCTCAAGGAAAACGGACCTTCTCCATTCGGCAAGTGGGCAGATTATGAGGCGTTTATTCCGGTCAGGGACTTCAAGGCCCGGCACGCTTCGACATTACTTACCTTCGATGCGGTCACCGATGCCATTTCCCAGATAGAAGCAAAACAGCATGAGCACGCTTGATCCTGCGACTGTCAAACCCCGCGTAGGCACCATTTATCCAGCCGAGTTTGCTGAAGCACTGAGAGGCCGGGAAAAGAGGGCGCTGGGTGATGTTTTTGGGCTTGCCCAATTTGGCGTGAATCTCACGACATTGGCGCCCGGTTCATGGTCTTCCCAAAGGCATTGGCATGTTCACGAGGACGAATTTGTTTTTGTGGTCGAAGGTGAAATCACACTTGTTGACGATCACGGAGAACACCAGTTGTCACCAGGAATGTGCGCGGGATTCAAAGCAGGTGTTGCAAACGCGCATTGTCTGATAAATCGATCGACACTTCCCGCAACCTATGTCGAAATCGGCACACGCTCGCCAATTGAAACAGTGTCCTATCCCGATATCGACATGCAGGGTAAAAAGACTGAAAGCAAATACGTGCTGACGCGAAAAGACGGGACGCCTTTCTAGCTTTTCTTTTCTTCTATGTCGGGCGCTCTGGGGAAACGTGATTGCTGGTCGCGGTCGGTTACGCTCATGTGATTGCGGGTATATTGCTCGGAGGCGTCGCGCAGGGGCTGGAAATCCCAGTGGAAAAGGCCGCCGATTTTCAATGCTTCAAACATCATGTGACGGGCGCGTTGGCTTTCCAGCACGGCGTCGTTGATTTTAGCAATGTCAAACTTGGCCAGTATTTCGGAACGGAATTCCTTGGCGAGAGGATTCTGGGCGGCGAGATTGTTCAATTCGTCTGGATCATCAACCACATTGAAAAGCTGATCAGGATCGGTCGGACAGTAGATAAATTTCCATGGTCCCCGCCTCAGCGCATACATGGGGGCGATCGTACCTTCAGCTAAATATTCGCCCCACGCCGTTGCATCCGGATTTTCGGCAGCGCCATGCAGCAGGGGATAGAGTGAACGACCGTCAACGGGCCGTGCCAAAGTGGATTTTCCTGCCGTGGCCATGTCCACAAATGTTGGCAGGATGTCGGTGAGCGATACCGGTTCCTTGACGCGGCGAGCCTTGAATTGTGCCGGAGCGCTGATGATCATGGGAATGTGGGCGGAAGGTTCCAGATAGGACATCTTGTACCAAAGCCCACGCTCCCCCAGAAAGTCCCCGTGATCAGAGGTAAACACGATCACCGTATTGTCGATTTTCCCGGTGGCTTCCAGCGCTGCCATAAGCTTGCCCACCTGATCATCAATATAGGAAATGTTGGCATAGTAACCGTGCCTTGCGGCGCGGATATCGGCTCCGGTCACCGTGTAATCCTGCATCGCCGACACATCGTAGAGGCGTTGACTGTGAGGATCGAGTTCGTCGCGTTTCATGGCCGGAACGCGGGGCAGGTCAATGTCCTCGTCGCGGTAGAGGCTCCAGTATTTGGCGCGGGCGGCATAGGGATCATGGGGGTGGGTGAATGACACCATCAGGCAGAAGGGCGTGTCCGGCATGAAGCGGGCGTAGTCGTAGATCTTTCGAACCGCCAGGAAGGCCACTTCATCATCAAATTCGAGCTGGTTGGTGATCTCTGCAATGCCGGGCTGCAGAACCGAGGTCATGTTGTGGTACCACCAGTCAATGCGCTCCTGCTTCAGGCGCCAATTGGGTGTCCAGCCAAAGTCTGCGGGATAGATATCGGTGGTGAGGCGTTCGGTTAAACCATGAAGCTGATCGGGTCCGACAAAATGCATTTTTCCTGAAAGGCAGGTCTGATAGCCCTGAAGGCGCAGGTAATGTGCCCAGGTGGGAATTGCCGAAGGAAATTCCGCCGCATTATCATAGACACCCGTGCGCGAGGGCAGAAGGCCATTCATGATGGTGGCGCGGGCCGGTGCGCAAAGCGGACTTGACGAGTAGGCATTCTCAAAAATGACGCCAGACTTTGCCAAACGATCGAGGTTTGGCGTTTTTACCAGCGGATGACCATATGCTGGCAGGAATCGGGCTGCCAGTTGATCTGCCATGATGAAGAGAATATTTGGATGTGCCATGATGAAGTTTGTACTCTTGTTCCTGATCCGCCTGTACCAGCTTACGCTATCGTCAATTTTGGGACGGCGCTGCCGCTATTTACCGACATGTTCCGACTATGCCCGAACTGCGATTGAAAAGCACGGGGCATGGCGCGGCTTCTGGCTGGGGTTGGCGCGGGTCTCGCGTTGCCACCCTTGGGGTGGGCACGGTTATGATCCTGTTCCGGAAATCTACCAAGGGCCGGAGTGGCGCTATAAGGAAAGGGGCCCCGAATAGGAGCCCCTCATCGTCTTCAGGTGCTTTTGTTTACCAACCGAAGTTGTA
>JANMAE010000002.1:0-10652 GCA_031359445.1 Hyphomicrobiales bacterium | reverse complement strand
GAACAGTCCGAATACGTCACCGGTTGTGAAAGCAGGTTCGTGGCTGGTTCCAAGCGTAAGAGATTCATTGTAGCGTGATGCCAGATCGGAATCGGCATAGCCCATCCAGTTCAAAACCGAAGCAGCTATCTGAAAATGGGTTGCATGATCCCTTGATTTTTCTGCGCCGCGTTGCAACTTTTCTCTCTGAGCCTTGTCGTCTGTGTAGACATAAAGCGGAACCAGCGCCATTTCGGGCAGTGCGTTTTCTGTGGCACAATGCGTGAGGGATTTTGGGTCAAGCGATTGGCCGTGGTCAGAGGTATATACCAACGTTGTGTTGGTTAAATCTGTTTCTTTGAACATCCGGCCAAAGAAACGATCCACGTTCCACAGCACAGCATTTTTGTAGGATGCGTTATTGGATTGCAACGTATTTGCACCTGCTTCCGTGATGGTGGGGTGATATCTGGCAGCTGATGCGGGGTAGTCGTGATCGTATGGAAAATGAACCCCTTGTTTGTTTGCGTAGATAAAAACCCTCTGTCCAGACTTGAGTTCCTCACTCAAGACGTCCAACAAAGCCTCATCAGCTTCCGACGCTCCCACATCGATCCGATAGATTTTGTCGATGCTTTTTGTTTCGTCAATGGTCATAAAATTCTGGAGGCGACCTGCGCTTGAAATATTTCTTGCCTGCGCGTCGATGAAGACCGTCCTGTAACCCGCTTTTTTTGCATATTGCCAAAGCGTAGGAACAACATTGATGCTGGAACCGAGTTCAGCGCGGGATGCGCCATATCTCAACATTGCATTGGAATAACTGCTGCAAATGCCTGAAGATGCCGCCGGGCCAAAATTTATAAATTTGGGAGCTAACCTGGCAAATTCCGGGGTTTCACCTGTGATGTTTGCGGGATCGAGATAGTCTGGGCGTAAGCTCTCGTCTACAAGCATCACGATTTTTTTCGTAGCTTGCTGGGAAAATGGTTGCCACTCCACCTCGCTTCGAGGAACTACGGGTTCCAAAAGGACTTTTGCACCTACCAGACCTGCAATCGAAAGTTCCGTGAATTGTTTAGGAAGGCCGAGTGAACCACCGCCCTGCTTTAAAAAGATGATCGCGGCTATCAAGGCAATCGGAATTACCGGCGTTATGCTACATAATACACCCCAACCACGCTGCCAGTTTTTGACCAGTTTTGCTGGAATACAAAACAAACCTACCGTGAACCCGAAGAGCACAAATGAAATTGCGATCACTTGTGTGTAAACCGCCTGAGCCTCAGTTGCCTGATGCCGGGCAGACCATAGGGAAAGCCCGTCAAACACGGTCATTTCGGTTCCACTAGCCCTTTGATAACCGAACGCTACGGCACCAGCAAAACCGAAAAGCACCGCCCAAAACAGGCGCACCTTCCAGCGAGGTTCAACCGCCACAATAACCATCGCGATCAGAGCGAACATCCAAATTGCCAGAGTAAAAGCTATTGTGCCATACCGCCCTTGTTCGACGAGTAAAAACAGGCGATCTATTGAACCAACGTTTGTAATCGCAACAATTGCCGCCAGTAGAGAAAACCGGAGAATGTTTGTTATTGAGCTTCCGAGTGGCATGCGTGATTTCTCATTTTGCAACGAATTAATCATGGGTTGCAAATTTTAAGCCACATCGTGTTAACGGCTCGTTATGGATCGCCGAGTGCGTGCTTCAGCACTCGAATTGGTGTAGCTGAATACAGAAATCACACATAAGTGGAAAATGGTCGGAACGGCGGGATTCGAACCCGCGACCCCTAGTCCCCCAGACTAGTACGCTACCGGGCTGCGCTACGCTCCGACTGGTGCTGCGTTTAGCAGCTTGATTGTGAAAACAAAAGCGTTGTTTGCGAAAATCGGAGTTGAAATCAGGCGGCCTTCAAGACCCCCAAAATATCCCCCCGCCGACCAGTGAGGCGCTTGGCTTGCATGGCCAGAAGAATGGCCCACACAGCATCCGCAGTTATAACCGCGAAGGCAACTCCAAGGACTCCAAATCTTGGAGCAAAAATGGCTGTGGATGCCACAAGCACTACCATTGCCACGACACACGAGCCCGCTGTTTTGACTTGCTGCCCGCCGAGAGACAGTAAATGCTGGTTCATGCCGCTGGCCGCGCGGCATGCCTGGCTGATCATAAACAATACAAGGGGCCATTTCCCTGTTTCATAGGCGGGACCAAAAATCTTGAGAATTGGACCGCCAAATAAAGCCGCCCCCAAGGCGCATATCAGGATCGCCCCAAGTGCTATTACATTTATGCGCAATAGCAGTGCGCGAATTTGAGCGGGCGTGCCTCGTGCCATGGCATTGGTTAAATCCGGAATGATAAATTGCTGGGTGGCCTGAGTGATAAATCCTGCGAGCGTGGCCAAGCGGATAGTCACTCCTACCATTGCAACATCAGCCGGGTTCAAGAAGAGACCTCCAAGGAGGGTAACAATATCCGAAAATGAAGCAGCCACGGCGCCTACGATAACAAGGGCTCCCGCGCGCCCACGCAGAACCGCAGCGAGATTATGCCGACCCTGCCACTTTAATCCCGAGAACGTTCCGGCGCTTCCTATCAAATAGGCTTGGGCGATTGCGACCGCTGTGTTGGAGATGACAAAGGCCCAGAGGACCAGAGATATTGTGAGCTGAAACTGGAAAAACCAGGCAAGCGCTAGAAATGCCAATAGAAGGCCTGGTCGGTAAAGGAAGTCGGGAACATATGACAGTGCATAGCGGCGAACTGAATTCGCAACGGCGCTATTCATGCGGATAAGGGCAGAGGCTGGTGCAGACAGGCAACCGAAAAGAAGTGCGGTCTTCAAGCCTTGGTTGAGGGGAAGTACAAAATAGATCAGGAGGGCTGCGAGGAATGTTGCAAGCGAAATCCAAAGGCTGTCCTTCAGGAATGCTGCGTGAAAAGCTTGTATGAGACGGGAGCGCCCGAGTGTGTAATATCGCGGCAAGCAGGTAATTGCCAGTTGTGGGTAACCTCCTGTTATCAACAAGCCGATAAAAGCCGTGGCACTCATCCCTAGAAAAACGATGCCCACCTGATCCTGAGTAAGAAGTCTTGCAAGGAGGATCTGGCTCGCCAAACCTATTGCAGCACCGCCAAACCGCACGCCGACCAGGTTAATGGCCAGCAAGACTGTACCCCAGATCGACATGATAACTGCGCCTTCCCTAATGTGCGGCATCAGGAATAGATCAGCAGTGTTGATATTGTGTTGCCATCAACGCGCGGCTTATACCCGCGATGTCGGGTCCAGCAGCTTCCGCGCCTCGCCGAGTTCGCGGAGCGCCGCCTTCAGATTATCAGCATGGAGGTCAGACAACTTGTGGACTATAACGGGTGCTTCTCCCATGTTATTGGAAGACCGGGCCAGCGGTGCTTTACCTAGTCCGGGTGCTGGCTTGACGATTCGCGGTGCAAATTGCGCTTTGCCGGGCTGGGGAGCCCCGTCCAGATCGCCTTCACGCTTTCGTGCGGTTATTTCGCCACGGCCCACACCCGCCACATAGGGCGTGCCCTCTTCCTTCAAAATGCGCTGAAGGCCTTTAATCGTATAGCCTTCCTTGTACAGGAGGCTTCGAATGCCTTTCAGCAATTCGATATCTGCGGGGCGGTAATAACGCCTGCCACCTGCCCGTTTCATCGGTTTTATTTGCGGAAAGCGGGTTTCCCAAAAGCGCAGGACGTGTTGAGGAACGTCAAGCTCCTCGGCAGCCTCGCTGATTGTGCGAAATGCATCAGGGGATTTTTCCAACATTTATCTCCCGACTAGGCCGTAAGGACAATTATTCTTCATCAGAGCCCGGTTCGAGGCCGTTGATGACGTTTTTCATAACCTGGCTGGGGCGAAATACCATGACACGGCGGGGCGTAATAGGAACTTCTTCACCGGTTTTTGGATTGCGGCCCACCCGGCCACGCTTGCTGCGTACCATAAAAGTACCAAATGACGACAATTTTACGGACGATCCCTGCACCAAAGCCTCGGATACCAAATCCAAGACGGATTTCACCATTTCAGCCGATTCCGTTCGCGACAAACCAATGTCACGGTGAACGGCTTCGCTTAAATCCGCACGCGTCAGAGTCTTGCCTGTCATTTATTTCCCCTTGCAAGAACGCCCTAAGTTATGCCGCCGCAACCCACGGGTCAATCGAAAATTATGAGAACTCAATAGGTTACGAGTCTCATCAAAATCTAGCGAGAACTGCGCCCCATGTAAAGCCACCGCCCATGGCCTCCAACAAAATTAACTCGCCACGATGGATGCGGCCATCTTTCACGGCAGTATCGAGCGCCAGAGGTATTGAGGCTGCTGAGGTATTGCCATGCTGATCCAGGGTTATGACAATTTTTTCTTCCGATATGCCCAGTTTCCTTGCTGTGCCTTCCAAAATGCGGCGGTTGGCCTGGTGGGGCACGAACCAATCAATATCTCGGGGCACAAGGCCCGCCCTGGTTATCGCTTCCTGCATAACCGAGGCTATATTGTTTACGGCATGCTTGAAAACCTCGCGCCCCTCCATGCGAAGATGGCCCACGGTCTTGGTGGTCGAGGGACCTCCGTCCACGTGCAGTTTGTCACTATAACGCCCATCGGAATGAATGTGACAGTTTAGAATCCCTCGATCTTCATTGCTTCCACTGCCGCTTCCGGCACGTACAACAACTGCTCCTGCACCGTCACCGAAAAGAACGCAGGTCGTGCGGTCATTCCAATCCAGAATGCGCGAAAATGTTTCGGACCCGATGACCAGCACACAGGTTGCCTGTCCGGTCTTGATGAAGGTATCGGCTATGGTCAGCGCATAGACGAAACCTGAGCACACGGCCTGCACATCAAAGGCTGCGCCACGTGTTATGTTCAAGGCTGCCTGTACGTGGGTGGCTGTTGCAGGGAATGTCTTGTCGGGCGTTGAAGTGGCAAGAATGATCAGGTCGACATCGTCGGTTTTCAAACCAGCGTGATCAAGCGCCCGTCTTGCTGCTTCTACTGCGAGGCTGCCGGTTGTTTCGCCCTCAGCAGCAATATGGCGGTTACGGATGCCGGTGCGCTCGACAATCCATTCATCGCTGGTGTCTACAATCTTGCTGATGTCCGCATTGCTCATGATGCGTTTGGGTAAAGCCGATCCCACGCCCTCAATCACGGACCTTACGCAGGTTTTTGTCATACTGCGACCTGTACGGCCGGTTTCACCATGGAATTCAGTTGTGCCACGTCCTCGGTTATTTTTCCCACCAAGCCGTTACTTACCATTTCGATTGCTACATCTATGGCAGTTGCAAAGCCCAGAGCATCGGTTCCGCCGTGGCTCTTGACCACCACGCCGTTAAGGCCTGCGAAGACGCCACCATTGTGCTTGCGGGGATCCATGCGGTCCTTCAACGCGTTGAAGGCGCCCTGAGCCAAAACGGCACCCAGCTTCGACATGATCGTGCGGCTCAGCACCAGCTTCAGATAGGCCGCTACTTGCTTGGCCGTACCTTCCGCAGTTTTCAGGGCTATGTTGCCAGTGAAGCCCTCCGTGACGACCACGTCGACGGTTCCCTTGCCGATATCGTCCCCTTCAACAAAACCATAATATTCCATTGGCAGGCTCATCTGACGAAGCAGCTTTGCCGCTTCTTTTACCTGTTCTAGCCCCTTTACTTCTTCGACGCCCACATTAAGGAGACCAACCGTAGGTTTGGTCAGGCCAAACAGGCAACGCGCCATGGCTTCGCCCATAATTGCAAACTCGACAAGCTGGGCAGCATCGGCGCCAACTGTGGCGCCTACATCCAGCACTACGCTTTCGCCACGCAATGTAGGCCAGAGTGCTGCAATGGCCGGCCGCGAAACTCCCGGCACCGTTTTCAGGATAAACCGGGACATTGCCATCAGCGCGCCCGTGTTTCCCGCGGATACAGCAGCGTGTGCCTCGCCTGTCCGCACAGCGTCAATGGCTTGCCACATGCCGCTTTTGCCCCGGCCATGGCGCAATGCCTGACTGGGCTTTTCATCCATGGCGATGGTTACCTCGCAATGACGCAGTTGGGCACACGCCATAAGTCGGGGGTATTTCTGCAGGATGGGGGTTATTTTCGGCTCGTCACCAAACAGCATGAATTTGTAGCCGGGGTGACGAATCGCTGCCAGCTCAGCGCCGGGTATGACAGTTGCGGGTCCAAAATCCCCGCCCATGGCGTCCAAAGCAATTATCAAATCAGTCCTCATAGGACTCGGGAAAATAGAGGCAAATGAGGCAGAAACAACTCTTATTTTTTTTCGTCGGAAGAAGCGGGCTTCAGCTTGGAAAGAGCCGCAAACGGCGTTATCTTTTCTGCCTCAACGTCTTCCTGAATATCCTGAAAAACCTCGCCGGGCTTTCTGGGATAGGGATCAAGTTCCAGGGCCAAGGTTTCGGTCATTATTTCACCCAAATCGACCATGCCATCCTCGATATAGTCAATATCGTCATTCACTTCCTCATCAGGTTTTCCACGCGAGGGGATAAAATAGCGCTCGACTTCGGTTTTCAGTTCAGTGCGGAAAGTTTCGAGACTGACCACGGATTGTTGGTCAAAAGATGCTGTCAGAGTGCCAGTGATTTTCAAGCCACCGCCCCGCCACGGCTTGGAATGCAGAAATCCCTTCAATGCGTGCAGCACGGGTAGTCCCAGTCTTTTGGCTAGTTCCACACATTCCTTTGGATCTGCTTCAAGCCGGTCATTGCTGCCCAGATTGGGGACACGGTCCACCTGAAGAGGCCGCGAGAACTCCACCTTTGGCTGTTTCATGAAAACCTCACATCGCCGCGCATGATGGTGATTACGGGAAGAGCTGAAAGCTTCTGAACGGCGTCAACCACATATGCCGCCAGGGATTCCAGATGTGTTTCCGTAACGCCTTCAGGATAGACATTCCGTTCCAGTGCTGAAGCCAACTGACTTGTTGTGGACAGAGCTTTTTCATAAGCAAGTACACGGCCATAGTAAGATTCGGCAATTTTGCGCACTTTCTTGCCGACGCTGATATCGCTCACACCCAGCTCGCGCAGTTCCCCATCCATGTCATCAAAAAAGAGATTGGTGAGATTCTGCCGAAAGTCTTCCACACCCCCGCCCTTCAACCGGTTCAGCACAAGGAAGACATGCAGCACAAGCATTTCGAAACGGCCTTCAACGGTATCTGCCACCCCCATATCGCGATAGAATTTCTCCTGCCGTGCGGCAGCCACAATTGCTTCGTAGATACCGCGCTCCGGCTTTTCTTTCGGCTGGAACAGACGCTTGAGTTTCATGGTCTTGCCCACACTGCCGCGGTGGGGCTAAAGGTCTGGTGAATGCAAAATGAAGTGGCGAGAATCGATTTGATTGTCATGACGAAAAAACACCTTGTATGTGTCCCTATGTGGCTTGTTGCAGCTGCTTTCGCAACCCTGATTTCGAGCTGCACGCCGGAGATAAACCATCATGGTTATATCCCCAGACCGGGTGCTTTTGGGCAAATCACCGAGGGCATGTCGAAAACGGAAGTGGAAGGTATCCTGGGTTCGCCATCCACCACGGCCAGCGTGAATTTCCAAGGTGACAGCAACTATTATATCACGAGCACCACCCAAGACCGGTCGTTTCTGCAGCCCAAAGAAATCAGCCGCGAAGTCATAGCGGTTCGGTTCACCAAGGATCAGCAGGTTTCCAGCTTTGCTCAATATGGCCTGGAAGATGGCCGGATCATCAATATCAATTCGCGCGAGACACCTGTCGTGGGCAGTGAACTGTCGATTCTTCAGGATATTTTCAAAGGTATACTGGGTTCAAAACCCGGCTTTTAGATGAGGTTCATAGTCCCATCTGGGCACGGCCCAATTCGGTGAGGTCATCAATCGTAGCCCTGCCCTTAAAGTCCACTTCATAGTCTTCAGCGGCAAAATCGGGGGCGCTCTTGCCCGCCAGGAATGCCTGGGCCTGTTTCTCCGTATACAGACGGTTTTTCTCGCAGCGCGGTGTTCCGCCGATATAAATGACGTTGGAATAGCCCTTTCCGTGGTGCTCGCTTTCGACGGCATGCAGCGTGTCGGGATGCCACCAGAGGGTGTCGCCGGGCTGCATGAGTGGAATTGAGATTTGGCAATTCAATAGCGAGGGATGCCATTCCGGTTTTACACTCAGCGCGCGACCGGGTTCGGCACCACAGAGATCATCTTCGGCCACATCATCCTGCAGGGCCCGTAGCAGCATATAGGCAATGCCTTTTGATACCGGTGCCACCCGCAAGGTTCCGTCGTTCGGGCCTTGCGAGGTAAGTGCAGTCCAGCCCTGAAATGTCCGGAAGGCCGAGCAAACGGCAGGAGATTTGAATTCCACTGTTCTGGTGCGGTTTGCCGCCTTCCAGGGGTTGTAGCTTTCCCAATTGCCCGCAAACACGGGAGAATAGATTTTCTGGTAGGCCGCATCTGTCCAGCGCTCATAGGAACCTGCATCCATGTGGGGTGAAAGGCCAAGCGTCTTGTCGCCCGGCTGACGGCGGCGGGTGCGATCAGCATAGGAATAGTCATTATTGGGATCGAACTCGGGACCATCCGGGCCATTCACATCCCAGAGGTTGTTGATAAAGCGTTTGGTGACAGCCATGGTTTCGCCCTGCCGCGCCTGCACCTGCGGCTTTGACCAGTAGATTCCAAAGATCTGCGGCCGCGCTTCGCCAAGCTGGCTGAAATATTTATCAAGCCCGCGCTTTTTCTCGGCCTTGGCGAAATAATCATTGCTTTCGATATATTCGCCAAGTTCTTCATTCCACTCATGGGCTTGTGCTGCCGAATATACACCGCGCACGACTACAAAGCCGCGATGGCGGATATCGGCTTTTTGCGCCTCACTCACGGTTCCGGCAGCAACGGATTTGTAGCTTACTTCCGGCAGGGATGTTTTGCCGGACGCGACCATGGATTGGATTACGTCTGCCTCGCGATTGATATAGTCCTCAACGCGTTTGAATGCCACCTTGAGTTCATTACCACCACTCCGCAATTTTTGCTTTTCGGCCTTGATGGTGGCGCGAACTGACTCTTCCATACTCATTCTCCCTGAATTTTTTCGTAAGACTAGGCTTGCACCTTAGTTGTGGTCAACTGGCTTAGAGCGCATGCGGGCTACGGTTTCGCGTTCGGCGCGCTTGCAGCGCTGCGGCGGCAGGCCGCGATCCATCAGGTCCATGTCTTCCAGCACCATGTCACCCATTCGCTTGAAAGCCACATCGAGAGCCCCTGCCCTGTGAGCCGACCGAATGAAACCCTTGAGCTTGCGTACCGGGTGATCGGCCGGCAGCGGCTCTTCAGGATATACATCGCTGGCTGCTACAATGTGGCCCCGTTTTGCCGCATCCATAAGGGCGTCAAAATCCACAACATCCGCACGGCTGAGCAAGATGAAGGCAGCTCCTTTGCGCATTGCGGAAAATTCCGCTGCGCCCAGGAAGCCCTTGTTTTCAGAGGTAACGGATGCCACCACAAAAACAAAATCACTTGTCTTCAGAACTTCATTCAAGCCAGCCGATTGCACCTGTTGGTCACGGAGCATGGAAGGTGGCTGCCACGGGTCGTAAACTTTTGTTTTCGTGCGGAAACCGGAAAGCACGCGATTGAGCGCTTTGCCCAGATCACCAAACCCGATAATTCCAACATCTGCACCCGTCAGCAACCGCGCCGTTTTATTGCTATCTCCACCCCACAGCTCCTTGCCTTCCCGAAATGCTACATCTGCCTCCACGATCCCGCGCGCCAGGTTAAGAGCCATGGCAAGGCCAAGTTCGGCCACCGGTTCCGCAAAAACAGAGCCAGTTGTCACCACATGAATGCCGCGCTGGAACAGAATGTCGTAAGGCATATTCTGAATGAGATTGCTTTCCACATTCAACACGCAGCGCAGATTTTTCATCTTGGCTAGAGTCTCTGCAGAGATGGGCGGCTGGCCAAGGACATAGCGCGCTTCTGCAAGGGTCATATCAGGCATTTTTGGCACGTCGCCGTCTTTGCATTCCAACACCTGGTATTTTGCAAAAAGCACTTCGCGCTGGGACGGCGTAAAGATGAGTTCAAGTGAACGGGGTTCTGGACAACTGATGACAAGCGGACGGTTCTGCATGGTGATGGACACCCCAATGATTTATGCGCTGCCCCTGCTCTACGCGAGCGAGACCGGCTTGAGCAACCTCAAAACTCTGGGTTTAATCTCCAGCCTGATCGGCAGGCTATAGGTTTCCAGTTCGCCGTCGACGGATGCGGTTATATGTCTGCGGCGGCGAAACCTGCTAGATAATTTCACTATGTCAATAATTCTAGCGCGTAGCGTGGTTACGTGTGGGCTGTCCTGCCAATTCCCAAGCGCAAGGTCCCGAGCCATGGACAAGGCTGGGAGAAGATCGACGGTCTTGACAACATAGAGGCCAAGCACGCCCTCATCCAAACGGTCCTGAAAAGGAATGTGACCTTTACCGTAGAGATTATTCGTAATCACCACGGCCGGACATTTGAAGGCGTTGGGTGCTCCGTCGACTGATAAGAGCAGTCGCAATCGCGACGGATCGGCCAGGGCGGCAAAAAAAGCGCGCACACCACCTAAAATCTTGGTCAATCGGGAACT
>JANMAE010000145.1:0-12972 GCA_031359445.1 Hyphomicrobiales bacterium | reverse complement strand
GCCGAAGCCTATTCCATTGCGGAAGTCATGCATGGGCCGATGGAATTGCTGGAGACGGGCTTTCCGGTGCTGGCCTATTCGCCTGCCGATGCCGCGCATGCGTTTTCCCATGAAGCTTTCGCCAAGCTGCGGCGCATCGGTGCCCATGTGCTGGTGGCGGAGAAGGGATCACTACCTTTCGCTGAAACCGGAAATCCCTTCCTCGACCCCATCGCCATGATCCAGACGGCCTATCTCGCCATCGAAAAAATATCCGTGGCGCGTGGGCGCAATCCGGATCATCCCCGTCATCTCCAGAAAGTGACGGAGACCCTGTGATGGAGCTGGCGTTGCGCGGCGCGCGGATATTCACCGGTGATACCTTCCTGGACGATCATGCCGTGGTGATTGAAGGCAGGCATATTGTGAAGCTGTGCCCTGTGGGCGAAATTGAACCGGGGACAGATGCCCGTGATCTCGGTGGCGGGTTGCTGGCTCCCGGTTTCATTGATGTGCAAGTGAATGGCGGCGGCGGAGCGCTGCTGAATGACAGGCCCACGGTGGACACCGTGCGGCAAATAGCGCAGTCGCATCGCCGGTTTGGCACAACGGGACTTCTCCCCACAATCATCACGGATGCGCCGGAAATTCTGGATAGCGCCATTGCAGCGGTGGCAGAAGCGCGGGCAAACCTTCCCAACGTGCTGGGCATTCACATCGAAGGCCCGTTCCTCGACATGGCACGCAAAGGGGCTCACGATCCCAAATTTATCCGCGCCATGACTCAGGCTGATGCGGATCATATCCTCGCTATCAGTTGCGGGTCGGTGATGCTGACAGTGGCTCCCAATACAGTACCGCAGTCCTTCATCAGCTGGCTTGCAGCGCATGGCATATTGGTGAGCCTCGGCCACGCCGAGGCGCGTTTTGACGAGGCGAAGGCAGCACTTGCAGCAGGCGCTTGCGCCTTCACGCATCTCTTCAACGCCATGAGCCAAATGACAGGGCGCGAGCCCGGCATGGTGGGCGCAGCGCTTGGGGATACCGCAAGTTTCATCGGCATCATCGCTGATGGTTTTCACGTGCATGACGAAACGCTCAAAATATCCCTCAGGGCAACAGCACCGGATCGCTTCATGCTGGTGAGCGATGCGATGTCGTCGGCGGCCGGTGGTCCTTCCTCCTTTGCCCTGCAGGGGCGGCCCGTGACGCTGCATGACGGGAGGCTTCAGCTTGACGATGGCACACTGGCGGGATCAAATCTCACCATGGATGCAGCGCTCCGCAATTGTATCAGCAATCTTGGTGTCCCTCTCGGCGATGCCTTGCGCATGACATCGCTCAACCCAGCAAGATTTTTGCGCCGCGCCCATGAACTGGGCCGCATTGTTCCCGGCCATCTCGCCAGCCTGGTGCATCTGGATGGTCAATTGAATGTATCTGAAACATGGGTGGAGGGCGCATGAAAAGGCTCAGGGTTCTGGTGGTGGGCATGGGCAACATGGGAACGAGCCATGCGCGCGCCTATCAATCCATTGCCGGATTTGAAATTGTTGGATTGTGCAGCCGGGGCATTGACGCGCGCGACGATCTCCGTGCGGAATTTTCTGGTATTCCCCTGTTCAGCGACTTTGCCAAAGCGCTTGGCGTCGTGAAACCCGATGCCGTTTCGATCAATACCTGGCCTGACACGCATGCAGCATATGCGCGCCTGGCACTGAACGCGAATTGCCATGTTTTCATCGAAAAGCCCCTGGCTGACAGTGTTGCTGCCGCCCAGGACATTGCCGCACTTGCCAAGGCGCGGGGGCGGAAACTCGTCATCGGCTATATCTTGCGGGTGCATCCCTCGTGGATGAAGTTCGTGGAGGTGGGGCGCACGCTCGGGAAACCGCTGGTCATGCGCATGAACCTCAATCAGCAATCATCAGGCGCGCAATGGGAGGTGCACAAGCATCTCATGAACAGCATCAGTCCCATCGTGGATTGCGGCGTGCATTATGTTGATGTGATGTGCCAGGTCACAGGCGCCAAACCCCTCCGCGTGCATGCGGTGGGTGCAAGGCTTTCGGACGAAGTCGCCAAGACCATGTACAACTATGGCCATCTGCATGTGAGCTTTGATGATGGTTCGGTGGGCTGGTATGAGGCGGGCTGGGGTCCCATGATGAGCGAGACCGCATTTTTTGTGAAAGACATGATTGGTCCCCGAGGTTCCGTTTCCATCGCCATGGACGAAGCCAAAACGGGCTCGTCCCATGTGGACAGCCACACCCGGACAAGTGCGCTTCGCGTCCATCATGCGCGCCTCAATGCCGAGGGCAAATTTGAAAAGGCTGATGATCTCATCGCCATGGATGACGAGCCGGGCCATCAGGAATTGTGCAACCGCGAGCAGGAGATGTTTCTCGATGCCATCCTCCACGACCGTGATCTGGATGCCCATGTGCAGGACGGCATCCACTCGCTTCGCATCGTGCTGGCTGCTGATGAAAGTGTCAGGAGTGGCAAGGTGGTGGAGCTGTGAGGCTTCAGGGGGCGGTCACACAGGAAAGTGGTGCCATCAACGAAGATGGATTTGGCACCATAGGACCGCTCGAGAATATTTCCGCGGCGTGGATATTTGACGGCGTGACCGGGATCAACGGGCAGCATTATCTGCCGGGCTCGAGTGATGCGAAGTGGCTGGTGGAGAGGGCGCATAGCCATCTCCTGAAACTATCCCTTGGTGAAATGTTGCTTGCGGATATTCTGTCTGCTCTGGTGGAGGCCCTTGTCCTGGACTGGAGCCTGGTGTCTGCTGATTTGCATTTGCCACCGGACTATGACCCGCCAGCCGCCTGTCTCACCATGGTGAAGCGCTATGGACGTTCATGGCAGGCCGTGCGGCTGGGCGATTCTTCGCTGCTGGCTCAACAGGAAGATGGCAGCATCACCGCCTTTCCTGCATCATCCAACAACAGCTTTGATCGATGGATTTCGGCGGAGGCAAACAAGCGTCGCGCCATGGGCATCAACAACGTTTCCGAACTCATGGCGGAATTCCGGCCGCATCTCCTGGCGGCGCGTAATGGCCGGAACACGGCGGATGGCTACAGCATTCTTGAGGCAGATCCCGTGGCCACGCGCTTTGCCGAGTTTTTGCATCTCGGAGAGCCCACCGCCATTCTTCTGTGTACGGATGGGTTTTACCGCGCGGTGGATCATTACGGCCTTTATAATGATCCGTCCCTGATGGCGCGCTGCATGGAAAGGGATAGTGTTGTGGACGTCCTCAAAGAGATACGCGTGGCGGAAGCGTCCGATCCGCTTTGCGAAAAATATTTTCGTTTCAAGGCGGCCGATGATGCAACAGCACTCGCACTACACATCTGACGACCAGATGCTGAGGGACTGAGCTTCAATCGTGGATTTTCCAAAGACGATCTTCACGCTCTTTGGTATGGGCCATGGATTGTTCCCGTAATTGAAGCCGAATACCAGTTTGCCCCTGCGGCGCAGGCGGATGTGATCGGGAATATCCATCACGTCCAATCCCGCTCTCAGGCACACATGGGCCATAACGTCGCTCAGCAGTTTTTCATCGGGCAGGCAGGCGAGATAGTGATGTTGGCCTCGGGCCGTAAAGGCCGGATCACCATTGGAAAAGGTCGACAGCACGTCGGCTTCCGCCTCAATATATTCGCGCCAGGTCTTTGCAACACCCTCTGCAATGCCTTTGACAGACTCCGAAAGGTTGGGCCGCAGCGAGGAAACCTGTGTCACCCGAACGCCGGTCAACGCTCGCAAGGGGCCGGTTGGCAGGCCTTGGGAAATCGAAAGATGGCGCGTCTTGGAGCCGGTGCGGGGTCCATAGAGAATAACAGCCTTGCTTGCCGTAAAGGCAGCAACCGCCTGATCCGAAACATGCAGAAGGGGCGGCACGATCACCAGCTTGTATCCCTCCAACGATTTTCCGGGGGCCAGGAAATCCACATCAAGTCCCAGCTTGCGGAGCGCTTCATAAAACCGGAAGGCTGCAACTTCATAGCGGAAGTCCGCGCCCTGTGGCTGGATCTGCGTCATCCAAAAGGATTCATAGTCATAGACAAGCGCAACGGGAGCCTGGCGCGTTGCCGGAAGCTCGCCCACAATCGCCAGTTCCCGTCCTGTCTGCTCCGCTTCGCGTCCGCCTGCTGAGAGTTCATGAAGGCTTGGCAGGTTGAGTCCTGCATGCATCTGCTCCTGCGCGAAGGGCGCCTGGCGCCAGCGGAAATAGCTCACGACTTCCGCGCCATGGGCGAGCGCCTCCCAGGTCCATAATCTTACCATGCCGGGCTTGGGCACAGGATTCCACGGTGCCCAATTCACCGGGCCTGGCTGTTGCTCCATCACCCAGAAACGTCCGCGGCCCACGCCGCGATAGAGATCGTGATGGAAAGGCGCGATATCGGGATGAGAGGTTTGTGCCCAGCGCGCGCGTTCGTCTTCGCTGAAGGGAAATCTTTCGACAAAGCCTATGGGGTAGCTATCCCACGATGCCAGATCGAGATTTTCGCCGAGCTGCCAATGGTCAAATTCATTGAAGAATCCCATGAAGTTGTGGGTGATCCAGCGGCCTGGTGAATGCGCGCGAATAATATCGCATTGCAGTCTGTCATAGGTTGCGACTTGCGAGGATTGGAAGCGCCAGAAATCCAGGCGGGCTGCTGGATTTGTCTCCGTCACTGTGAGGTTTGGCAAGGAAATCTCGTCGAAATCCCTCACTTCCATCGACCAGAACACATTTCCCCAGGCTTCATTCAACTGGTCGGTTGTCTGGTATCTGTGGCGCAGCCACCTGCGGAAGGCCAGAAGGTCCTGTTCGCCCCAGGAAAGAATGGTGTCATGACAGCCATATTCATTGTCGGTCTGCCAGCCCACGAGGGCTGGATGCCTGCCGTAGCGTTTGGCCAGAATTTCCACTATCCTCGCGGTTTCCTCGCGGTAGATTTCGGACGAGAAAGTATAGTGACGCCTGGAACCAAAGCCTCGCGTCTTGCCCTCGTGGTCTATCGGTGCAATGTCGGGAAAATCATCCATCAGCCATTTGGGAGGCGTGGCCGTTGGCGTGCCCAGCACAATCTGCAATCCGGCCTTGCCCAAGACATCCAGCGCGCGGTCGAGCCAGCCCCAATCGAAAGCTCCGCGTTTGGGTTCATAGCGCGACCAGGCAAATTCGCCGATGCGCACGAAGCTGATCCCCATCTCGCGCATGCGGGCGGCATCGCTTGCCCACCAGTCTTCCGGCCAGTGTTCGGGGTAATAGCACACGCCCAGCATTATTGTGTCAGGTCTCCATTGAGGATTGCGGCACCATGCTCATCAAACAGGTGACAGGCGCGCGCTGGAATTCCGAAGGAGAGCGCGGCGCCTGGCTTGGCTGAAGCAAGGCCGTCGGCTTTCACCGAAATATCGCTGCCGTCAGGCAGGGAAGCATAGAACATGGTTTCAGATCCCAGATACTCGGCAAGGCGGAGCACGCCCTTGAGAAGTCCGTCACTGCCGCCACCCACCGGCATGTGTTCAGGTCTGATGCCCAGTGTCACGGGCTGGCTTGAGGCGAGTTTTTTGCCCTGGCTCTCCAGCGAGATTTTTGAGCCGCCCGGCAGCGTCACCACAATCTTTCCGGCTTTTCCGGCAGCGGCCGTGGCCTTGATGAAATTCATCTTGGGCGAACCGATAAAGCCTGCCACGAAGAGGTTGCGCGGGCGGTGGTAGAGTTCCAGCGGCGAGCCCACCTGTTCAATCAGGCCCGCATTCAGCACCACGATCTTGTCAGCCATGGTCATGGCTTCCACCTGGTCGTGGGTCACATAAATCATGGTGGTACCGAGATCCTGGTGCAGCTTGCCGATTTCAATGCGCATCTGCACGCGCAGTGCCGCGTCAAGATTGGAGAGGGGTTCGTCAAACAGGAAGACCTGTGGTTCGCGCACGATGGCCCGCCCGATCGCCACCCGCTGGCGTTGCCCGCCGGAGAGCTGGGATGGTTTGCGCTGTAGAAGGGGGCCTAATTGCAGCATGTCGGCAGCACGTTTTGTGCGTTCGCGGATATCCGTTTCCGGGTGGCCTGTCATGCGCAGGCCAAAGCCAATATTTTTCTCCACTGTCATATGGGGGTAAAGCGCATAGGATTGAAAAACCATGGCCACGCCGCGGTCGGCGGGTTGCACCGAGGTCATGTCCTGGCCGCCAATCAGAAGTTCGCCTGCGGTGATCTCCTCAAGGCCTGCAATCATGCGCAGAAGTGTTGATTTGCCGCAGCCCGATGGGCCCACGAAAACACAAAACTCGCCGTCGGCAATTTCGAGGTCTACACCCTTGATCACGGCAACTTCGCCAAACTGCTTTTTCACATTCCGTAACGTGACATTGGCCATGGTCTTATTTCCTTACCGTTTTGATTTCCAGCAGGATGGCTGATTCAGGATAGAGCTGCGGAATGTTCAACCCCATGCTGCCAAGCAGACCGCCGGAAAATTCAGTTGTGCCGCCGAGCATGGCAATTTGCGCGGGATGGGCGCGCATGAAAGGTGGCGCGGTGGGGCCGAGAAGCTTCACCGTGAAATTCCGGTCCGTCCAAGAGATGGGAATGTCCAGTGGCAGGGGTTGCTCCTGCAAGGTCTGCGTGGATTGCGCCACAGCCAATATGATGTGCTCTTCCTTGTCCTCATTCATGTCAAGCTTCGCGCCGAACACAAAGCGCCCGTCACCCACAGGCTGGTCAATCAAAATGGATGTTTCACCGTGGAGAATGTGGCGATATTGCTTGTGGAGCGCGATCCATGCTTTAAGTTCGGCGCGTTCCCCATCGGAGAGTTCGAGCGGGTTAAGCTCCACGCCCAAATGCCCAAAGAACGCTGTAATGGCGCGGAATGCCAAGGTGTGGCGGCGCTTCGTCTGGTGATTGGGCGAGGCTGCGATATGGCAGCCCATGATTTCCGGCGGCAGGAAGCGTCGCGCACCTTGCTGGATGGAAAGACGTTCGAGGGCATCGGTGCAATCGGAAATCCACACACGATGGGTGTATTGCAATGCGCCGAAGTCCGCTCTCCCGCCGCCCGATGCACAGGTTTCAATTTCAAGATCGGGATGAGCTCTGCGGATGCGGTCCATCAACGCATAAACCGCGTGGGTTTGCCGCGACGTTGCAGCGCGTCCCCCGGCATCGCCTGCATGCGTGAGATCGCGGTTCATGTCCCATTTGACGTAGGCAATCTTGTAGGCGCGCAGCACATCATCCATGCACTTGAACACATAATCACTTACATCTTGCCGCGAGAGATCAAGCACCATCTGATGGCGCGACTCGAGCAGGAGATAACCTGGCAACTGCAAAATCCAATCCGGATGCTTGCGGTAGAGATCGCTATTGCGGTTGACCATTTCGGGCTCAAACCACAGGCCGAATTCCATGCCTTGGGCCAGCACATGATCAATAAGTGGTGCCAGCCCGTCGGGATATTTGCGCGCGTCGATGAACCAGTCACCCAATGATGACGTGTCGTCATCGCGCTTGCCGAACCAGCCGTCATCAAGAACAAAACGCTCAATGCCAAGTTTGGCGGCTGATGTGGCCATGGCCTTGAGGTTTTCAATCTTGTGATCGAAATAGACGCCTTCCCAGGTGTTGAGCGTCACCGGCCGAGGGCGCATTGTGCCGCCGGGCCATTTCAGAACTCTTTTACGAAGCATATGATGGAATCTTGAAGAGAGATCATGGGCATCGCTATCAACATAGACAACGGGTGAAACATAACTTTCGCCCGGCCGTAAAATCATTTCGCCGGGCTCAAACAATTCGCCACCATGCACTAGCACGCGGCCATCATCGGTGGGATCAATCGCAATCACATGATTGCCGCTCCAGCCCACATGCAGGGCACGGACTTCGTGCGACCCATCTGCCACGCGGCTTTCAATCATCACAGCGGGATAGCGGTCATGCGATGTGCGGCCCCGCCGGTTTTCCTGTAGCCAGAGTTTCTTCGAAGCAGGTTCACGACATTCGTGAAATTCACGTCCCCAACTGCCGTGATAACCCACGTAAGACGTGGGCGTGCCTGAGATCAATATCGTGCCAGCCATGCAGCGGTCCAGGTTGTATGGCGTATCACCCAGGTTGGTCAGCGTGGTTTGCATTTCGGAGCCATGAGATTTGATGGAGAGCTTCAAACCAATTTTGGCAACAGGGTCAGTGGCGCTGATCTCAAGCTCATCTTCCGTCGTGCTGGCAATTTTCCAGTCCGTGGGGTTGAGCGTAAAATCAGTGCCCGCGCGGTGGCCCATGATTGCAGGCCAGCGGAAAAAACCGTGGCCGCCTGTTGGCAGATAAACCGCTGATGGCAGCGCCACATCCATGCCATTCACGCGCGGAGCACGATGCAGCAGGTTTTCAAGGCCCGCGTCGTTAAATCCAACATCAGCAAACATCGAAACAATGATGGGCATGCCACGTTCCGGCAGGGCCAGAACCAGTTGTTCCCCAATGCGGGCGACCTGGAAGCTCATCCTTTTGTGGCCCCGAGTGTGAGGCCCGCGATGAAGTGTTTCTGCATGAGGAAGAACATGGCGACAGGCGGCAGGGCTGCGATGATGGACGCCGCCGCAATCAATTCCCAGGCCACTTTCCACTGGCCCTTCAATTCATTCATGCCGGCGGTGACAGGCCGCACATCGGAGGATTGCGCCATCACGGTTGCCCAGAAATAGTCGTTCCAAATGAAGGTGAAGATCAGCACGGAAAGTGCGGCAATGGCTGGTCGCATGAGCGGCAGCACGATATGCCAGAAAATCCTCCATTCGCTCACACCTTCCACGCGGGCTGACTCGATCAGCGCAAAGGGCAGGGACTTGATGAAGTTGCGCATGAACAGCGTGCAGAATCCCGTCTGGAAAGCTATGTGAAACATCACTAGCCCCATGATTGAATCATACATGCCAAGCTTGATTGTGAGATCGCGCACCGGGATGGCGAGTATCTGGAAGGGCACGAAGTTTCCCGCCACGAACATGAAGAATACGATGAGATTGCCTTTGAACTTGTAGACGGCGAGCGCAAAGCCCGTCAGGCAGGACAGCGCCACAGCGCCAATTACCGTGGGAATCGTCACCTTGAAGGAATTCAGGATATACCAGCCGATATTGCTGTTGTGGAACACCGCGGTGTAGTTTTCCACCCCGGCAAAATGCGAGGGAATGCCGAAATAGTTGCCGGAGGCCAGGTCGGAAGATGGCCGGATCGAGGTTATGGCAATGCCGATGAGCGGCAGCAGCCAGAGTATCAGGGCCAGAGGCAGCAGGATCTTGTAGGCGGTTTGCGCCCAGCGCGGCGCCTTGGCGATTGGCGTGGGAAACATCAGGCGTTCCTCTCCTGGGCCAGCATGCGCACAACGAAGATCGTGATGAAGATCAGCATGATGGCAAAGAGAACAACGGCGATGGCCGCGCCATAGCCCATGGCCACGCCATATTCAGACAGCGCCTGCTCATACATGAAATAGGACAGCACGCGGGTGGAGCCATAGGGCCCACCCACTGTCATGATGGAAATCAGGTCGAAAGAGCGGAGTGCTCCGATCACGGTGACGACAATGGCTATGAAGGTCGCTGGCCGCAATTGCGGGATGATGATGTGCCACAGCATGGAAAGCCCCCTGGCATTGTCCATACGGGCTGCTTCCACCTGTTCGGGGTTGATATTGTTGAGGCCTGTGAGATAGAGGATCATGCAATAGGCAATCTGTGGCCAGAGGCCCGCTGCGATCACGCCATAGGTGGCGTAGCGATCATCGGCGAGGATCGCCACTTCCTTGCCCGTAAAGAAGGCAATGATCTTGGGCAGGAGGCCAAAATCCGGCGCATAGAACCAGCTGAACACAAGACCCACAACAACCTGGCTGATCACGAAGGGAAAAAAGAACAGGGATTTGTAAATTCGGATGCCGGCAACCGCTTGATTGAGGAACAGGGCCACCGCAAGTCCTGCAGGCACTGCCAGCAGATAGAGCACCAGCCAGATGAAATTGTTCTTGAGCGAGGTGTAGAAGGAGTCATCGTCCAAGAGGTCGACGTAATTCTGGGTGCCAACCCAGGTCTTGGGACCAAGCCCGTCCCATTGATAGAAGCTGATCCAGATCGACTGGAAAATCGGGATGACGACATAGATCACGAACATGAGCATGCCCGGCGCCAGGAAAAGCCATGGCGCCAAGCTGCGCTGGTGCCTTTTCCAGAATCCAGGCGGGGAGACCGTCATCTCGTTCCTCCTTCAGAGGATCAAAGGAAAGGGCTGGCCATGGTGTTGGCCAGCCCCGGTCACATCATCTTACTTGTAGGCTTTTTGGCGCACCTTCTCGAGGCGTTCGAGAATGGCATCCACGTTTTCTGGCTTGGCCATGAATTCCTGGAAGCCTTCCATGCCGGCCTTTGCCATGTCGGCTGGTGCGTCACGGTCAAAGAACTGCGCCAGGGCATAAGCGCTGGAAAGTTCTTCGAAGCCTGCCTTGATGAAGGGGTCATCGCCTGCTGTTGCCTTGTTATTTACCGGCAACTGGCCAAGCGTGGCGTTCATCTTCGTCTGGGCTTCGGGTGAAGCGACGTAAGCCAGGAATTTCCGGGCATCTTCCTTGTTCTTGGCGCCTGAAGGAATGTGGAAGGTGTCGGTTGGCGCTTCTTCAGCACGTGGAATGCCTGCGGTGATTTCCGGGAAAATCATGAAGCCAAGATTGTCATTGGTCATGCCGCCATCCTTGAAGGTGGCCACGGCAAAGTTACCCATGACATAATTGGCGGCTTTGCCTTGCGACAGAAGCGCTGCTGCGTCCTGCCAGTCAATCGCTGCGGCGTTGGCTGTGATGTAAGGCGTGATCTTGGCCCAGTTTGCGAAGGTTGCCTTCACCTTGGCATCGGTCCAGGCCACCTTGCCGGCGGTGAGGTCCATGTGGAATTCATAGCCATTGGTGCGCATGTTGATGTAGTCGAAAATGCCAGCCGCTGGCCACAGGGCCTTGGTTCCGGTGGTCAGGCAATCCACGCCTGCGGCCTTGAACTTCTCGCAATTGGCCACGAACTCGTCCCAGTTCTTGGGTTCGGTGACGCCAGCCTTCTTGTAAACATCCTTGTTGTAATAGATGCCCCACTGGTAATAGGTGTAAGGCACGCCCCACTTCTTGCCATCCATGGTCATCGAAGCGGCAGCCGATTTCAAGGTGTCGTCCAGGCCATTGGCTGCCCAGACATCCGTTACGTCTTCAAACAGTCCGGCCTTGACGAATGGTGCCATGCGGTTGCCTGCATACCAGGCGGCCACGTCGGGCGCATCAGCAGTGAGGAAATTGCGAATGGCTGACTTGTAGCCCTCGTGATCGAAGTTGTTCCACTTCACGGTGATGCCAGGATTGGCCTTCTGGAAATCGGCCACGAGTTCTTCCATGGCTTTCTTTGGCGCGGGGTCGGTCTGGTCCGAGTTGACAACGATCTCACCTGCCAAAGTGGTTGTTGCAGACAGGGCAAGGCCCAAGGCCAAGCCTGATAAGGTCTTGAAATAATTCATGCTCTTCTCCCTAAAACCCGCGTGCCATGATGGCCGCGGCGACATTTTTACGAGTTTACTTTCGGTGTAGAACTTGCCTTGACCTTGGCGCGTAAACCCGTAAGGTTCTTCCGGAATTGCAGCGTAAACTTCCTGTTTTGTAAGGTCTGTTGTCATCGTGCTGAAACATGTGCCTGTCGATTTCCGTGATGAAAGCATTCCGGCCCATCCCCATTCGGCCGCGGGCCACCCGCATGTGATTTTTGGCGATCACCTGTTGTGCGCGGGAAAGGCGCTCGATGTCATGTGCATGCCGGGCCCCCATATGCACAGCCAGATCGAGATAAATTTCGTCCTTGAAGGCGGCATGACCTATTGGTTCGATGGTCGGGAGGTTTTCGTTTCGCCGGGCAGGCTGGTGATATTCTGGGGCATGATCCCGCATCAGGTCACGGCAACCCTCGGCCCCACGCGATTTGTGTGCCTTTATGTGCCCATGGCGGTTTTTCTGGCGCTCCCCACGCTGAGCAGGCTGAGGGAAGCCATGTTCCGCGGGGCCATGATCGAGGCGCTGGATATCAAGAGTTTTGACCGCGACATATTTCAGCGCTGGCGCGAGGAGCTGCTGTCAGGCGACATGCAACTCGAGCAGATCGTGCGTGATGAACTGACAGCGCGCGTGCGCCGCATTGACCGTGAGGGCTGGTGTGACCTGCGTGACCTGGCCAAAGCCTCGCCTAATGCCGCAAGCCATGATACGGAGCGGGCCCTGCATGTGGAAAAAATGACGCGATTTATCGGGGACCGGGCCACGGAAAATATTTCGGTGGCAGAGGTGGCAGCCGTAGCCCAGCTTCATCCGAATTATGCCATGACAATTTTCAAGCGCAGTGTCGGCATCAGCATCAACCAGGCCATCATCCGCCACAGGCTGGATACAGCACAGTCCATGTTGATTGCCACCGAGTTGCCAATTGCCAGCATCGCGTTTGATTGCGGCTTCGGTTCGCTGTCGCGTTTTTATGAAGCGTTCAAGAAAAGATTCCGCACCAGCCCTTCAGACTTCAGAAACAAGTTTCTGGGTGTGCTGAAGGTAAATGCTGGTGCCGTATGATCGCTTATGTACCGCTGGTGATCAAGGTTCCGATGCCGGTGAGTTTGGCAATAAGCGAGGTGCTGATGAACGGCATCGCGGTCACCAGTGCAAGTGCCATCGCAGATGCGATCAGTGCATATTCGATTGCTGTTGCGCCGGACTCGTCATTAAGGAATGTTACAAACTTCAACATATTCGTTTCTCCTGACCGAGCACACATTAAAACGCAGTGCAAAGCGCTTACTAGAAGTAAAGAAATATTAATAAGCCACAAAAACTAACTTCTGATTGATTCAAAAGTTAAAATTGTATGGATTGCAAAAAACTGTGCCACTGCGGGCCA